>NZ_JAEKEG010000054.1 GCF_016651255.1 Pseudomonas sp. TH10
TTGTCGCTGATGAGCCGGTGTCGGCCCTGGATGCTTCTGTGCAGGCGCAGATCATCAACCTGTTTGAAGAGATCCGGGACACGCTGGGCGTGGGGTTTTTGTTTATCGCTCACGACCTAAACGTGGTGCGTCACGTAAGCCAGCGCATCGGGGTGATGTACCTGGGGCAGATGATGGAAGTGGCGCAAGCCGATGCCTTGTTCGACTCTCCTATGCATCCTTATAGCCGCGCGCTTTTGTCGGCGATCCCCTTGCCTGACCCGGAGCAGCGCAACCTCGCGCCGAGCCTGGAAGGGGAGTTGCCCGACCCACACAATCCGCCGCCTGGGTGTGCCTTTTCCAGCCGTTGTCCTCGCGTGACTGCCGCCTGCCAAGACGCGGTTCCCGCACTCACAGAGTACCCATCCGAACACCGGGTTCGCTGCCTATATCCTCACGAACCGTTGGTCAGGAGTCCTAATCAGGAGTCGTCTCGTTATGTTCTTTGACACCACCACCCGAAGCCAGGCGCTGGGAAACCGACTGGTCCAGCAAGCCCTGGAGGATTTTCGCTCGGCCGGGCTTAGTGAAAACGGTTTGGGTATGACGCTGTTGTTGCACCCTCAGCGCCTTACTCAGGATGGGCAAGCTCATCGCCCGGAAGGTTTCGCTTATCGGGGAAGCCAATTATTCTATCCGTGCAGCGTGGTCAAGGCTTTTACCTCATAGCGATTGACGCTTGCCTGGCGAATGGTCGGGTTCAGCCTCATGAAGATCTAGAGCGGGCAATGCGCGACATGATCATCTGGTCCAGTAATACCGCGACCAACTACGTCATCGATCTGATCACCGCTACCACCGGCGATACTTTGCTGTCGCCCGAGGAATTCATGGCCTGGGTTAATCGACGGCAAGCAGTCAACCGCTATTTCAAATCCCTAAAGTGGCCGGAGCTGGCGGATATCAATTTGTGTCAAAAACTCATGGACGATGAACGTTATGGTCGCGAGAAAGCCTTTGTCACTTTTGGCGGCAACAACCACAATCGGTTGTGCAGTAACGCGGCGGCGCGACTGATGTTCGAGTTGTTCAATGGCACTGTCGCGGCGCCTGAGCGTTGCCGCATCATGGCTGCACGCTTCCATCGGTCGCTGACCACCGAGTTCGCCGCGCAACCTGCTGCGCAGATAAATGGCTATTTTGGTGCGAGTCTACCCGCGGACGCCACGCTTTACTCCAAAGCCGGCTGGACCGGCTGGACCGGCGACCCGCTGGCCAGCTATCGCCGTCATGACCTTGGCTATATTGAGTTGCCGTCAGCGCATGAAGGGCATTACCAGGCGTTAACCTTGGCAGTATTTACCCAAGGGCAAGCGATGTCCGAAGACACAGCGGTGCTCCCTGCGATTGCCCGCCTAGCGTATGACGCGGTGATGGCGGTGTGATTGAGCGGACACGGCTCCTGAGGTCAGGCATTGCCGTGGTGGTGCCTTGGCGGCCAGGGTTTTTCACGAAACCTTGATCGTCCAAGGCGCCAGGAATCAACGCGTGATCTTATCGATTTGCGCCTGAGGACACGTGCTTTCTGCGCAGGCAGCGGGCACCGCTCAGTCATAAGGCCAGGCCGCGATTCTGGCCTTCCTCCCGGCATGGTTCAACCTTGCAGTTTTTCTGAAAAGCCCCTCGATGTCTTTGCCGCGATTAGACGACACTGCGGGTGGCTATCGGCCGTTTTCTGCCTGTCGTGACTATCCGCGTCGCATCTGTGACTGGCCGCCTGCCAGAGCGGGACATGATGCTTTTGTGGCTCACACACACCACTGGCATTCGCGTCACCGAGCTGGCCTTGCTGGAGGTCGCAGACGTGCTGTATCCCAGCGGAGCCCATGCCCAACTCGCGGGCGTACTCGATGTGCTGTTTCGACACGTCCGCCTCGGTGCAGTGAGTGGCGATGCGCACCACTCGTGCTCCGGCTTTGTAGGCCGCTTTCAAGTCATCCACCGTGCCGATGCCTGGTAACAACAACGTGGTGGTTTTGGCGTGGCTGATGACATCGGCGGCGGCCTCGATCCACTCCAGGTCAGTGCGCGCCGCGAAACCATAGTCGAAGCTCGAATCTTGTAGACCGTCACCATGGGCCGCTTCAATCTAGTCGACCTTGGCCGTGTCCAGGGAGCGGGCGATGTCCTGCACATTCTGGATCGAGTACTGACGGCGGACGGCATGGCTGCCGTCACGCAGGGTCACGTCGGAAACGGCAATTCTGTCTGGTCCAAGTCATCAAAATCAACGATAAGCTAAATTTTCAGACCTCAACGCGGAACTCCCTCTCCTCATGCAACGCTCTCCCTGCGCCTTTCATCCGTTGCTTGCTAGTGACCAATAGATCCAAAAGGGCTGACTCAATGGGTTCGAAAAATTTACTCATTATCGAGTTGCGTCTGAAGCGCAGCCCTGTGTTCGGGATGGGCTATATCCAGCAATTTTGTAATGCGTTGAGTGAGCGTCGTGCCGCGCAAATCTGCTACGCCGTACTCGGTGACGACAATGACCGCGTCGCTACGTGCAATCGTGACGGGGCCATTTAGCCTCATCACGATTCTGCTATGACCGCCCGCAGTAGAAGGTAGCGCGATAATCGGCAGTCCGCCTTTTGAGCGCCGTGCGCCACGGATAAAGTCGACCGCTCCGCCGATGGCGCCGACGTAGTTGCCCGCGGCCATCTCCGAATTGACCTGACCGCTCAAGTCGACTTCGACGGCCGAGTTGATCGCGACCAGTTTGTCGATGCGCTCAAGGACGTGCGCATCGTGGGTGTAGCGGGTTGAGCGTAACTGGATCGCCCGGTTGTGGTGGGCATAGTCATGCAGCAGGCAGCTTCCCATGAGAATACCGCCAACGCTGATGCCTCGGTCGACTGTCTTGCGCTGGTTGGTGATAGCACCGCTTTGCATCAGGCGCGCCACGCCGTCACCAAGGCTACCTGAATGCACGCCCAAATGGCGATGGTCGCCTAATGCACTCAAGACGGCGTCGGGTATGGCACCGATGCCCATCTGCAGGGTGGCGCCATTTTCGATCAGTCCGGCGATATGCCGGGCGATTCGCTGATCGCTTTCCCGGACTCGGCTGATCGGATTTTCCATGGGAGCCCGATCGGTGAACAGGATGGCGTCCAGATCATCGTCTCCCAGAGTCCGGTCGCTGTAAGTCCATGGCGCCTGAGCATTGATTTCTGCGATCACCAAGCGTGCGCTGTCGAGCGCTGGCAGCAAGTACTCGCTAGCCAGGCTCAGGCTGTAGCGACCCTCGGCATTGGCGGGCGCCAGTTGCAGCATCAACACATCGATACGCAAAGCACCGCTGCTGATCAGGTCGGGAAGTTCGGAGTAATGACTGGGCATCACCTGCAGCACCCCGGCATTAGCCAGCTGGCGGTTGGCCCCCGCGCCGCAATACGCGATGAAATCCACATGATCGGCGTGCTCGGGCGTGCAGGTCGGGCTGTTGGCGATCCCCAACATCACCCGGAACCGGCCGATTTTTTGCCTTTGAGCCATCAATGCCTGGGTCAAAGGCAACGGCTCGGCATTGGCCTGCCCCCACATTACCGTGTCGCCAGTTTGGATCAATGTAGTGAGGTCCAGCGATTCGAGGTGCAATAGCTGTGGCATCGGGGCGATCTCGGCGACAGTCAGCCGCAGCTGCTGGTTGGGCAGCCAAAGCTTCAAAAAGGGAGGAAAACGGCGGCGCGGAGGCCGCCGTGATATTTAGACGATTGAGGACGGGTGCTTGGCCAATGGCGTGACCTGGATGGTCATGAATGGGAACAGTGGCAGGCTGGACAGCAGCGCATGCAGCTCGTCGTTGCTGGCCACGTCGAGGATGCTGATGTTCGAATACTGCCCGACTATTCGCCACAGGTGCGGCCATTTCCCTGACTCCTGCAGCTCGGTGGCGCGTTTCTTCTCGGCGACTTTGATCGCTTCCACGGTGTCGGCAGGGATATCGCGAGGAATGTTTACGTCCATCTTTACGTGATAAAGCATGAGTACTACTCCGATTGGATTTTGCTGTTGATCAATGGATGATCGGCAACCCTGGCGCTGTGATTGTCCGAGTTGTGACCAAGGTTGGCGTCGACATCTTCCAGGCGCACACCGCGCGTCTCCGGCAGCAGCAACACGGCGATAATTGCCAAAGCGTAGGCCACCAGGCAAAAGCCACCGATCGCTTCAGCCAAGCCAAAACGCTCAGACAGAACGCCGACGCCCGCGATAGACAATGCACCCAGGGATTTACCCAGGTTGTAGGAAAAGCCCATGCAGGTGGTGCGGATGTGAGTTGGGAACAGCTCGCTCAGGAAAGGCCCTACGACAGCGAAGATGCCCGTGGCGAAGGCGCCGACAGGAAAGCTCATCAGCATCAATACGGTGGGGCTCATCGGCACGAGCATGTAAACCACGGTGAAAATCCATGCGCCCAGGCAGAAGACCAGCAGCGCAGGCCGACGACCATAGCGATCGGAGAGGTACGCGGTGAGGACGAAGCCGGCGAACGCGCCGGCGCACATGATCAGCATCGTGAAGACGACTGGCCCTGGCTTCAGCCCGCGGACCTGCACCATCAGCGTTGGCAGCCACGCCATGATCGTATAGGCGGCGGCCTGTAGACCCGTCACTAACAGGGCGCCCAGCAGGGTCAGGCGGATCACGGAAGGGCGGAACGCGGAGAGGATCGACGCCTTTTCGTTATTGGCGGCCTTGGCTTCCTTGAAAATTTCGGCGTCCTTGACGTTGTGGCGGATGAACAGCACGAACGTTGCCGGAATGATCCCCACCCAAAAGGCGACACGCCACGCCATCTCCGGTGGCAGGTAAGCCAGTAGCGCGGTCATCACCACCGCCGACAGGGCCCAGCCCACCGAGAACCCGCTCTGTACAAACCCTAACGCCTTGCCGCGATGCTCGGGACGAATGACCTCGGCCATCAGCGCGGCACCGACGGCCCACTCACCGCCGAAACCCAGGCCTTGCAAGGTGCGCACGATCAGCATTTGTTCGAAGGATTGGGTAAAACCTGCCAGCACGCCGAAGAGCGTGAACCAGCAGATGGTGAATATCAGAATCCGCACCCGACCGTAGCGGTCGCTGAGGATACCGGCGGCCCAACCGCCCAGTGCCGCCGAAAGTAGCGCGGCGGTGCCGAGGATGCCGGCCTCGCCCTTGGATATCTGCCAGACCGCCATCAGGGTCGGCAATAGAAAGCTGAACATCTGGGCGTCGTAAGTATCCAGCGCCCAGCCGGAAAAACATGCCCAGAACGTTTTGCGTTCTTGTGAGGAGCCGGTTCTGTACCATTCGAACATATCGCCGTCCTGCTTGTTATTGGAGGGGCCTTGGGCCTGCGAGGCTGTGAACCAGATTGCAGCAGTGACCGGGTGGGGGCCATTTACCTTTGCGAAACCCGGCCTTTCAGCCTGACTAAAGCTCAGGCATTGCGTGATGAAATCAATAAGTCCTGGGCCATGCTGGCGACCAGTCGACCGTCTCGCCGATAGATGTGAGTCATGGTCAGCCCGCGTCCGGAGAGGCTACGCACTGCCTCGTTGACGAACAGCAACCACTCATTGACGTCGATCTCCAGGCTGTGAAACCACAGCGTGTGGTTGAGGTTGCTGACGTAATGGTTCTGCCAGAGATCAAGCATCCCTTGCCCGGGTGCCAGGCTGGCGTTCAGCCAACCGTCAGACAAATAGGCCAGTGCCGCATGGTGCAGGCAGCCTTCGGCCGCAAGCGGCTGGTTCAGGCGTACCCAGTACGCGATGTCTCGGCGGGCAGCGGGGCGCTCGAAATGATCCTGATGAATCAGCCGGATATCGAGTACGGGCCGGGCGCTGAAACGCAATTGCACGGCCTCGCTGTCCAGCGGGTAACGCTCGGCCAGTTCAGCCAGGGTCGACAAGCTTTCCGGCGCCGGCATTAGTTGCTGCAGTTGGTGCGGATCGCCGGGTTCGGACTGTGCCACTTGAAAGCTGGCATTGGCGCTGAGCACCAGGCCGGTACCTTGGACACCATAGACGTGACGCGTGGACAGACGTCGCCCATCTTGCAGCGCCTCGACGCTGTATTCGATGGTGTCTTTGGGGCGCGCACCCTGCAGAAACGTCATTTGCAGCATGCTCGGGCTGCGTCCGTTCGCCGTCTGCGCCGCGGCCCACAACGCTTGTCCCAGCAACTGACCGCCATAGACCCGTCCGTTGGCATTGATGTCATAGGCATAGCTGCGCCAGTTTTGCTGGCCCGCCGGTTCCAGGGTCAGCAGTTCGGTGAGATCGCGTTGGTCCCAACTGCGCCCGCTGTTCATTGGCTCATGGTCGCCAAAGCGCTGCGGGTCAAAGACGTGTGCAAGGTCGACGAGTCATCGCGCAGGGTCAGCGCACTGAAGTCCAGCGGCACTTGTGTCACCTCCTGCAATGCCTGTGGCGTGATGTCGCCGATCAACTCGAGCACTTTTACGCCGCTGGCGGTGATATCCATCGTTGCCAGTTCGGTGTAGACACGACTCACGCAACCCAGGCCGGTCAATGGGTAGGTGCACGCTGGCAGTAATTTGCTGCAACCATCTTTGGCCAGATGTTCCATCATGACGAAGACTCGCTTTGCGCCTATGGCCAGGTCCATTGCACCACCCACAGCCGGAATCGCATCCGCTGCACCGGTGTGCCAGTTGGCCAGATCACCGGTAGCCGACACCTGGAATGCGCCCAATACGCAGACATCCAGATGCCCGCCGCGCATCATCCCGAAGGAGTCGGCATGGTGGAAAAATGCGCCGCCCGGGGCGAGTTCGATAGGCTCTTTGCCCGCGTTGATCATGTCCCAGTCTTCTTCGCCAGGCGCGGCGGCTTGCCAGCGGCCCAGCACGCCGTTTTCACTGTGCAGGAAAAAGTCTTTATCCAGCGGCAGGTGGTTGGCTACCAGAGTCGGCAGACCAATTCCGAGGTTGACGTAAGAGCCTTCGGTTATGTCTCGGGCGACTCGTTGCGCCATGGCGATGCGTGCATTCTTGTCCATACCAGTCATCCCGCTCGATTCAGAAGTGTCGCTGTTTCGCTGGCCGGATCGCGGCGCAACACCAGGTGCTTGACGAAGATTCCCGGCGTGACGATGGTCTCGGGGTCCAGTTCACCCAGCTCGCAGAAGCGCTCGATGGAGGCAATCGTGTTTTTTGCCGCCATGGCCATCACCGGGCCGAAGTTGCGTGCCGTCTTGCGATATACCAGGTTGCCCCAACGATCACCGGCCTCGGCCTTGATCAAGGCGTAATCGACGTGGATCGGATATTCAAGCACATAGTCGCGGCCTTCGATGCTGCGGGTCTCCTTGCCTTCAGCCAGCAACGTGCCAAAGCCTGTGGGTGTAAAGAACGCGCCAACACCGACGCCAGCAGCGCGCAAGCGCTCGGCCAGATTGCCTTGAGGCACTATCTCCAACTCGATCTTGCCGGCGCGATAGAGGGTTTCGAAAACGTGAGAGCCGGTCATGCGCGGATAGGAGCAGAGAATCCGACGCACCCGGCCCGCCTTGAGCAGTGCAGCAAGACCGGTATCACCCTGTCCCGCGTTATTGCTGACGAGCGTCAGGTTGCGAGCGCCCTGGTCGATCAGCGCCTCAATCAAGTCATCGGGCATGCCCGCACCGCCGAAACCGCCCACGGCGATGGTGGCCCCATCGGGAATATCAGCCAGAGCCGCCTGTACGCTGGTGGAAAGCTTGTCGATCATGGATGTGGTCCTTGTTGTGAGATCGTCCACCGTTATCGTCCAGCGTCGGGATAACGACGGGGTACAGGCAGTTGAAGCGTCGGGTGCGTGGCCCGCACGCTTCAACTGCCTGGTCTGATCAGCTTGCCCAACGCAGCGGGCAGCCACAATTTCGGTCTTCGGAAGGCTTGATTAACCACTGATTAACGGCCGGTTGACGAAGGCGTTAAACACCGGCCACGCCGACCGTCATTCCACCGCAGACGTACAGCACTTGACCGGTGACAAAGCCACTTCGGGCATCTAGAAAAAACGCGGCAGCCTGGGCGATATCGTCCGGCATGCCCAAGCGTTTGACGGGGATCGAATCGATGATGGCCTGAGTGCGAGGGCTGTCTGGGGGATTGGCGCGCTCGAACAATTGAGTACGAATCGGGCCAGGGCCGATAGCGTTGGCCGTGATACCAAAGCGGCCCAACTCCAGCGACCAGACCCGGGTCATACCCAACAATCCCGCCTTGGTGGCGGCGTAGGCGCTGCGTAGCTCCTTGCCCAAGGCCGCGCGTGAAGACATGTTGAGGATGCGCCCGAAGCCAGCGTCTTTCATGCCGGGCAAAAGGGCTTGCATGCACTGCAGCGAGCAGCGCACGTTGAGCGCCCAGACCTGTTCCAACTCATCGAGGCTTTGTTCCTGCGCGCTGTTGGGGCAGACCATGCCAACGTTGTTGACCAGTCGGGTGATAGGCCCGCCGGCCAGCGCTTGTTCCAGCGCCTGCGCGGTGGCTTTGACATTACTGAGGTCAGCAAGAATGCCCTCTCCAATACGGTCGATAATCACCGGTTCGAAGCCGTCTTCAATGCAACGCTGAACAATCGCTGCGCCAATACCTGAGGCGCCGCCAGTAATCAGTACTCTTTCTCTGGACATTGTGTGTTCCTTGAGTAGCTCTAGACGGTTGCGACAGGATTCAACGGCGCACCCACGGCTCCCGGCAGACGCAAGGGTGGGGCGGTCAGCAGAAAACGATTGCGCTGGTGGGCGCGTAACCATTTGGCCAGAGGCGTGAGATGCCACAGTTCGCCCAGGTGAATACCCAGCTTGAACAGGCAGTGGTGATGCAACGGCATGACGGAGCAACAGCCATCGCCATGCCCGTTGGGAAAAATTTCCACCGAGTAATTGTCGGCAGCGATAGCGACCAATCCGCTGTCAGTGATCCATTGCAGCAGACGCTGGTCATTACCGTCGAGTACCGCTCCCAGCGCGTCCAGGACCTGGGGGACCGGTTGCTTGTTCATTCCGAGCACCGCTTCGGCGTAGCCGGTGTGCAGGCAGACAATGTCGCCAGGCTCGACCTTTACCTGATCGGCATCGAGCACATACATCAATTCGTCATAACCAATATGGGTACGGGCATCGCCGTAGTGATGGTGCAGGTCGATCATCACGCCACGGCCTTGCACGCAGGTTTCGGCCATGCGTTCGATGCCTAGGGCGTGGGCGCACGAGGTGCTGTGCGGGGAGATTTCACCCTCAACTCCGCAATCGGCGATATCACTGGGGCCGACGACATCAATGCCCGCGGCATAGCCGTTGTAATAAAGCGGCTCAGCTACCCCGTCACCGTTGGCGTCGAACAGGGCGCCAACGTGAGAAGGGCATCCCACTGAGTGGAATACTGCAAATGCAAAATGGCCAGGTCGTCGCTCAGCACGTCGGGGCGGCCCGCCTGTATGCGGTCGTATTGATAATTCATATTGACCCCGCCTTTACGCAGCAAGGGGCGCAGAATCGGGGGCCGGCGATTGGCGTTCATGGCATTGCCGCCCGGGTAGTCCAGCGGCAGGCTCAAACTGAAAGCCAGACCTTCGCGGACCTCGGCGATGCCTTGCAGAACCTTTTCAGCGGTGAGCAGGTTGAGTCGTCCCTTCTGATCGTCGGGGCCAAAATCCCCCAGTTCGAGCCTTCTGGACGATGTTTCCAACGGTGATAGGTCATATGGCCTTCCTTCTTCTTATAAATCGCAGGCGGCCGTCAGCCCCCATGTGTATTGAACCTCCTACTCTCAGGCTCGCGTAGTACGGGCACTCTGGTGTTCTGTCGGGGGCATCAAGCGTTGTTCAGACCGGTGGGGCAGCACTGTCCGAGGCGTGGCACCATTCGACCAGGCTGTTTGCGAAATCCCGGGCGAACGACGAAAGCCCGTCAAAATCTTGCGCGCACAACTGGAAGGTACGGACCGCCCAAGGATCGAGCAGGGTGCACGACCCGATGTTTTGTTGGCCCTTGAGCCGGGTGAATCCGGCCTGGGGCACAATGGCAATGCCGGCACCGGCTTCGACCATCCGGAAAATCGCATCTGAACTCGCTACCTGCACGCGAATCGTCAACGGTGTATGGAGCGCAGCGGCGGCCCGACTGAGGAATACGTGGATCGCGCTGCCTTCGAGCAACGAAACGAACGCGTATTGCAGGGCTTCTTTGAAAAACACTTCGCTGTTGGCCAGTATGGGATGCCCGAGGGGGCGATGACCATCAGGCGACTGGACACCAGCGGCACGCTTTGCAGCCCGTCGGTGACCACGCTGCCGGACACGATTCCAAGGTCGGCGCCGCCATCGCGAATACTGCGCACAATGTCGTCGCTGAGGCGCTCGCGCATGTCGATATGCACGTCCGGATGGGTCTTCAGGTATTCGCCCACCACCGGCGGCAAGTATTCGGTGATCGCCAGTGGTATTGGCCAGCAACCGCAACTGTCCTTTCAGGCCAATGGCATATTCCTGCAGGTCACCTGTGAGCAATGCCAACTGCGCGAGGATCACTCGCGCATGTTGCAGATAGGTCTTGCCCGCGTTGGTCAGTGTCACGCCCTGAGGTGAGCGTTCGAGCAGGCGCATGCCCAGGTTGTCTTCAAGGTTCTTGATGCGATTGCTGGTCGCGGGAACCGACAGAAACGAACGCTCGGCGCCTCGGGTCAGGCTGCTGGTTTCCGCAATGTTGATGAACAGGCGGAAGTCAGTGATATCAAAATGGGTCGCCATTATTCTTCAACTTCTTGATCAGAGATCACCCAAGGTAATGGCAGTCTCCATCGCCTGTCCATTAACGAGCGGCTGCGTAGGGATCGCCGGTCTACCACTGCGCCGGTTCAAAAAGAAAGCCATCCCCCTGTCGCCGGATATAGCCGCAATGTGGCTCGCCAAAGTGCACCGGCATGATCAGCGCTTCCCGATCAGCGGCGCGGTTGAGGAATTCCATTCGCGTAGTGCGGGCAGCGTCTTCCCAGATGCAATAACCGGAATTCACGTCTGGACGAACGATCTGAATCGGGCTGTGCAGGATGTCGCCACAGAACAGACCTTCCTCACCGCGAGAGCGTACGCGGAATGCCACTTGCCCCGGGCTGTGTCCTGGCGCAGGCTCGACCACCAGGCAATCGGCGATTTCCTGGGGCGCCTCCATCATCACGCCAAGCCCTTCTTCGATGATTGGCATGACGCTGTCAAAGAACGAATCACCGAACACGTCGATGACGCCTGACTCCTTGTTCTTGCCTTCCTTGCAGAAGTCGAAGTCTTGTTTGGGAATGTAGTAACGGGCGTTGGGGAATGTCGGTACCCAGCGTCCGTCCTGCCATGTGGTGTTCCAGCCGACGTGATCGGCGTGCAGGTGCGTCATTACGACATGGGTTACTTTTTCCGGCGCCGCACCCGCAGCGGTCATCCATTCGCGCACCAGGGTATTGAGCATGTTCATCCGCGGGATGCCCGCACGCGGCTTGAAGTTTCCGACACCGGTGTCGACCACGATGATGTTGCTGACCGGCGTGGACCACCCAGAACTGGATGGTCACGATCAATTTGTCCATTTGTGGCACCCAATGATGGGGTGCCATCAATTGTTGGTGCTCTTCGAGAACGCTGCGATCGATCGAGGGGAACAGAAAGGCGGGATCGTGGGTCGGTCCCGCGTATTCGAGGATTCGGGTGACTTTTATATCGCCGATCATGCGTGACTGCATCATGGTGTGTTTTCCTCTTTTCTCTTATTAGGTTCAGCTAGGCAGCGTGCCCGCTGACGGCGACCCGATGTTCAGGTTTGGCCATGAAATCGCGGTAAATCTCGGCGCCAGTACGGCCTTCGAGAATGTAATGTTCAAGCAGCGCCCCGACCCAGCGCGGACTCTGTACTGGCATGAAATGCCCCGAGGCAACCTGCAGCGCTTCGATGTGACTGGCAAAACCCGCGAGCCGATTGATTTCCGTAGGCGGACGCAAGCCATCAAATTCGCCTGCGACCAGCAGTGAATGGAGTGGTAAGCGGGGCAGATCGGCCTCCAGCTCCATGCGCGCAAGCATCGCGAAGATAGCGGCGAAGCTATGCGGGCCTGCGCTCAGCCAGCGAAGGTTGAAGCGTTCGAATGCAGCGGCATCTGTTCGCAACGGTGCGGGCCAGGTCTTGTCCAGCAGCGCCGGGATCAGTGTTTTCAATCCTTCTTGGCGAATCATGCTGGCGCTTGCCAGCGTAGCCTCGCGGGCCGTGGGCGCCACGCCGCAGGCCGGTGCCAGTGCGATCAAGTGGCTGACCCGATGTGGATGAAGGGCCGCGAAACGAATGGCAATGGCAGCGCCCACCGCGACCCCGACCAATGCCAAGGGCCCGTTGATCTGCAGCCTGTCCAACAATGCAGCGAGATCGTGGATGTGTGCATCGAGATCGATTTCGCCGACGATTTTTTCTGAAAGTCCTGAGCCGCGCACATCATAGCGCAGCGTCTGGAACTTCCCTTGGAGGAGGGTGCAAACCTGATCCCAGCTTTCCAGGGAGCCGCCCATTTCATGAATCAAAACCAGCGCGGGCCCGGTCTTCGGGCCTAGGTCATAGCGCAGTACCTGGTTGTTTACCTTCACCCAGTTCATGTCGCTGCCTCGCTCAGACGCGCTGGAAAATCGCGGCCATACCCTGGCCGCCGCCGATGCACATGGTTTCCAGTCCATAACGCACGTCGCGTCGGCGCATTTCATGGAGCAGGGTGGTCATGATACGCAGGCCTGTTGCGCCAATTGGATGCCCTAAAGAAATACCCGAGCCGTTGACATTGACCCGCTCGATATCCTGGATGTCCCAGGCGCGCAAGACTGCCAGTGCCTGAGCGGCAAAGGCTTCGTTGACCTCGATCAGGCCCATGTCGGCCAGGCTCAGACCGGTGCGTTGAAGCAGCTTGGCCACGGCGGGCACCGGGCCGATACCCATGCGTGCCGGGTCACATCCGGCCGAGGACCAGTCCACCAGCCGAGCGATCGGTTGCAGGTTATGCCGTGCTGCGTATTCGCGGGACACCACCAGGCAGCCGGCAGCGGCATCGTTTTGCTGGCTGGAGCTGCCTGCGGTGCACACCCCATCAGGCAACAGTGTGCGCAGGCTTGCCATGATTTCCAGACTGGCATCCGCGCGGATGCCTTCGTCCATGTTCACGCGTTCGCTTGCGCCACGCTTGCGTGGCACATCAAGGGCAATGACCTCGTCGGCAAACCGTCCTTCGCGCCATGCCGTTGCTGCATTCAAGTGGCTGCGAACGGCGAAACGGTCAGCGTCTTCACGAGAAATATGGTAATCGCGGGCCAGGTTTTCAGCAGTCTCCGGCATGCCCGAAATATGACCAAAACGAGCTTCGGGTTGTGAGCGTTCACGGCCTCGTTCCAGGCGGTCGTGCATTTTCACACTGCCGGCGCGCGCGCCCCAGCGCATGTCATTGCTGTAGTACTCGATGTTGCTCATGCTCTCGACGCCGATGACCATGACCGCTTCGGCGTGGCCTGTCTGGATACGCATCGTGGCATCGGCGATGGCCTGCAGGCCCGAACCGCAGCGCCGGTCTAGCGAGTAACCCGGCACCTCGATGGGCAAATCGGCCAGCAGTGCGGCATAGCGGCCCATGCAGGGCGCCTCGCTATTGGCGTAAGATTGGGAAACGATGACTTCATCAAGAGAATCGGGGGCGAGGTTCAGGCGACTCACCAGAGTACGAATCACCGTAGCCGCGAGCTGATCAGCAGTCAGTGAGGCGAGTGCGCCACCAAATTTGCCGATAGGCGTTCTCAGCGGCGACACGATCAAAGCGTCTTTCATCACGCTGGTACCTTTTGTTATGGGTGTGTGCGACATGTTCAAACCAGCATGGCGGAGGTGGATCTGCCAGACAATTTCGTTTAGCAAAAGGCAGCGTTCCGTGCTGCTTAACCACCACCCTTTGGTAGGGGGTGTTTTCCTCGGCGCAAGTGCCGGTTAAGCAAAATCCAATACCCAAGCCGTAAAGGGCTGCCCATGCTGGCTGCGCCCTGAGCGTCCGACGCTGTGGCGACCCAATAAAAATAATTATCGGAAACCACCTCCCATGCAAAAAGCTTCCCTTGGCACATGCGTGCGCGCTTACCTGTGTAGCGCCAATTCTGGTCCTTCCTTGCATCGCCCAAGCTGACTTTCTTGGCGACAGCAGCACCACGCTCAGTCTGCGCAACTTTTACTTCAACCGTGACTTTCGCCAGGACAATGCCCCCCAGTCCAAGCGAGAAGAGTGGGCGCAAGGTTTCATGTTCAACGCTAAATCTGGCTACACTGAAGGCCCGGTAGGCTTCGGTGTAGACCTGAATGCCGCGCTAGGGGTCAAACTGGATTCGTCCGCTGCCCGCGCAGGCACCGGTTTGCTGCCTAACGCATTTGGAAACGCGGGGCCGGGTGAATACAGCGATTTGTCGGGGGTGTTCAAGGCCAAATTGTCGAAAACCGAGATTAAAGTGGGCGGTTTGATGCCTAAGTCTCCCGTCGTGTTGTCCAGTGATGCGCGGCTGCTGCCACCGCTTTTTAATGGCGTCGCCCTGACGTCCACCGACGTGGATAACCTGATGATTGATGTCGGGCAATTTCGCAGCGTCAACTACCGTAACTCCAGTGGTAATCACGATGACCTGAGAACGGCTAACTATTCGGCCAGCAGTGACCGTTTCGATTACGCCGGTGCGGCCTATACCTTGAGTCCACAGTTGACTGCCTCCTTTTGGCGGGCAGAGCTGGAGAATGTCTACCAGCAGAACTACTACGGCCTGCTGGCTACTCAGACCCTCGGGCGCTGGACGTTGGGTGGTAACCTGGGTTACTTCGACTCCTCTGAGGCGGGAGCTCAGCGGGCAGGAAAGATCGACAGTGCGGACTGACGTCGCTGCTGTTGTCGGCCAATCTGGGTGGGCATACCTGGCGGGTCGGCTACCAGGACAACCGTGGCCATTCAGCGCTTCCCTTCTTGCAGGATGCGGACCCGAACGTTGCAAACGTGGTGCAGATTCTCGATTTCACCCGTGCCCAAGAGCGGTCATGGCAAGCTCGCTACGACGTGAACATGGCCGCTTTTGGCGTGCCGGGCCTGACCTTTCTCGCACGCTATCTGCGAGGTGACGGGTTCGAGGTGGCGGGTAGCAACGCCCAGGAGTGGGAACGCGATCTGGACGTGAGCTACGTCATCCAGACTGGCCCGCTGAAAAACTTCGGAATGCGCTGGCGCAACGCGATGGTGCGTTCGGATGCACTGGGTGACCTGGACGAAAACCGAGTGATTCTGTCGTATACCTATGCATTCGAATAACTGAGCGAACCAGGCAGCACTGAAACCAAAAAAGGACCATCAGAGTTTGGTGGTCCTTTAGCCGTATCGCAAAATGGACCGCCGGAAATCCTGATGGTCCATTAATGGTATCGCTTGGCGTCAGGCGTTGTTGGCGGATTTCAGGATATTGCGTGCACGTTGAATCACCGGGGCGTCGACCATTTGCCCGTCTAGTTGAAAGGCGCCTGGTTGATCTGCGCTCGCCAGCACACGCCGAGCCCAATCCACCTGAGTGAGGGTTGGCGCCAACGCCCGATGCACAACCTCGACCTGGCGTGGGTGAATACACAGCATACCTGCAAACCCTTTGTTATTTGCGCTCAAGACAAAGTGCTCAAAACCGACGGGGTCGTCAATGCGCGCATAGACGGTCTCCAGCGGTGGGGCCAAGCCAGCGAGACGACTGTGCAGCAGCAGGGCGAACCGAACCTGATCGAGCATGCATTCAGCGCCAGCGGTGCCTGCAATCAAGCCGAGGTCCAAGCTCATGTCCAGGCCACCGTAGGTCAGCCGGTCTACACCCGAAACCTGAGAAATCGCGGCCAGCGCCTGCAACCCCAATGCGCTTTCGATAATAGGCAAAACCGGCTGACCAGTAGTGGCAGCCCGGGCGACCTGTTCTGCGCTTTCAGCCTTGGGCAACATGACGCCGCACACGCCGGATTGGTTCGCACAGAACGCCAGATCGGCTTCGTGCTGAGCATGGCTGGCCATATTGATTCGTACCCAGACGCGGGCGGTCGGCGTTGCCTGCAAAAACGCTCCGAGATGGTCCCGGGCCAAGGCTTTGTCCGACGCCTGGACAGCATCCTCGAAATCGACGATTACGACTTCGGCGCCGCTGGTCAGCGCCTTGGCGAACCGTTCGGGCCGGTTGCCAGGCACGAAAAGCGCCGAGCGCATCAGGTGATCATTCATGATTTCGCTCCTTAGAAGCTGCGTGGCAGTTCAAGCAGATGCTCGGCGACGTAGGACAGAATCAGATTGGTTGAGATCGGAGCCACCTGGTACAGACGGGTTTCGCGGAATTTGCGCTCTACGTCGTATTCGCAGGCGAAGCCAAACCCGCCATGGGTTTGCAGGCAAGCATTGGCCGCTTCCCAGGACGCCTTGGCCGCCAGGTATTTAGCCATGTTGGCGCTGGCCCCGGCGTTCTCGCCGCTGTCGTATTCATCGCAGGCGCGCCAGCGCATCAGGTCCGCCGCTTCAACCTCGACATGGGCTTCGGCAATCGGGAACTGCACGCCTTGGTTCTGCCCGATCGGGCGTCCGAACACCACACGGTCGCGGGCATAGGCACTGGCTTTCTCGATAAACCAGCGACCGTCGCCGATGCATTCAGCGGCAATCAACGTACGCTCGGCGTTCAATCCATCGAGGATGTAGCGAAAGCCCTTGCCCTCTTCGCCGATGAGGCTGTCCAGCGGCAACTCCAGATTGTCGAAGAACAGCTCGTTGGTCTCATGATTGACCATGTTCGCGATGGGCTGCACGGTGAGGCCGTTGCCGATGGCCTCGCGCAAGTCGACGAGAAAGATCGACATGCCTTCAGATTTTTCTTGACCTCGGCCAGCGGCGTGGTGCGCGCCAGCAGGATCATCAGGTCCGAGTGCTGCACCCGCGAGATCCAGACCTTTTGGCCATTGATAACGTACTTGTCACCTTGCTTGACCGCCGTCGTTTTGATCTTGGTGGTGTCGGTACCGGTGGTGGGCTCGGTCACGGCCATCGATTGCAGGCGTAATTCACCGGTGGCCAGTTTCGGCAGGTAAAGGCTTTTCTGCGCCGTGCTGCCGTGACGCAGCAGGGTGAACATGTTGTACATCTGCCCGTGCACGGCGCCGGAATTACCACCGCAAGCGTTCACTTCTTCAAGAATGATCGAAGCTTCTGCCAGGCCCAGGCCTGAACCGCCGTATTCGGTGGGGATCATCGCCGACAGCCAGCCAGCATCGGTCAAGGCTTTTACGAAGGCTTCGGGAAAGCCTTTTCTTCATCGACCTGGCGCCAGTAAGGGGCATCGAACTCGGCGCACAGGGCGCGTACGCCTTCGCGGATGGCATTGAAGTCTTCGTTGTTATTGGGATTCATCTCAAGTCCTATGGAGTGATGCAAAACTCAGTCGAATTCGACGCTTGCGTGTTGGCTGATACCGCTCTCATCGCCTGCCCAGAGGTCAGCGAAACCGTGCCGGGTATGGTGTCCACCGACCTTGAACGGGGTGGGCGCTATCAGAGGGCGAATACCGCGAAAGGAAAACTGCCGAACACGTGCCAATGGGTTTGCCTGTACGAAAGCGGCCAGGTTCAGGGTGGCGGTCAGCGGACCATGAACGACCAGGCCGGGATAACCCTCTGTCCCGGTGACATAAGGCCAATCGAAATGGATGCGGTGCGCATTAAAGGTGACGGCTGAGTACCGGAACAGCAGGAGCGGATCGGGGCTGATGTTTTCGCTCCACTGCGTTTCGGGAGGCGGCTCACCGGCGCTGAGCTTGGGTGGGTTCGGTTCACGGTAAACGATGTCTTGCTCTTCGCTGATGCACCGCTGCTCGTCTTGCCACACATCATGAGCGAGCGTGACAAATAGCAGGGATCCGGTGCGGCCCTTTTTTTCCTCGATATGCTTGATCGTCGTGTGACGGCGGGCGGACGCACCGACCCGCAGAGGATGGAAGAACTCGACTCGGCTGCCTGCCCACATGCGGTTACGTCCATACGCAGGCGGCATGAATTCGCCCAGCGTCGGATGCCCGTCAGGTCCGAGCTGGCGTTGTTCGGCGCAGTCATCAAAAAAGCACCAGTGCCACAGCCAAGGTAACTCCTGGCAGTCCGTTGGCGCAGGGACGTTGAACATCGCAGCGATGCGCCGCACCAAAGAGGGGCTGAACTGGTCATTGCGCACCTGTGTTCGGCCGACCCAGCTTCCCGGTTCGAAATCTTGCATGTTGTGCTTTCCCCATTGGCTGCAGTTGCAAACAGGATGAAGGGGAGAGCGGTGGTGGGGAATTGGCTTTTGCGTAAGTCAGCGTGAAGCTTTGCCTAAGGCTGGGCAGGTAGGATGCAACGCCGCCTTCCATTTTTTGAAATTGCTGTCGCCGGCCCTGCCAATCATGCTGCTGTCAGACTTTTGTGGGAGCAGGCGGCTATAAACACATTTCTGGATACACGCCAACAAGCGATTTCGCTGTTTGCCAGCAAGGGCTACAGCAATGTCGGTATGCGCGAGCTGGCCTCGGCCCTTGGGATCAAATGCGGCTCGATCTACAACCACATCGAGAGCAAGGAGGCGTTGCTCTACGAGTTGTTTGAAGAGCTGCTGGGGTTATTACAGACCAAGGCCATGCAAATACAGCGCAAGACCGAGGCCCCGAAGCGGCTGCGCAAGATCATCGAGATGCACTTGAGCCTACAGGACCGCATGCCCTGCCATTTTCAACTGTTGGAACAGGAGTGGCGTCATCTAAGTGAGCCTTGGCTCGATCAGGCCGATGCCCATCGTGCGCGGTACGAACAGATCATCGCTGCAGCTATTGGCCCTTCGGCGTGCAGCCACACCTGCACGAAAGGCATCGTCACGCTACTCAATCAAGCCCCCGCCTGGCTGCCAGCGCTGAGGCTCTCCGGGAGCGCCCGCCTGGATCTGGTCTACGCCATGGTTGAACTGATTATTGCCCAGGCGTTTAGCAATTCGAGTGGCCAGCGGACAGGTGGATCGACAATCCGGGCTTCTTAGCAAAAGCAAAAGGCCGGCTTTCAATAACGAAAATGGGCAGATCAACACGACTGGTTCATCCTCGGCCCCCTGGATGCACCCCCTATAACAATAAGGATCGGCCCATGTTCTCCTGGTACAAAAGTGGCACCCCGCGTGAGAAGAAAACCTTTTGGGCCTGCTATGCCGGCTGGGCTCTGGACTCCTATGACATGCAGATGTTCAGCTTCCTGCTGCCCACGCTGATCGGGATCTGGGGGCTGACCAAAGGCGAGGCGGGAATTGTCGGGACATCGGCCTTGCTGTCGGCGGCCTTGGGTGGATGGATCGCAGGCATCCTGAGCGACCGCTTCGGGCGTGTGCGCATCCTGATTTTCACGGTGTGCTGGTTTACGTTCTTCGGCGTCGTCGCGGGGTTTGCGCAAAATTTTGAGCAGTTGCTGGTCGCACGAACTCTCCAAGGCTTGGGATTCGGCGGCGAATGGGCTATCGGTGTAGCGCTCATGGCCGAGGTCATCAATCCGAAAAATCGAGGGAGGGCGTTGGGTTTCGTGCAGTCCGGTTTCGCATTGGGATGGGCCGGCGCGGTGCTGATCGTCACCGGGATCCTGGCGTATTTCCCCGCTGAGTACGCCTGGCGTGTGGCGTTCTGGGTCGGTGTACTGCCCGCGCTGGTGGTGATTTTCATTCGACGCAACGTCAAGGATTCGGATGCGTTCAAGCAATCGCAGGAGCTCGATACGGACAAAGCCTCTATCGGAACCGTGTTTTCCGCCAAGTACATCAAGGTCAGCATGCTTGCCAGCTTGTTGGTGATTGGATTGCAGGCGGGCTGCTACGTGATTCTGGTCTGGACGCCTTCGATGATGGCCGAGCGCGGTGTTGTGTCCGGGTCGCTTATCCTGACGATTCTGATCATGGCGCTAGGCAGTCTTTGCGGCTTCGCCACCACCGCTTACATGTCAGACCGCCTGGGCCGACGCCCGACGCTGATGATCCTGTCGTTGGCCTCCTGGATTGTCACCGTTGCCTATATGTTCGTTCCGCTCAACCCTCTGGTAGCGCACATCATGGGCTTTTTGGTCGGCGCATTGGCGATCGGTATGTTTGCGGCGCTGGGCCCGTTCCTAAGCGAGTTGTTCCCGACCCAGGTTCGCACCACGTGCATGGGCTTCTCGTACAACGTCGGCAAATCGGTGGGGGCAATGGCCGTCACCGGGGTCGGGCTGCTCGCTGCCAGATTCGGTCTCTCCCAGTCTGTTGGCGCGTTTTGCCTGGTCGCTTACGCTATCGCTGTATTTGCCCTGCTGCTATTACCCGAAACCAAGGGGGTTCGGCTCGATGAACTTGATGTGGTTGAAAAAGGAACCGGCCCGTCCCCGCAACCGTTGTCCGGACAACGCACTTGAAGGAAATTCAAATGATCAGAATCGTCTATTTGCTGGTTAAGCCTCAAACGATGAGCGATGCAGTCTTCAAACAGGAATGCAGGCGTCACTTTGAAATGAGTGAGGGTATCCCTGGCTTGTACAAATATGAGGTCAGGCTGGTGTCAGAGAACCCCAGCGACACCCACGTACCCTATCTTGAGGTGCCACCAGTGCATGCAATTGGGGAATGCTGGTTTCGCGATCAGGCCGACTATGAGTTTTACATGGCGGCCGAGAAAGGAAGGTTTGGTTTGAACACGGCAAAACGTTTATTGGCGGGCTCAAACCATTTGTAACTTGCGATGTGGTTTTATAGTCAGTAGATGAAAAAAACCAATAGAGATACATAGCTCCAGTAAACTCTGAAAATTACTGAAATAAAGACTTTCGCAGACTATGTGAAAACCTGACAATCTGCGCAGTGCTCAAAGAAAATGCTTCGTATCGAATGATGCGGAGCATTTTTCATTAGGGTCTACATCCAGGGATCGTCCCGCAGCCAGACCAGCGGTTGAGCAGCTCGTCATCGACTCAGGGTTATTTTATATGGTTGTCTCGGCCAGAGGCCCTAAGCAAGCATTCGCGGAAATCAAGAACTGCATTGTCAATGTAAGGTTCATCTCGCCAACAGACTCCGATGCTGCCTTCAGCGCCCATATCAAAGTCAAGGGCCTTGACTAGACCACGATTGGTGAAATGCTCGGCGACACGGCCAGAGGCTATCGAAAGCATATCGCTCGTTTGCAGCAGCCACAGATTGGCCATTAGCGATGACGACTCGACCCGACTTGGCAAAGGTTTGAGCCCCGCATTGCTCAACGCCGAGTCCAGCCGCTGGCGAATGGGCGTTCCCTCTGGCCAGAGAATCCAGTCGAAGGCCAAGAGATCATCCCAGGTGAGGTGTGATTTCAAGGTCAGCGGATGCCCGGGACGGGCAATGACCTGTGTGGGTTCTCGAAACAGCATCTGGCTGTTCAACGTGGGCCTGGGCTGATAGCTGTCGAGGCGTCCAACCACCAGGTCCAGATGACCAAGCTCCAACCGCTCAAGCAATACATTCATGGTGCTCTCTTGCAAAGAGACATGTGCCCGTGGGTGCATGGCCAGGAAGTGAGCGATGGCATCGGGTACCAGGCTTGGCGCCGCGGCAGGTGAAGTACCGACGGTGATGCTAGGAGCGCTGCCTTCCTTGAGCGCATCCATATTATTCTGTGCCCGCTCCATTTCGCTCAGGATACGCCGTACGTGGTTGATCAGCAGCTCACCCTGAGCGGTTGGGCGCAATCCCCGAGCGTGTCGTTCGAACAGCGTGGCGCCTGCATCTTCTTCCAGATCCTTGAGCCATTTCGACAGTCCGGGTTGGGTGGTGTTAGCGGTACGGGCGGCGTCGCTGACACTCCCGGTTTCGGCAAGACTGATCAGCAGCTGCAGGTGTCTGAGGCGTAAACGGGTCGTCCAGGTCATAGTGCTCATATACGAAAAAAGTATGGATGCATCCGAAAATATCATTATTCGCATAGAGGTGGCAGGTTTTTAATGGACCAATGCCGGGGTCGCTGCATGCCAGCGCAACCTGCTTATCGCGCACAGCATGATCCACCCTTTTTACCAGGAGCCTTCTCATGAGCTACGTATTCGAGCCACAAGCCCCCGTGACCCTGGCGGTCGCTGGCAGTGAGCAAAAGTTTCCGGTACGCCGCGTTTATTGCGTTGGCCGTAACTACGCCGCTCACGCCCGTGAAATGGGCTTCGATCCAGACCGCGAGCCGCCGTTTTTCTTTTGCAAGCCTGCCGATGCGGTAATTTCGGTGGCCTATTACCAGCCCCTGGAACTGCCTTATCCGGCCGAAACCAGCAACTACCACTACGAAATCGAACTCGTTGTGGCCATTGGTAAGGCGGGTCGCGATATTCCGCTGGAGCAGGCGAACGACTATGTCTATGGCTATGCCGTTGGCCTGGACATGACTCGCCGTGACCTGCAGATGAAAATGCGCGAAATGGGCCGCCCCTGGGAAATCGGCAAGGCGTTCGATGCCTCGGCACCGATCGGTCCATTGCACCCTGCCAGCCAGATTGGCCACCCGAGCAAGGCCGGCCTGTGGCTGCAGGTCAATGGCACGGACAAGCAGCGCAGCGATATCGACAAGCTGATCTGGTCTGTCCCGGAAACCATCAGCTACCTCTCTCGCTTCTTCGAACTCCAGCCTGGCGACTTGATCATGACCGGTACACCTGAAGGTGTGGGGCCAGTGGTGGTCGGCGAGCGCATGACCGGCGGTGTAGAAGGCTTGGGCGAGATCCAGGTCGACATCGTTTAATACGTTCCGGGGTCGGCTCCACGCCGTCTGCCCCGACTCGAATTGCCCGTACGCGGCCCGCATAACGTGCAGGCCCGGAGGATTCGCTCATGTCTTCCACTGATAAAAATAACAGTGTGGATGTACAAGACTTCATCGACAGCAGGCCGGTCAGCCGCTACCAGTGGATGATTCTAGGTTTGTGTTTTTTGATCACGGCCATCGATGGCTTGGACACTGCTGCGGTCGGTTTCATAGCCCCCGCCTTGCGCGACGAGTGGGGTTTGACGCCTGCGCAACTCAATCCGGTACTCGGCGCTTCATTGCTGGGCCTGATGCTCGGTGCTTTCATCGCCGGCCCGCTGGCTGACCGTTTCGGTCGCAAAACCATCTTGCTGATTTCCGTTTTATTCTTCGGCGGTTGGAGCCTTGCCGCCTGTGCATCACAAGATGTCTTCAGCCTGACCATCTTGCGTTTCCTGACCGGACTTGGCTTGGGTGGCGCCATGCCCCAAGCGATCACCCTGACGTCTGAATACTGCCCGCAACGCCGTCGCTCGTTGATGGTCACCACCATGTTCTGCGGCTTCACGCTGGGGTCCGCGCTCGGGGGCGTAATAGCCGCCCAGATGGTGCCGGTTTACGGCTGGCGAAGCGTGCTGTTTTTGGGCGGTGTATTGCCTCTCTTGTTCCTGCCGATTCTCTACGTGTTCTTGCCTGAGTCAGTGCGATTCCTGGTGCAGCGCTCGGCGCCTGCAAAGCAGATCAGCGCCATTTTGCAACGCATCTCGGGGCAACCGCTGCCCAGTAATCTCAGTTACGACATTCACGACGGCATCGGTGAGTCCAACCCCGGTCAATCGCCGATCAGCCAGATTCTCAGCGGTAGCCATCGCGCAGGAACCCTGCTGCTGTGGACCTCATTTTTCATGAGTCTGCTGATCATCTACATGATGACCAGTTGGTTGCCGATCCTGATCAAGGACACCGGCCTGTCACTTAGCCAGGCGGCGCGGGTCAGCGCCATGTTTCAAGTCGGTGGCACCTTAGGGGCAATTCTCTTGGGCGCAGCGATGGACCGATTCAATCCGTTCCGGGTGCTGGTCTGTGCCTACATCGCCGGCGCTTTCTGCCTGATGCTCATTGGTCTGTTCCATGATCAATTCATCCTGTTGACGATCGGGGTGTTCGGCATGGGCTTTTGCATCAGCGGTTCGCAAGTCGGGGCCAACGCCCTGGCAGCGAGTTTCTACCCGACCACCATGCGTTCCACCGGGGTCAGTTGGGCCCATGGTGTCGGTCGCATCGGCTCGGTCCTCGGTACTTTGGGTGGTGGCTGGATGCTGAGCATGGGCATGGGCTTCAACGGCATCTTTACGGTCCTGATGTTGCCGGCCTTGCTGGCTAGCGCCGCGATTTTTGTGATGGGCTTGCGCTACAGCCGTTCTTTAGCGCAGCCGTCAATCGCCGTTCATTGATACACCATAGGAATTGCACACATGAAGCTCTACAGCTTTTTCAATAGCTCCACCTCCTACCGAGTGCGTATCGCGCTCGAATTGAAGGGGTTGCCCTATGATTACCAGGGCATCAACTTGCGGGAGGGCCAGCAGTACAGTCCCGCTCACCGCGAGCTCAGCCCGATTGGTGGTGTACCGGTGCTTGACGCGGATGGCACCCTGTTGACCCAATCCCTTGCGATCATCGACTACCTCGACAGCCAATACGCAGGCCCACGCCTGATCCCCGTCGATGCCCTGCAGCGTGCCCGCGTGTTGGAAATCGCCAACCTGATTGGCTGCGATATCCACCCACTGAACAACGTGCGTGTGCTCAATTATCTGCAGAACGTATTGGCAGTCAGTGCCGAGCAAAAAACAACCTGGTACAAACACTGGGTCGCCGAAGGCCTGAGTGCCGTTGAAGCGCTACTGCAACGCCATGGCAGCGGCAACTACTGCGTGGGTGAGGAACCGGGCCTGGCCGAATGCTGCCTGATAGCCCAAGTCGCCAATGCCGAGCGCATGGGCTGCGATCTTTCCAGCTATCCGCGGATCATGGCCGTGTATCGCCATTGCCTGGAACTGCCAGCCTTTCAGGCCGCTGCGCCTGCGCGGCAACCCGATTTCATTGCATGACTTATCCGCAGGCTCCGCTGCTCATTCAAGAAGCCTGCACGGCAACATATTGGAGACTCGAATCATGACTGCACAAAATAAAAAACAGTCGATTATCGTCGTTGGCGGTGGCATCGGTGGCCTCGCTGCCGCTCAGGCGTTGACCCAGCAAGGTATCGCTGTGTTGCTACTGGAGCAGGCTGACCATATTGGCGAAATCGGCGCCGGCATTCAGCTTGGACCCAATGCCTACGCAGCGCTCGATGCGCTTGGCGCCGGAGCGGCGGCCCGCAGTCGCTCGGTGTTCACCGATCATCTGATCATGATGGATGCAGTCGACGCACACGAAGTGGCTCGCATCGAGGTCGGTGAAGCGTTCCGCGAGCGCTTCGGCAACCCTTATGGTGTGATCCACCGTACCGACATTCATTTGTCGATCCTTGAGGCGGTACAAAACAATCCGCTGATTCAGTTCAAAACCTCGGTCTGCATTAAAAACCTTGAGCAGGACGCCGATGGCGTAACCCTGACTGACCAAAATGGCAACATCTACCGCGCCGATGCTGTGATCGGTTGCGACGGCGTTCGTTCCGTTGTGCGCGATGTGTTGCATGGCGAGCCGCCGCGCGTGACCGGACATGTGGTGTATCGCGCAGTCGTGGATGAAAAAGACATGCCCGAGGACTTGCGCGTCAACGCGCCGATGCTCTGGGCTGGTCCGCGTTGCCACCTGGTGCATTACCCGTTGCGCGGTGGCAAGCAATATAACCTGGTGGTCACCTTCCACAGCAATCAGCAGGAAGAGTGGGGCGTTACCGAAGGCAGCAAGGAGGAGGTACTTCGCTACTTCGAGGGCATCCACCCGCGTCCACGCCAGATGCTTGATCGCCCGACCTCATGGCGTCGATGGGCCACCGCAGACCGTGATCCAGTGGAAAAATGGGGCGAAGGCCGCGTAACCATCCTCGGCGATGCGGCTCACGCAATGACTCAGTATCTGGCCCAAGGTGCGTGCAGTGCACTGGAAGACGCTGTGGTACTTGGGCAGGCTATCAAACAATGCAATTTTGACCTGACGGCAGCCTTCCTCTTGTACGAAACCATCCGCATCCCGCGCACAGCCCGGATCCTCTGGTCGGCTCGCGAGATGGGGCGCCTTTACCACGCCAAAGGTGTCGAGCGTCAAAGTGCGCAATCAACTGTGGGAAGGTCGTACGCAAGAACAGTTTTACGATGCCATGCAGTGGCTGTATGGCTGGAGCCTCGACAACTGCATGAAGCACTGATTCGGCATTGCTCCGCTTGCCAGCTGCGCAGACCTTTGGCCTGGAACCGAGTCCGCGCATCGCCACTTCATTGAAAGAAGGATACGTAGCCATGTCCAATCATGATGGCCTTGAACAGGCCCCCGTTCACAACGTCATGGCGCCGGATGACACCCCGGAATTGCGCCAACTGTATGCCGATTTCGAAGCCGGGCACATGATGCCGCTGTGGACGCAGATCGGTAACCTGATGCCCAAACATCCCATGCCGCGCGCCGTGCCGTATGTCTGGAAATGGTCCGATCTGTACCCGTTGGCCAAACGCTCCGGTGATCTGGTGCCGGTCGGTCGTGGTGGCGAACGTCGGGCCATTGGCCTCGGCAATCCGGGCCTTGAAGGGCGTCCTTGCATAAGCCCAACCTTGTGGTGCGCCATCCAATACCTGGGCCCGCGGGAAACAGCACCAGAGCATCGCCACGCACAGAATGCTTTCCGTTTTGTTATCGAAGGCGAGGGCGTCTGGACCGTGGTCAATGGCGACCCGGTTCGTATGAGCCGTGGCGATCTGTTGTTGACCCCGGGTTGGAACTTTCACGGCCACCAGAACGTGACCGACAAGCCGATGGCGTGGATCGATGGTCTTGATATCCCGTTCTCCTACCAGAATGATGTTGGCTTCTTTGAGTTCGGTTCGGAAAAACTGACCGATATCACCACGCCGCAATACTCGCGTGGCGAACGCCTGTGGTGCCATCCGGGTTTGCGTCCGCTGTCTGGCCTCGCGAACACCGTCAGTTCGCCCATTGGCGCCTATCGTTGGGAGCACACCGATCGCGCCCTCTCTGAGCAGTTGCGACTCGAAGAGGAAGGCTTCCCCGGTGTCCTGGAGAAAGGCCATGCCGCCGTGCGCTTCGTCAATCCGACCACTGGTGGTGACATCATGTCCACCCTCCGTGCCGAGTTTCATCGCTTGCGTGCCGGCGCGGTTTCGGCCGAACGTCGGGAAGTGGGCTCGCGGGTTTTCCAGGTGTTCGAGGGTAGGGGAGAGGTGGTGTTGGACGGCGTCAGCCGAAGCCCTAGAAAAAGGCGACCTTTTTGTCATTCCATCCTGGATCAGTTGGTCATTGCACGCCGAAAGCCAATTCGACCTGTTCCAGCTTTTCCGACGCACCGATCATGGAGCGGTTGAATTTCGACCGTGCGATGGTCAACGGCCAATGGGTCTGACAGCACTTCGCCGGGCTGCCACGGCAGCCTAGGCGCGGCTTTAATTATTAAATCGCCATAAAACAGTGAGTAACGCTCATCTAGATGCAGGTGCGCATATCACAGAAAGTGCTATCTGTTATGTCACCTCGACTCGTCAATATTGAACGACTGGTCATGAACCCAGCCATGTTATTTGATAGGGTTCAACGAAAGCAGCAATCCAAACGGTCGATACCCTGTATCGCCATTTTGAATAGTGTCTGTCGCTACATCGATAACCCCCTGATAGCACACAAAAACATGGCTTGTCTTGAATAAGCTATTGTTTTCAATAGAACTATTTATAGTAGCCAACTAATTGATAGTCAGCTATCGATCTGTTAGGCTCGCGGCCTCTTGAACTGTGCGTGCGATCCGCCTTTTCCACTAACGCGTACTAAAACGCATCCGGTAAGGTTTCCAGTGAAGATCAAAATCATTCCTGTCAGTGGGTTATTTATAATCATTTTTGCAACGGGAGCGGAGGCGCATGAACAAATGTTCTCTGCTAACTCCCGATGGATGACCGGCGACTGGGGTGGCTTACGTACCGAATTGCTGGATAAAGGATATGACTTTCAGTTCAGTTATCAGTCCGAAAGTGCCGCCAATCTTCGCGGTGGTTCTGACCACGATCACACTGCCCGTTATACCGATCAGTTCAATATGGGTGGCGCATTCGATCTTGAAAAGGTCCTGGGCTGGGAGAAAGCAAATCTTCAGTTACTTATTACAGAGCGTAGCGGTCGCGACATCACCAACGATCGTCTTGCAGACGCACGTACGGGTACGCTTGGATCCTCGGTCCAGGAAAACTACGGACGTGGCCAAACCTGGCGCATTACAACGCTGGCGTATCAGCAAAAATTCTTCGATGACGTACTAGACATAAAAGTCGGTCGCTTGCCCATTGGCAGCGACTTCGATTCGACAGGTTGTGTCTTCCAGAACAACTCATTGTGCGGTGGCCTGGTCGGTCACGCGTCCACCGTCTGGTACAACTCACCCGTAGGGCAGTGGGGAGGACGGATCAAGGTCAACATCACGCCCACCGTCTATGCTCAAGTGGGCGCCTACGAGTACAACCCGGCCCTGCTCGAAAGCAATAATGGTTTCAAGCTCAACACGTCCGGTCGAGAAGGTACGACCTACGTGAGCGAACTGGGCTGGACACCTTCTCTGGGCGAGGCGGGGATGGCGGGCAAATACATGTTGGGCGGTTACTGGAACAGCGCTACGGCCAACGATGTGCTTGAAGATGCCAACGGCCGCAACAAGCAAGTAACCGGTGAGCCGGCAGACCAGCTCGATGGGCGGTACGGGATGTATGCCTATGCTCGCCAGCAAATCACCACCATTGGCGGTGACGCAAAGCGGGGTCTTAGCCTGTTCGCCCATTATTCCCAGTACGACAAACGCAGCAGCACACTGGATTGGCAGGCTCAGGTTGGCGCTATTTATGCGGGACCATTCGACGCCCGCCCACAGGATTCGCTGGCTATCGGCTTCAGTGAATTGCACGTCAATCCGGCGCTGACGAAAAATCAGCGCCTGCACAACGAAACGCGCGATCTCACGAATTTCGACAACCCGGCGTATCAGCCGATCCAGCACGCGGAGTACGCCGCCGAGATCCACTACGACTTTAAACTGACACCTTGGCTGATGCTTCGTCCCAACGTTCAGTACCTCGCAAACCCTGGCGGCGTTTACGAAGTAGATAACGCTACCGTGGTGGGTTTGACCGTTAATACCGTTTTCTGACTTTGGGCTTTTCACTCCTTCAAAAGATAGGAAAATAACGATGATTTTAAGAGTGACAAGTATCGTGATGGCGATACTGGGTATTGCGCTGCTGTACATGGGTGCACAGTTGGTGGCTGCCGGTGGTTCGCCAGCGTATACGGTCATAGCCCTTGGTGTGCTGGTGACGGCGGTGCTGATATTTCGGCAGAAGAAGTCAGCGCTGACGCTTTATGCGCTGATGATGTGGGGGATTCTGATCTGGATCATTTACGAAGTTGGCTTCGATAAGTGGCAGTGGATTCCCCGTGGTGATCTGTTCGCGCTAATGGGTTTGTGGCTGGCAATGCCTTGGGTTGTTCGCCCACTTTTCAAGGCGCAGACGGCTGCCGATACCCGCGGTTTTCATCCTTTCCTGGGGGCACGGTTGGGGTAATGATGGTGATCGTGATAGCGGTCATGTTCTACGATCCCTACCCGGTAAAAGGTCAGCTCAGCAACCCGGTGACGTCACGCAGCACTGATGTGGCGGGTAAAGATTGGGTGGCTTATGGCGGCACCAATAACGGTCAGCGCTTTTCCAGTCTGGACCAGATCAAACCGGACAATGTAAAGAAACTGTCGGTGGCCTGGGAATACCACACCGGCGACCTTCGCGATGCTGAAAAAGATGCGAGCGAGTACACCTTCGAAGCGACGCCACTTAAGGTCAACAACCGGGTGTATCTGTGTACCGCTCATAACGAGGTGCACGCCCTGAACCCGGAGACCGGGAAACTGGACTGGAAATACGCGCCGGAGAAAAACCGCTCCTACCTGCAACAGCATCAGACTTGCCGAGGCGTGAGTTACTACTCTGCGGCTTCCGAGAGTGGTCAATCCGCTAACATCTCGACCGCTGAGCAAGGCGTTGCGGCGCAGTGCGAAAAAACGCATCATCACCGCGACGGCAGATGCCCGGCTGGTGGCGCTGGACGCGGATACCGGCAAGCTGTGCAGTAACTTTGGTGACAACGGCGTGGTCGATCTGAGTGCCAACATGGGCGAGATTCGCCCACACGCCTTGATGCAGACCGCAGCGCCGCTAGTGGCGGGCAGTCTGATTGTGGTCGGTGGCTCGGTCATGGACAACGGTTACAACGATGGCAACCCGTCCGGCGTGATCCGGGCCTACAACGTGATCACCGGCCAATTGGTGTGGAACTTCGATCCTGCAAATCCGGACAATACCCAACCCATCGCGGCGGACAAGACCTATCCCTACGACACGCCTGTCGCGTGGGGCACCCTGAGTGCCGATATGAAAAATGGTCTGGTATACGTACCTTTCGGTAATGCCTCGCCGGATGAACTTGGCACCCAGCGTGATCCGAACAGCAACACTGAAAAATTCCGCGATACCCTGGTTGCGCTCGACCTGCACACGGGTGCGTTCAAGTGGAAATTCCAGACTTCGCACAACGACCTGTGGGACCGCGATAACCCTTCGCAACCCACGCTGCTCGACTTGGGTAAAGAGGGCAAAAAGCAACCGGCCCTGCTGCTGCCCACCAAGGTCGGCAACATCTTTGTACTAAATCGCCTGACAGGGGAGCCGATATTCCCTGTTGATCAGGTCAAGGTCGCAACCGATGGCGGTGTGCCGGGTGAGCACTTTGCACCGACGCAACCCGTTTCCAAGATCAACTTCATTCCTGAGGCGCTGACAGAAAAATCCATGTGGGGCATGACGCCCTTCGATCAGATGTCTTGCCGCATCAGCTACAACCAACTGCGTTACGATGGCAACCTCGTGGACGCCGAGCACCGAGTCGGGCTCGCTCATTTTCCCTGGCAACATCGGCGCCTTTAACTGGGGCTCGGTGGCGGTCGATCCTGACCGACAGATTCTGATCGCAGCGCCTGTGCGTCTTGCCTACAAATACAATCTGATCAAGCGCACCGCGCAAACAGAAGACAAGCGCCTGTTCACCCAGGACGGAACGCCTTACTGGAACGAAAACTTCAAAGGCGACTACGCCATACATATTCAGCAGTTCGCCTCCGGTCTTGGCGTCCCCTGTATCGCACCGCCTTGGGGGCGTATGGTCGGGGTTGATCTGAACACGGGAAAAACCGAGTGGATGCGTCGCACGGGCACGAGCAAAAATCTGAAGACCAGTTTCCTGCCTGGGCGTTTCCCGATCGGCTTCCCGATGGGCATGGTTGCCCATGGTGGGCCATTGGTGACTGCCGGTGGCGTGGTTTTCCACGGTGCAACGGCTGATAACTTTATTCGTGCTTACGACATCAATACTGGCGAAGTCCTCTGGCAGACCGAATTGCCCGCTGGCGGGCAGGCCACCCCTTCGACCTACATGGGCAGCGACGGCAAGCAGTACGTGATCATCGCTGCCGGTGGTCATGGCTCTCTTGGAACGACGCTGGGTGATAGCGTGATTGCGTTCCGTCTGGACTGAGGGATCAACAAAACAGAGAAGGGCAGTGCACTGAAGTGTCACTGCTCTTTTTACGAATTTTCGGCGGCGGTACTGCTTTGCACCGCCCTGTGGCTCATGGTGCGTCCGATGCAGGATCCTGAGGTAGTCTGGTGCTCACCTCCAGAAGCGGCGCTTACGCGAACAGATGAAAAGCGCCGGACTATCGAAGAGAGAACGGAAAATGGTTGAGCTCGCCAAGGCTCATATCCTCTCTTGCGGCGACTTTCTTCTGGTTCAAGATTTGGCTGACCATCTGGGTATCCATGCCGGACTCCTGAGCACCGCACTCAAGGAGTGGGAAGCGAACCACCGAATTTTCTCGATCGAACGTGATGGCTTCAGATTGTTTCCCGCTTACGGATTCCCGTCGCACGGCGGAGGCAGTCCAATCCCCGGGCTTATGGATGTTTTATCTATTCTCTGCCCCATGAAAGATGGTTGGGGACTTTCATTCTGGTTTATCTCACCTGATGGGTTCCTCGGAGGCGAGCGCCCGCGGGATCTCCTTTCTACTGATGTAAACAGTGTGATCTTAGCCGCACACGATGAAGCAGTCGGTGTCACGGCTGGCGTCCCAAAGCAACATCTAATTTAACATAATATACATTATGCGTAACGATGGATTGCGCGGTTAGCCCGGTTGGCCGTGGATTTCGAGGTGGCCTATTCTCAAATAGTGGTCATTTTATCGTCGGGCTCTTGAGACCGGTTCGGATGCTTGAGATCTGCTTTGCTTGTGTTGATCTTGAAGATGATTGCACAACTGCGTTTGCGCTTCGTTGTCCTCGACCTCGACCTCGACTTGGTTTAGTCGGCGCTGCATTTACCAGTTTGAAAACCTTTTGCTTGGTGGTTCAGTTGGTGCGGTATTTCAAAATCAAAATCAAAGTCAAAAGATCGCAGCCTTCGGCAGCTCCTACGGTGTTTGCATGGTCATGATGGGAATTGGTTTTTTGCCGCGGCTGGCTGTTGTCGAGATTTGAGCTCGCAGTGTTGACCCGATTTGAAGGACACGATCCATTGCCTGCTTAAGAGCCAGCGTTAGGGTCTGTCAGCCAACTGGCACTGATGTTGACTCCTGAAAACGCGTGTTCCCTTGAGGAGCCGGTGAGCTTGTTGGCCTGGGTTCATAGTGCCTGAAGCGCTAAAATCATAAGTTGGCAAGCAATCCTCCACAAATCCGTGGTACAGCCCAGCATTTCGAGTGCGCACTCGCTCTGGTTATCATGTAGATTGAAAAAGACCTGCTCTATTAGGTGGTTAGGAGCTGGTAGGATTTAACTATACTAAATGTCTCTTTAGTTGAATTAGATTTTACCGTGCCCTGGATTACCTCGATCTCCCGCTTTTTTCACACCGCCGGCTGATGGCTGGTCACGCAGTGAATCCCTCCACCGCCCGCTGCAATCGCGTCAATATTCAGCATCACCATCTCCCTGTCCGGATAAAGCCCGGACAGCAGTTCCAGTGCCTTCGCATCTGCCTCCCGATCGCCGAACTCAGGCGCGATGACCGCCCCATTGACCACAAAGTAGTTGATGTATCCAGCCGCGAAGTCTGGATTCTTTCGGTTGAATTGGCTCTTTCGTGGCTTGAGTGGCGGCGACAGTGTGTGCACCTGCAAAGGCCGGCCATCGGCGTCTGTGGCCTTCTTGAGGATCTCCAGGTGTGCCAGGGTCACTGCCCGGTCGTAGGATTTGGGGTCGTTGTCGAGGTTGGCGATTACCACGCCCGGCTTGACGAAACGTGCGTAGAAATCCACGTGGGCATCGGTGATGTCTTTGCCTTTGATGCCCGGTAGCCAGATGATTTTGCGTAAACCCAGGCGTTCTTTGAGCGCTTGTTCGACCTCGGCTTTGTTCCAGCCCGGGTTGCGGTTGCTGTTGATCCAGCTGCTCTCGGTCATGATCCCGGTGCCGTGGCCGTCCACTTCGATGGCACCGCCCTCTCCCACCAGTTCACTGCGCAGGTAGACCGCTTTGGTGGTTTTGGCGACGACTGCAGCCAGCTCGGCATCTTTGGCATGCTGCTGTTTGTTGCCCCAACCGCTGAAGTTGAAATCCACGGCACCCAGCCCGCCCTTGTCGTCGATGACGAAATTGGCGCTGATGTCACGCATCCAGATGTCGTCGAGTGCGGCAGTCACGTAGGTGATGTTGCGGGTGCCGCAAAATTCTTCGGCGAGGCTGCGCTCGTTCTTGCGGCAGAACACCGTGACCGGTTCATAACGAGCAATGGCCCGAGCGATCAGGCCGATGGCGGTGTGCACGTGGGGAGTGAAGTCTTCCCAAATGGCGGCTTGGGCACCGAACGCAATGAACGCTTGTGCGTGGCGATCGCTCTCTTCGGGCATACGCCAGAGGCTGTCGGTTGCCGCTTGCGCCGGCGACGGGCGCAAACCCAAGCAGGCGGCGGCGCCCAGGCTGACGACTATGCCTGTCTGTTTGATGAAGTTTCGCCGCGTCGGCATGGTGGATTCTCCTGGCGCAGTGCTCATTTGGCGGTCGCCGTCTTGAATTTGGTCCAGGTGCGCATCCGCGCCCGCATGTCGGCCTGGGGAATGTCTTTGCCTGGAATCAGGCGTGCGTAGGCGGCTTCATCAAGATAGATGTCCGGGTTGTCGCGCATCACCGCATCGACGCCCGCCCGCGCCCTGGCGCTGGACGTCGGGTAACCGGTGGCATTACTGATCGCGGCCATGTTCTCCGGACGCATGACGAAGTTGATGAACGCGTAGGCGTATTCCGGGTGTTTGGCGTCTACCGGAATGGCCATGGTGTCCATCCATATCGTCGTGCCTTCGCGGGGCACTCGATACTGAAATTTCGTGTGCTTGCCGGCGCTGTCAGAGGTGCGCTGCGCCTGGGTCATGTCGCCGCTGTAACCGAGGGACAGGCACAGGTTGCCGTTGACCAGATCGGTCACCGGTTGCGACTGGAATTTGCGAATATGCGGCCGCAGCTTCATCAGCAAATCATTTGCCGCCGCCAGATCCGCCGGTTTGGCGCTGCGCGGATCGCGGCCGAGGTAATTGAGCACGACGGCCAGCACTTCATCCGGCGAGTCGATCACCGAGATACCGCAGTTGGCGAATTTGGCCGCCAGTTCCGGTTTGAACAGCATGTCCAGACTGTTGACCGGCGCATCGGCCATGCGCTGTTTGATCTGCTCTTCGTTGTAGGTCAGGCCGATGGTGCCCCAGGTGTAAGGAACCGTGGCCTGGCTTGAGGTTTCATACTGCGTGCGCAGCTTCTGCAGGCCGGGCTCTATGTCCCCCAGGGCGCTGAGTTTCGAGCGGTCCAGCGGGAGCAGGCTGCCGGCGCGCATCAGGCGTTCGGCGACGGTGTCTCCGGGAAAGATCAGGTCGTAGCCACTGCCGCCGGCGAGCATTTTCGCCTCTAACGTTTCGCTGCCGTCCATGACGTCGTAGATCACCTTGATCCCGGTTTCGGCGGTGAAGCGGCTCAGCGTGTCTTCGGCGAAATAATCGGACCAGTTGTACAGCCTCAGGGTTTTTTCATCGGCATGCAGCGGTGCTGAGGCGATTGCCAGGCCCAGCGCGCCCAGCAACAGTGTGTGGGGAATGCGCATATCAGACTCCTCCGGTGTTCCAGCGTGCATGAAGATTACGGCCGTCCTGAGTCAGGAGCGCCCCGTACATTTCCGGGCGACGGTCGCGGTAGATACCCCAGCTCAAGCGCTCTTCACGCATCGCGCCGAGATCGAGCCGCCGGACCAGCACGCCGGCACTGTCGCGGTCAGCCTCAACCAGCAGTTTGCCCTTGTGGTCACAAATGAAGGACGAACCGTAGAAGGTCATTTGCAGGGATGGATCGGTAGTCGCCACTTCCTTGCCGACGCGGTTGGCGGCGACCACCGGCAGCAGGTTTGCGGCCGCGTGGCCACGCATGGTCATCTGCCAGTGATCGCGTGAATCCAGCGCCGCGCAGCCAGGTTCCGAACCGATCGCGGTGGGATAGAGCAACACTTCAGCGCCCATCAACGCCAGGCAGCGCGCGGTTTCCGGGAACCACTGATCCCAGCAGATACCGATGCCGAGGCGACCAAACGCGGTGTCCCAGACTTTGAAACCGCTGTCGCCGGGGCTGAAGTATTCCTTCTCCTGATAGCCGATGGCGTTGGGGATATGGGTTTTGCGATACACCCCGCGCAAGCGCCCGTCAGCATCGGCCACGGCCAGGGAATTGAAGCAGGCATTACCGGCCCGCTCGAACCAGCTCAGCGGCAGCACCACCCCCAGCTCCCGAGCCAGCGCGGCGAAGCGAGCGAGTACGCGGCTGTCGCGATACTCCTCGGCCAGCGCCATGTGCTTATGGCTTTGTTCGATGCAGAAGTACGGCGTGGCGAACAATTCCTGCAACAGGATGACTTGCGCGCCCTTCTCCGCAGCCTCCCGCACCAGACGTTCGGCCTGATCGAGATTTCCGGGTAAATCCCAGGTGCAGGGCATTTGCGTAGTGGCAATGGTCAATAACGTCATCGCTCAACCCTCCAGCGGCCAGGCTGGCTGTTGCTGGGTGATGCAATGCACCCCGCCGCCACCATGCGCCAGATGATTGATTCGCACCGGCACCACTTCACGACCGGGGAAGGCTTGCTCCAGCACTTTCGCCGCAACGTTGTCTGCCTCGATGCCGTACGCCGGCATGATGATCGCGCCGTTGGCGATATAGAAATTGGTGTACGAAGCGCAAAACACTTGGGCTTCGGTGTCCACCGCCTCGGAGGCTTCGTACAGTTCGATCAGCTCGAACCTGCGGCCATGGGCATCGGTTGCCAGTTCCAGCGCGCGACGGTTTTCCCGTGCCACTTCGGCATACACCGAGCTGTGATCGTGAGTCGCATCGACCAACAACACACCCGGACGGGCGAAGGCGCAGACGCCGTCGACGTGGCCATCCGTCATGTCGCCGGTCACATGGTCTGGGTCGCCCGGTAGCCAGATGGTTTTTTCACCCCCAGCAGTCGTGTGAAGATTTCTTCGATGTCGGCCTTGGTCAGTCCCGGATTGCGATTGGGGTTGAGCAGTACTGACTCGGTGGTGATCAGCGTGCCCTCGCCGTCGACATGGATCGCCCCGCCTTCGTTACTCAGCGTCGTGCCGAAGCATTGCACGCCCAGCTGCTCAAGTGCCCGGCGTGCCAGGGTTTCGTCCAGGTCGTGGGCCGACTTGCCGCCCCAAGCGTTGAACCGCCAACTGACACCGGCCAGGCCCTGTTGGGGGTGACAGACGAACGTCGGGCCGGAGTCGCGGCACCAGCTGTCGTTGACTGCCAGTTCAATCAGTTCGACATTGGGGCCGCAGAGTGCCCTGGCACTGAGAACGGCAGACGGGTCCACCACCATTTTGACCGGTTCGAAGCGCGCAATGGCGTTGGCCACCCGGGCGAAATCGATTTGCACCAACGGCAAGGTGACGCCCCAGCTCGACTCCCACAGCGCCTGATTGTGCGGCCAGACCATCCAGGTCGCGGCATGCCTGACCCACTCCGCCGGCATCTGCCAACCACTGTTCTGACGATCATCATGCTGCATGTTATAAACCCCTTGGTTAGTCATTGTGTTCAATGAAAATCGCAATCGCGGTATTGGCATGCATGCTAAGGCCGTGATCATGGGCTAACAAACGATGGATTTTGTGGAAAAGTGATTAGAGGAACTTATCAATTATGCTCAAGCACTGGCCCCCGTTGGGCACCCTTCGCGGCTTTGAAGCGGCCGCCCGCCTGGGCAGTTTTCACAAGGCTGCCGATGAGCTGCACCTTACCCAGTCGGCGATCAGTCAGCAGATCCGCACGTTGGAGGCTTATCTGGAACAGCCGCTGTTTTTCCGCAGTGGCCGCAGTGTCAGCCTGACCGATGCCGGTCATGACTTGCTCAGCACCACCCAGGCATTACTGCAGCAACTGGCTGTCGGCATTCGCCGCCTGG
>NZ_JAEKEG010000055.1 GCF_016651255.1 Pseudomonas sp. TH10
TGTGGCTGCTGTCACGCAGTCCCACCGTCAACGGCGTAACGCGCGAAGAGCTGCTGAGCAAGGCGCGACAGCAGGGGTATGACACCACCCGATTGATCTGGCGTGCGTCCGATACGCAAATGGCCAAGACTTCGAACTAGCGGGCACCGAAGATCAAAACTGTGGGAGCGAGCCTGCTCGCGATAGCGGTCTGTCAGCCAATATTTCTGTTGGATATGACGGCCTCATCGCGAGCAGGCTCACTCCTACATTTGGTTATGTGTCAGCCTAAAAGGTCGCGCAGGACCTGGGTGAAGGCGCGTGCGCTGTCCTCTTCCCCGGCATGCCGGCCATCGCGCACCACCCACTGACCGTTGACCAGCACATCGCGCACCTGACGGTCCCCGCCAGCAAACAACCAGCGATTCAAAATCCCGTCGCCACTGGCGGTCGCCAGATACGGGTCATTGCCATCGAGCACGATCCAGTCCGCACGCTTGCCGACTTCCAGCGCACCAATCGGCTGCCCCAATGCCTGAGCGCCACCGTCCAGCGCCGCGTCGTACAGCGTACGGCCGACCATCGGCTGATCCGCGCCATACAAACGGTTTCGCCGCTGATCGCGCAGACGCTGACCGTATTCCAGCCAACGCAATTCCTCGACCACACTGAGCGACACATGGCTGTCGGAACCGATGCCCATGCGTCCGCCCTGCGCGAGGAAATCCACGGCCGGGAAAATCCCGTCGCCCAGATTGGCTTCGGTGGTCAGGCACAGCCCGGCAATGGCGCGACTCTTGGCCATCAGCGTGACTTCTTCAGGGTTGGCGTGGGTCGCGTGGACCAGGCACCAGCGTTGGTCGACCTCGGTGTTTTCGTACAACCATTGCAGCGGCCGACGACCGCTCCAGGCCAGGCAGTCATCGACTTCCTTCTGCTGCTCGGCAATATGAATGTGCACCGGGCATTGGGTGTCGCTGGCGGCCAGTACTTCGCTGATCTGCTGGGGCGTGACGGCGCGTAACGAGTGGAAACACAAACCCAGGGACTGCGCCGGCCGCCCGGCCAGGATCGGCTGCAGGCGCGACTGCAGCTTGAGGTAGTTCTCGGTGCTGTTGATAAAGCGCCGCTGACCCTCGTTCGGCGCCAGGCCGCCGAAGCCGGAATGGCTGTAGAGCACGGGCAACAACGTCAGGCCGATGCCGGCGGACGCCGCCGCCTGGCTGATACGCAGCGCCAGTTCTGCAGGATCGGCATAGGCCTGGCCGCTGGTGTCGTGGTGCACGTAATGAAATTCGGCCACCGAGGTGTAACCGGCTTTGAGCATTTCGATGTACAGCTGACGGGCGATGACGCCAAGTTGCTCCGGGCTGATTTTGCCGACGAGCCGATACATCAGATCGCGCCACGTCCAGAAACTGTCGTTGGGGTTGCCGGCCACTTCAGCCAGACCGGCCATTGCGCGCTGGAAGGCGTGGGAATGCAGGTTGGGCATCCCCGGCAGTAACGGACCGCTCAACCGTTCGGCGCCATCTGCGGTGGAATTGGCCTGGATTTGGGTCAGCAGGCCATCGGCGCTGACCTCAAGACGTACATTGTTGGCCCATCCGTTAGGCAGCAGCGCGCGTTCGGCAAAGAAAGCGGACATGGTTCAGCACCCCATCGTGTGTTATTTGTATATACATATACAGACGTTTGCCTGCCCGGTAAACTCCGGCAAGCTAGCAACCTCTACCGACGAACAAGGATCAACCGTGCCGACTCCGCCTCCAGTTTCCCCGTTGGCCGCGAACATGGGCGACAGTCCGGCGCCCTTGTACGCCCGCGTCAAACAGATGATCACTCAGCAGATCGACAGCGGTAACTGGCCGCCGCACTACCGCGTGCCGTCCGAGAGCGAGCTGGTCAACCAGCTCGGTTTCAGCCGCATGACCATCAACCGCGCGCTGCGCGAGATGACTGCCGACGGTCTGCTGGTGCGCATGCAAGGCGTCGGTACTTTTGTGGCTGAGCCGAAGAGCCAGTCTGCGCTGTTCGAAGTGCACAACATCGCCGACGAAATCGCCTCCCGTGGCCATCGCCACACCTGCCAGGTGATCACCCTCGAAGAAGAGGCTGCCGGTTCCGAGCGCGCGCTGGCGCTGGACATGCGTGAAGGGCAGAAGGTTTTCCACTCGCTGATCGTCCATTACGAAAACGACATCCCGGTGCAAATCGAAGACCGTTTCGTCAACGCGCTGGTCGCCCCGGAATACCTCAAGCAGGACTTCACCCTGCAAACGCCTTACGCCTATCTCAATCAGGTCGCGCCGCTGACCGAGGGTGAGCACGTGGTTGAAGCGATCCTCGCTGAATCGTCCGAATGCAAGTTGTTGCAGATCGAGAAGGGTGAGCCGTGCCTGCTGATACGTCGCCGTACGTGGTCGGGGCGTCAGCCGGTGACCGCTGCACGTTTGATTCACCCGGGTTCTCGTCATCGTCTGGAAGGGCGGTTCCATAAATAGAGAGCACAAATGAATGGTTTGAAGGTTTTACGCGCCGAAGGCTACCCGCGCATGCCGTGGAAAAACGGCGGCGGCAGCACAGAGGAAATCACCCGTGATGCAGGGGCAGGGCTGGACGGTTTCGGCTGGCGCCTGTCGATTGCCGACATCGCCGAGTCGGGCGGTTTTTCGACGTTCGCCGGTTATCAGCGGGTAATCACTGTGCTGCAGGGTGACGGCATGACCCTGTGCGTTGACGGTGAGGATACGCGGCCGTTGTTACCGCTCGACCCCTTTGCCTTCAGCGGTGAAAGCCAGGTTTCCTGCACGCTGCTCGGCGGTGCGATTCGCGATTTCAACCTGATCTATGCACCGCAGCGTTACCGCGCGCGGTTGCAGTGGCTGGACGGCGAGCAGCGATTCTTCAGCTCGGCGGGGACGGTGCTGGTGTTCAGCATGGCCGAAGCGCTGCAAGTGACGGTTGGTAACAGTGACGCGCAGTTGGGGCGCCATGATTGCCTGCAACTTGATGGGAATGCCGGTTTAATGGAAGTCTTCAGTAACGGGCCGTGCTGTGTGATCGAACTGATCGCACGCTGATTCGCAATCCTTAAAAGATCGTCCGATCGCGGCCCGAGCCTTCGGACGATTTTTTGCTTTTCAACGTTCCAAATCGCGCACCACTTTGTTACCGAACGCCCCAGCGTGGCGCAAGTCCCGGTTGAAGTAACAAGCTATCCCTCTCTCGAAAAATCCTCGCGAAAAATTTCATCTTCCTCAAAGCCCTTGATCTACAGGCTCTGCGCCCCGTTCAGGATTTTTCTTGATCACCCCTCCAACAAGTTGGCCGCTTGATTGCATATGCTTGTATGTACAAGTAAAGACGTATGCGTATAAGTCCGCAGCGTCCACTGATTCGCTTGTCGCGCAACGACGCGCACAGGCTGCTTGCCCACTGCCAGGGTTGGTTTGAATTGATCGCTGAGGAGTCTTTTTCGTGACTGACAACAAAACCACTAAGTTTCGTGACGTAGAAATCCGTGCCGCACGCGGCAACAAGCTGACCGCCAAGAGCTGGCTGACCGAAGCGCCGCTGCGCATGCTGATGAACAACCTCGACCCGGAAGTCGCCGAGAACCCGAAAGAATTGGTGGTCTACGGTGGTATCGGTCGCGCCGCACGTAACTGGGAGTGCTACGACAAAATCGTCGAAAGCCTGACCAACCTGAACGACGACGAGACCCTGCTGGTGCAATCCGGCAAGCCGGTCGGCGTGTTCAAGACTCACAGCAATGCACCGCGCGTACTGATCGCCAACTCCAACCTCGTACCGCACTGGGCGAGCTGGGAGCACTTCAACGAACTCGACGCCAAAGGCCTGGCCATGTACGGCCAGATGACCGCCGGCAGCTGGATCTACATCGGCAGCCAGGGCATCGTCCAAGGCACCTACGAAACCTTCGTTGAAGCCGGTCGCCAGCACTACAACGACAACCTCACCGGCAAGTGGGTATTGACCGCCGGCCTCGGTGGCATGGGCGGCGCACAACCTCTGGCTGCAACCCTGGCCGGCGCTTGCTCGCTGAACATCGAGTGCCAGCAGGTCAGCATCGATTTCCGCCTGAAAAGCCGTTATGTCGACGAGCAAGCCAAAGACCTCGATGACGCCCTGGCGCGCATCGACAAATACACCAAAGAAGGCAAAGCAATCTCCATCGCGCTGCTGGGTAACGCGGCAGAAATCCTGCCGGAACTGGTCAAGCGCGGCGTGCGCCCGGACATGGTCACCGACCAGACCAGCGCCCACGATCCATTGAACGGTTACCTGCCAGCCGGCTGGACCTGGGACGAATACCGTGCCCGCGCCAAGACCGAACCGGCCGCTGTGATCAAAGCCGCCAAGCAGTCGATGGCCGTGCACGTCAAAGCCATGCTGGAGTTCCAGAAGCAAGGTATTCCGACCTTCGATTACGGCAACAACATCCGCCAGATGGCCCAGGAAGAGGGTGTGGAGAATGCCTTCGACTTCCCTGGCTTCGTACCGGCCTACATCCGTCCGCTGTTCTGCCGTGGCATTGGTCCGTTCCGTTGGGCGGCACTGTCGGGTAACGCTGAAGACATCTACAAGACAGATGCGAAAGTAAAAGAGCTGATCCCGGACGACGCCCACCTGCACAACTGGCTGGACATGGCGCGCGAACGCATCAGCTTCCAGGGTCTGCCGGCACGTATCTGCTGGGTCGGCCTGGGCCTGCGCGCCAAGCTCGGTCTGGCATTCAACGAAATGGTGCGCAGCGGCGAGCTGTCGGCACCGATCGTGATCGGTCGCGACCACCTCGACTCCGGCTCGGTCGCCAGCCCGAACCGTGAAACCGAATCGATGCAGGACGGTTCCGACGCTGTGTCCGACTGGCCGCTGCTCAACGCTTTGCTGAACACCGCGAGCGGTGCGACCTGGGTTTCCCTGCACCACGGCGGCGGCGTCGGCATGGGCTTCTCGCAGCACTCGGGCATGGTGATTGTCTGCGACGGTACGGACGAAGCGGCCGAGCGCATTGCGCGCGTGCTGCACAACGACCCGGCCACCGGCGTCATGCGTCACGCCGATGCCGGTTACCAGATCGCCATCGACTGCGCCAAGGAACAGGGCCTGAACCTGCCGATGATTACCGGTAAATAAAGTCGGCTTTGGCTTGAGCCAACCTGTAGGAGCTGCCGCAGGCTGCGATCTTTGGCGTCGTTACTGACGCCGCAGATCAAGATCAAAAGATCGCAGCCTCGTTTCACTCGGCAGCTCCTGTAGAGATCACAACAACACCGAATAACAATCCACAGAGGTTGAATCATGGCTGTTAACACCGATCGTGCAAGCATCAAACCGTTGATCGAAAGGCGTTCGATCGACTACATCCCGGAAGCGGAAAGACACGGTCGTCTGTTTAGCCAGTTCACCCTGTGGATGGGTGCCAACCTGCAAATCACCGCGATTGTCACCGGGGCCCTGGCCGTGGTGCTGGGCGGCGATGTGTTCTGGTCGTTGATTGGTCTGTTGATCGGTCAATTGCTCGGCGGCGGCGTGATGGCGCTGCATGCGGCACAAGGGCCGAAGCTCGGTCTGCCGCAGATGATCTCCAGCCGCGTGCAGTTCGGCGTGTATGGCGCGGCCATCCCGATCGTGCTGGTGTGCTTGATGTATCTGGGCTTCACCGCAACGGGCACGGTACTGTCCGGCCAGGCGCTGGGCCAGCTGTTTAACGTCAGCGACAGCGTTGGCATCCTGATTTTTGCCAGCGTGATTGTGCTGGTGACGGTGCTCGGTTATCGCGTGATCCACTGGATCGGCCGTGTCGCCAGTGTTATTGGCGTGATCGCCTTCGTGTTTCTGTTCTGGCGTTTGATGAGCCAGACCGACGTCGGCGCACTCCTGCAAATTCGTCATTTCAGCTGGAGCAGCTTCTTGCTCGCGGTATCGCTCGCGGCCTCCTGGCAGATCGCGTTCGGCCCTTACGTGGCTGACTATTCCCGTTACCTGCCAAGCAACACCTCGGCGGTAAAAACCTTTTTTGCCGCCGGTGCAGGTTCGGTGGTGGGCGCGCAAGTGGCGATGATCCTCGGTGTCTTTGCTGCAGCCTCCGCCAACGGTCAATTCGCCGGTCACGAAGTCGCCTACATCGTTGGTCTGGGCGGCACCGGTGCCACCGCTGCGCTGCTGTATTTCAGCATCGCGTTCGGCAAGGTGACCATCTCGACGCTGAACTCCTACGGCAGCTTCATGTGCATCGCGACCATCATCAGTGGTTTCAAAGGCCACGTGACCGTCACGCGCATGCAGCGTCTGGTATTCGTATTGGTGATCGTTGGCACAGCGACGCTGATCGCGCTGCTCGGTCAGCACTCGTTCCTCGGTGCATTCAAGTCTTTCATCCTGTTCCTGCTCGCCTTCTTCACCCCGTGGAGCGCGATCAATCTGGTCGACTACTACTGCATCACCCGCGAGCGTTATGACGTGCCGGCGCTGGCCGATCCAAACGGTCGCTATGGGCGCTGGAACCTGCTCGGTATCAGTGTCTACGTGTTCGGCGTGCTGGTGCAGCTGCCGTTTATCTCCACCAAGTTCTACACCGGTCCGCTGGTGGCAGCGCTGGGTGATGTGGATATCTCCTGGATCATCGGTCTGGTGTTTCCCGCCGCCGTTTATTACGTGTGCGCAAAAAAATGGCACAGCGCCGTACCCGATCAACTGATTCTGCCGGTCGAGCAGAACAGCCATGCACAACCTGAAAAAAGCGGGGCCAGTCGCGCTGCGGCGCAGGCCTGATTGGACGTGGACAGGGCTGGATGCCTCTTGACTGCCGTAAGCCCAATTCATGATTAGGAGCGTCACGACAATGAAATCGAACAAGACCCTGCTGACCGCATTGCTTTCCATGGGCCTGCTTGCCAGCGCCGGCGCCACTCAGGCGGCTGGCTGGTGCGAATCGGGCAAACCGGTGAAATTCGCCGGCCTGAACTGGGAAAGCGGCATGCTGTTGACCGACGTTCTGCAAGTGGTGCTGGAGAAAGGTTACGACTGCAAGACCGACAGCCTGCCAGGCAACTCCATCACCATGGAAAACGCCCTGAGCAGCAACGACATTCAAGTGTTCGCCGAAGAGTGGGTCGGCCGCAGCGAAGTCTGGAACAAGGCCGAGAAGGCCGGCAAGGTTGTCGGTGTCGGCGCACCGGTGGTTGGCGCAGTGGAAGGCTGGTACGTGCCGCGCTACGTGATCGAAGGCGACGCCAAGCGCAAGCTGGAGCCGAAAGCCCCGGACCTGAAAAACATCGCTGACCTGGGCAAATACTCAGCGGTGTTCAAGGATGCCGAGGAGCCATCCAAGGGCCGCTTCTACAACTGCCCGGCCGGCTGGACCTGCGAGCTGGACAACAGCGAAATGCTGAAAAGCTATGGCCTCGAAAACAGCTACACCAACTTCCGTCCGGGCACTGGCCCGGCACTCGATGCGGCAGTGTTGTCGAGCTACAAGCGTGGCGAGCCGATCCTGTTCTACTACTGGTCGCCAACCCCGCTGATGGGCCAGGTCGATCTGGTCAAGCTCGAAGAAAAACCGGGCGTCGACAAGTCTGTGAGCATCAAGGTCGGCCTGTCGAAAACCTTCCACGAACAGGCGCCGGAACTGGTCGCGGTGCTGGAAAAGGTCAACCTGCCGATCGACCTGCTGAACCAGAACCTGGGCCGCATGGCGAAGGAACGTATCGAGTCGCCAAAACTGGCGAAAATCTTCCTCAAGGAACATCCTGAGGTCTGGCATGCGTGGGTCAGTGACGACGCAGCCAAGAAAATCGACGCGGCGCTGTAGGTCGATACCTCCCGGCTAACCGCGAGGCTGGCCGGGAGATATGCCGTAAACGCTTGATTGAGATTTCTGATTGAGAGCCGCTTATGTTTCCCGAAAGCTTTACCTTTTCCATCGCCGACTGGGTCAACGGTTGGGTCGATTCGCTGGTCACCAACTACGGTGATGTGTTCCGCCATATCTCCGACACCCTGCTGTGGGCCATCGTCAACCTTGAAGGCCTGCTGCGCGCGGCGCCGTGGTGGTTGATGCTGGCGATCGTGGCGGGCGTTGCCTGGCATGCGACCCGCAAGGTCGTCACCACTGCCGTTATCGTTGGCTTGCTGTTCCTGGTCGGCGCCGTCGGTCTCTGGGACAAGCTGATGCAAACCCTCGCGCTGATGATGGTCGCGACGGTGATATCGGTACTGATCGGCATACCGCTGGGCATCCTCTCGGCGCGCAGCAATCGTCTGCGTTCGGTGCTGATGCCATTGCTCGACATCATGCAGACCATGCCCAGTTTCGTGTACCTGATCCCGGTGCTGATGCTGTTCGGTCTGGGCAAGGTGCCGGCGATTTTCGCCACGGTCATTTACGCCGCTCCACCGCTGATTCGCCTGACCGACCTGGGCATCCGTCAGGTCGACGGCGAAGTGATGGAGGCGATCAACGCGTTCGGCGCCAACCGCTGGCAGCAACTGTTCGGCGTTCAATTGCCGCTGGCCTTGCCAAGCATCATGGCCGGGATCAACCAGACCACCATGATGGCCCTGTCGATGGTGGTGATCGCCTCGATGATCGGCGCCCGTGGTCTGGGTGAAGATGTGTTGGTGGGGATTCAGACCCTCAACGTCGGGCGCGGTCTTGAGGCCGGTCTGGCGATCGTGATTCTCGCAGTGGTCATCGACCGCATTACTCAGGCGTACGGTCGGCCACGGCATGAGGTGAGCAAATGAACAACGCAACCGTGAGCAAGATCGAAGTCAAAAACGTCTTCAAGATTTTCGGCAACCGCGCCAAGGATGCGCTGGCGATGGTCGGCCAAGGCAAGACCAAGGATCAGGTGTTGAGCGAGACCGGTTGCGTGGTGGGGGTCAACGACCTGTCGCTGAGCATCGGCACTGGCGAGATCTTCGTGATCATGGGCTTGTCCGGCTCGGGCAAATCGACCTTGGTGCGCCACTTCAATCGCCTGATCGACCCGACCAGCGGCGCGATCCTCGTCGACGGCGTCGACATCCTGCAATACGACATGGAAGCCCTGCGCGAATTTCGCCGGCACAAGATCAGCATGGTGTTCCAGAGCTTCGGCCTGCTGCCGCACAAGACCGTCCTCGACAACGTAGCCTACGGCTTGAAGGTGCGCGGCGAGAGCAAGCAAATGTGCTCGGAACGGGCGCTGCACTGGATCAACACCGTGGGCCTCAAGGGCTACGAAAACAAATATCCGCACCAGCTCTCCGGCGGCATGCGCCAGCGTGTCGGCCTGGCCCGGGCCTTGGCGGCGGACACTGACATCATCCTGATGGACGAGGCGTTCAGTGCGCTCGATCCGCTGATCCGCGCGGAAATGCAGGATCAGTTGCTGGAACTGCAAAAGACTCTGCACAAGACCATCGTCTTCATCACCCACGACCTCGACGAGGCCGTGCGTATCGGCAATCGCATTGCGATTCTCAAGGATGGGAAATTGATCCAGGTCGGCACGCCCCGCGAGATTCTGCATTCGCCGGCGGATGAGTACGTCGACCGGTTTGTGCAGCGGCGTGCAGCGGTGGTTTGAAGATATTTGCGGTGTAAGTGCTGGCCCCATCGCGGGCAAGCCTTGCTTCTACAGGGATGGGGTTTGTTCCACGGTTTGTGTGCACACCTCGGAACCTGTGGGAGCTGGCTTGCCAGCGATGGCGTCGGCGATGCTGCATCAATATTCAGGTATGAGGTTTTAGATGTCTCAGGCTGAAAGAATCGTTATCACTGGTGCGCCGCTGCGTTGGCAAGACGTCGTCGCCGTGGCTCGTCATGGCGCTCAACTTGAGCTGTCGAGTGGCACCTGGGCGCGCATCGAAAACGCCCAGGCCATCGTCCAGCGCATCGTCGAAAGCGGCGAGCGTGCCTATGGCGTCAACACCGGTCTGGGCGGTTTGTCCAATGTCTCGCTGCAAGACGAACAACTCAGCCAACTCTCGCGCAACACGCTGCTCAGCCACGCCTGCGGCGTCGGCCCGGTACTCGCCGACGAGCAGACCCGCGCGATCATCTGCGCCGCGATCCACAACTACAGCCACGGCAAATCCGGCATTCATCGCCGCGTCGTCGAGGCATTGCTGGCGCTGCTCAATCGCGGCATCACCCCGCAAGTGCCGTCGCAAGGTTCGGTGGGTTACCTGACGCACATGGCGCACATCGGCATCACGCTGTTGGGCGTCGGTAATGTCAGCTATCGCGGGCAGATGACTTCTGCACAACAGGCATTGGCCGAAGAGGGCCTGCAACCGGTGCAACTCGGCGCGAAGGACGGTTTATGCCTGGTCAACGGCACGCCGTGCATGACCGGCCTCAGCTGTCTGGCGATTGCCGACGCGACGCGTTTGCTGCAATGGGCCGACGTCATCGGCGCAATGAGTTTCGAAGCTCAGCGCGGCCAGATCGATGCCTTCGACGCTGAGATCATCGCGTTGAAACCGCATCCGGGCATGCAGCAGGTCGGCGTTAATCTGCGCGCGTTGCTCGACGGCAGTGAAGTCATCGCGTCGAGCAAAGGCATTCGTACTCAGGACGCGCTGAGCATTCGTTCGATCCCGCAGGTGCACGGCGCCGCGCGCGATCAACTGGCGCACGCGATCAAACAGATCGAAACCGAACTCAATGGCTGCACCGACAATCCGCTGCTGCTGGGCACGCCGGATGATTTCCGAGTTATGTCGCAGGCCAACCCGCACGGGCAGTCGGTGGCGATGGCGGCGGATCTGCTGGCGATTGCCATGGCCGAAATCGGGTCGATTGCCGAGCGTCGTCTCGATCGTCTGGTCAACCCGCACGTCAGCGGTCTGCCGGCGTTTCTGGTGGCCAACCCGGGGGTGAACTCCGGGATGATGATCGTGCAATACGTTGCCGCCTCGCTGTGTGCGGAAAACCGCCAATTGGCGCAACCGGCTGTGCTCGACAACTACATCACGTCAGGCTTGCAGGAAGACCACTTGAGCATGGGCACCAACGCCGCGCTGAAGCTGCATCGGGCGCTGGAAAACTGCACGCAGATCCTCGCCATCGAATATCTGCTGGCGGCGCAGGCGTTTGAATTCCTCAAGGAACAACGCTTCGGCGCCGGCACTGATGTGGCGTGGCGACTGCTGCGTGAAAAGGTCCCGGCCTACGATCAGGATCGTTGGCTGGCGCCGGACATCGCCGCGGCGGCGAGCGTGTTGAAAACCCCGAATTTGCTGCACAACGTTCTATCGAATTTGCACTGAAAAACTACCCTGCCAGCGTGCCAAGGCGCCGGATGCCCAAAAGGCAGAAAGCGACGGATAACGGAATGCTCCGGAGCGAATGGCAAGTTAATAACAATGTCTCAAAAGGAGCATTTAAATGACTGCGCTTAACCTGATCCCTGGCCAACTGAGCCTGGCCCAATTGCGTGACGTCTACCAGCACCCGGTCAAGCTGACGCTCGACAACAGCGCTTCTGCGCAGATCGAAGCGAGCGTTGCCTGCGTCGAGCAGATCCTCGCCGAAAACCGCACCGCGTACGGCATCAACACTGGTTTCGGCCTGCTGGCCTCTACACGCATCGCCAGCGAAGACCTGGAAAACCTCCAGCGTTCGCTGGTGCTGTCCCACGCCGCTGGCGTTGGCCAGCCGATCAGCGATGACTTGGTGCGTCTGGTCATGGTGCTCAAGGTCAACAGCCTTAGCCGCGGTTTCTCCGGGATCCGCCGCGTGGTGATCGACGCGCTGATTGCGCTGATCAACGCCGAGGTTTATCCGCACATTCCGCTGAAAGGTTCGGTGGGCGCATCCGGTGACTTGGCGCCGCTGGCGCACATGTCGCTGGTGCTGCTGGGCGAGGGCAAGGCGCGCTACAAGGGCGAGTGGATGGAAGCCACTGAAGCGCTGAAAGTGGCCGGCCTGACGCCGCTGACGTTGGCGGCGAAAGAAGGTCTGGCGCTGCTCAATGGGACGCAGGTTTCCACCGCCTACGCCCTGCGCGGCCTGTTTGAGGGTGAAGACCTGTTCGCCGGCGCTATCGCGTTGGGCGGCCTGACGGTTGAAGCGGTATTGGGTTCGCGCTCGCCATTCGACGCACGCATCCACGCCGCTCGCGGGCAAAAAGGCCAGATCGACGCCGCTGCTGCTTACCGCGATTTGCTCGGCGAGCGCAGTGAAGTGTCTGACTCGCACCAGAACTGCGATAAGGTCCAGGACCCATACTCCCTGCGCTGCCAGCCGCAAGTCATGGGCGCCTGCCTGACCCAATTGCGCCAGGCTGCCGAAGTGCTGGCCGTCGAAGCCAACGCGGTGTCGGATAACCCGCTGGTGTTCGCCGCCGAAGGCGACGTGATTTCCGGCGGCAACTTCCACGCCGAGCCGGTGGCCATGGCTGCGGACAACATGGCCCTGGCCATCGCTGAAATCGGTTCCCTGAGTGAACGCCGCATTTCGCTGATGATGGACAAGCACATGTCGCAACTGCCGCCATTCCTTGTGGCCAATGGCGGTGTCAACTCCGGGTTCATGATCGCCCAGGTGACGGCGGCGGCGCTGGCCAGCGAGAACAAGGCGCTGTCCCATCCGCATTCGGTCGACAGCCTGCCGACTTCGGCCAACCAGGAAGACCACGTCTCGATGGCGCCGGCTGCGGGCAAGCGTCTGTGGGAAATGGCCGAGAATACCCGTGGGGTGCTGGCGGTGGAGTGGCTGGCAGCGTGCCAGGGCCTGGATTTGCGTGAAGGATTGAAGACTTCGGCGAAGCTGGAAAAAGCTCGCGCCATTTTGCGTGCTGAAGTGGCGTTTTATGAGAAGGACCGGTTCTTTGCGCCGGACATCAACGCGGCGACTGAGTTGTTGGCGACGCGTTGTTTGAATGATCTGGTCTCGGTGAAGTTGCTGCCGAGCCTGTAAGGGCCTCATCGCTGGCAAGCCAGCTCCCACAGAGTTTTGTGTGGTGTGCATGTCATGTATCCACCACCGTTGCTGTGGGGCTGGCAGTCGCCAGGTACCACAGGGATTTGGGTGGTGTGCATGTTATGTATCCACCACTGTTCCTGTGGGAGCTGGCTTGCCAGCGATTCGATTTTGAATTTGATGGAGATTCGGGATGAAAACCCTCTGGCAACACTGCCACGTCGCAACCATGGCGCAAGGCGTCTACTCGATCATCGAGGATGCGGCCATCGTCACGTCCGGTGCGCTCATCGAGTGGATCGGCCCGCGTGATCAATTGCCGTCCGGCGAATACCCGGCGGTCAACGACCTGCAAGGCGCGTGGGTCACCCCCGGCCTGATCGACTGCCACACCCACACGGTGTTCGGCGGGAACCGCAGCGGCGAGTTTGAAAAACGTTTGCAGGGCGTCAGCTACGCCGAGATCGCAGCCTCCGGTGGCGGCATCGCCAGCACTGTGCGCGCCACCCGTGCCGCGACTGAAGACGAGCTGTTCGCCAGCGCGGCCAAGCGCCTGAAAAGCCTGATGCGCGACGGCGTCACCACGGTGGAAATGAAGTCCGGCTACGGCCTCGATCTGGCCAACGAACGCAAGATCCTCCGAGTGATTCGTCGCCTGGAAAAAGAGCTGCCGATCAGCGTGCGCAGCACCTGTCTGGCCGCCCACGCGTTGCCACCGGAATACAAGGATCGCGCCGACGATTACATCGAGCACATCTGCACTGAAATGCTTCCGGCCCTGGCCGCCGAAGGCCTGGTGGACGCGGTCGATGCGTTCTGCGAATACCTGGCGTTCTCGCCAGAGCAGGTCGAGCGTGTGTTCGTTACAGCTCAGGAGCTCGGCCTGCCAGTGAAGCTGCACGCCGAGCAATTATCGTCGCTGCACGGCTCCAGCCTTGCCGCGCGCTATAAGGCGTTGTCGGCCGATCATCTGGAGTTCATGGACGAGGCCGACGCCATCGCCATGGCCGAAGCCGACACCGTCGCGGTGTTGCTGCCGGGCGCGTTCTATTTCCTGCGCGAAACCCAGTTGCCGCCGATGGAAGCCTTGCGCAAGCACAAAGTGAAGATCGCCATCGCCAGCGACCTCAATCCGGGCACCTCGCCGGCGCTGTCGTTGCGGTTGATGTTGAACATGGCTTGCACCTGTTTCCGCATGACTCCGGAAGAGGCGCTGGCCGGCGCGACCCTTCATGCCGCGCAGGCATTGGGCATGGCCGATACACACGGTTCACTGGAAGTCGGCAAGGTGGCGGATTTCGTTGCCTGGCAGATTGATCGTCCGGCGGATCTGGCCTACTGGCTCGGTGGTGATCTGGATAAACGCGTCGTCCGTCACGGCGTCGAATCAAGTCTGTAGGAGAGCGGTTGTGGATAAGGTTCTGAGCTTCAAACAAGGTCGCGTGCCGCTGCTGATCAGCATGCCGCACGCCGGCCTGCGCCTGACCCCGGAGGTCGAGGCCGGGCTGATCGCCGACGCGAAAAGCCTGCCGGATACTGACTGGCATATTCCGCAGCTCTATGACTTCGCTGAAGCGCTGGGCGCCAGTACGCTGGCTGCCGAGTATTCGCGTTTCGTCATCGACCTGAACCGGCCGTCCGACGACAAACCGTTGTACACCGGCGCGACCACCGGCCTGTACCCGGCGACGCTGTTCGATGGCATCCCGTTGTTCCGCGAAGGACATGAGCCTTCGCAAGAACAGCGCGCGACTTATCTTGAACAGATCTGGACGCCGTATCACCGCACTTTGCAGGAAGAACTGGCGCGACTGAACGCCGAGTTCGGTTATGCGCTGCTGTTCGATGCGCATTCGATCCGCTCGATCATCCCGCACCTGTTCGACGGCAAACTGCCGGACTTCAACCTGGGCACCTTCAATGGCGCCAGTTGCGATCCGCAACTCGCTACGCAGCTGGAAGCCATCTGCGCGCGCCACGACGATTACAGCCACGTGCTCAACGGCCGCTTCAAGGGCGGTCACATTACCCGTCATTACGGCAACCCGGCCGAGAACATCCACGCAGTGCAACTGGAGTTGTGCCAGAGCACCTACATGGAAGAGTTCGAACCGTTCCGCTATCGCGCCGACCTGGCCGAGCCGACGCGGGTGGTCCTCAAGGAACTGTTGCAAGGGTTGCTGGCGTGGGGCGCAAAGCACTACAACGCATAACCCGGTGCAAGGGCCTAACCCTGCAACGCCCATCGCGATCCCGCAGGCTCGGGCCGCGTTCTGACTATCTTTTGATCTGGTTTTTGAGATCAACAGATTGCAGCCTCGTTTCACTCGACAGCTCCTACAGAGTGATCAGGACTGCTGAAATGCCTCTTCTGGAAACAACCACTGTCCCGGAGCATGCTCATTGACGTAAATCGGGTTTATGATGCCCAACGGCAGAATAAATAGAAGTCCCCCCAGGGATGACCTCGACCCTTTACGGAGCGCGCAATGCAGACTTTGTTTCCGCAGATCAAACCTCACGCCCGGCACGATCTGGCTGTCGATGACACCCACACGCTGTACGTCGACGAAAGCGGTTCACCGGAGGGTTTGCCGGTTGTGTTCATCCATGGCGGCCCCGGCGCCGGGTGTGATGCCCAGAGCCGTCGGTACTTCGACCCGAACCTGTATCGCATTGTCACCTTCGACCAGCGTGGCTGTGGTCGCTCCACGCCCCACGCCAGCCTGGAAAACAACACCACCTGGGATCTGGTCGCCGACCTGGAGCGAATTCGCAAGCACCTGGGCATCGACAAATGGGTGCTGTTCGGTGGCTCATGGGGCTCTACCCTGGCGCTGGCCTATGCGCAGACCCATCCGGAACGTGTTCACGGCCTGATCCTGCGCGGGATTTTTCTCTGCCGGCCGCAGGAAATCGAATGGTTCTATCAGGCGGGCGCCAGCCGGTTATTCCCTGACTATTGGCAGGATTACATTGCACCGATCCCGCTGGACGAACGTGAGGATCTGCTCGGCGCGTTCCACCGGCGTCTGACCGGCAATGACCAGATTGCCCAGATGCACGCGGCGAAGGCCTGGTCCACCTGGGAAGGCCGGACTGCGACCCTGCGCCCGAACCCACTGGTCGTCGACCGCTTCTCGGAGCCCCAGCGAGCCTTGTCGATCGCCCGGATCGAGTGCCATTATTTCACCAACAACGCTTTTCTCGAGCCTAACCAACTGATCCGCGACATGGGCAAGATCGCCCATCTGCCCGGCGTGATTGTTCATGGCCGCTACGACGTGATCTGCCCACTGGATAACGCCTGGGAACTGCACCAGAACTGGCCGAACAGTGAACTGCAGGTGATTCGTGACGCCGGCCATGCCGCCTCCGAGCCGGGCATTACCGATGCGCTGGTGCGCGCCGCCGATCTGATGGCGCGCCGCATGCTCGACCTGTCGCCTGAAGAAGCATGAAGGCTCTGCTGCAACGCGTGAGCAGCGCGCGAGTCGAGGTGGAGGGTGAAGTGGTCGGTGCAATCGACCAGGGTTTGCTGGTGCTGGTGGCGGTCGAACCCGACGACACGCATGCCAGCGCCGACAAACTTCTGCATAAGCTGCTTAACTATCGGGTATTCAATGACGCCGAGGGCAAGATGAACTTGTCCCTGGCCGATGTGGGTGGTGGGTTGCTGCTGGTCTCTCAGTTCACCCTGGCCGCCGATACAAAAAGCGGGCTGCGACCGAGTTTTTCGACAGCGGCCCCTCCAGCCCTGGGCGAGGAATTGTTCGACTATCTATTAAACCGAGCGAAACAGATGCATGGCACTGTGGCATCAGGTAGATTCGGCGCGAATATGCAGGTGCACCTGGTCAACGATGGTCCGGTAACCTTCCTGTTACAGACATGAAAGCGCTTGAAACATCTTTTCTAGGGCTTTTCGACTGAAAACAGGCATTTTTCGCGATAAATACTTTGTTACCCCTGATGCGTTGTCATGCGGGCTACTAGATAATCGCGCGCTACGGGGATCAGCGTTCGTTGGTCCATTTTGACTTAGGTAGAGACTTGTCCGGATCCGATTGGGGAATCATTTTGCCCCAGCGGAGTCGGAACAATGCTCGCCAACCTGGCATATAGATAGCTGGCCGTTGGTTTTTTGATCTGTTTTCGGCGAGGGTTGCTCGTGATTGTTAGTCCCTGTAATGCAGCAAAATTGTCTGCCAAACGCGTGCGAAGTGCTCTGGTAGCGGGCTCGGCGCTCCTGTGCCTGCTCAGCGCCGGCCAGCTTTGGGCGTTCAATCTTGACGATGTATCGGCGAAGGCTAAAGAACTGGCCGGGCAGAAGTTCGAAGCCCCGCGCAGCAATCTGCCGAACGAGTTCCGCGACATGAAGTTCGCGGACTATCAGAAAATCCGCTTCCTCACCGAAAAGGCTGAGTGGGCTGATCAGAAGACCCCGTTCAAGCTCTCCTTCTATCACCAGGGTATGCACTTCGATACGCCGGTGAAAATCAACGAAATCACGGCGAACACCGTCGAAGAGATCAAATACGATCCGACGCGCTTCGATTTCGGCGACTTGAAATTCGATCCGAAAGCCACCGAACAGCTGGGTTATGCCGGTTTCCGTGTGCTGTACCCGATCAACAAGGCCGACAAGCAAGACGAAATCATGACCATGCTCGGCGCGAGTTACTTCCGCGTTGTTGGCAAGGGCCACACCTACGGCCTGTCGGCGCGTGGCCTGGCTATCGATACTGCGCTGCCGTCGGGCGAAGAATTCCCGCGTTTCACCGAGTTCTGGATTCAACAGCCAAAACCGGGTGACAAGCACCTGGTGATCTTTGCGCTGCTCGACTCCCCGCGTGCGACCGGTGCCTACCGCCTGACCCTGCGTCCGGGCAGCGATACCATCGTCGACGTCAAGGCGCAGATGTTCCTGCGCGACAAGGTCGGCAAACTGGGCATTGCGCCGCTGACCAGCATGTTCCTCTTTGGCGCCAACCAGCCGTCGAAAGTCCTCAACTATCGTCGTGAACTGCACGACTCCAGTGGTCTGTCGATTCATGCCGGCAACGGCGAGTGGATCTGGCGTCCGCTGAACAACCCTAAGCACCTGGCCGTGAGCAACTTCAGCGTCGAGAACCCGCGTGGTTTCGGCCTGCTGCAACGTGGCCGCGACTTCAGCCACTATGAAGACCTCGACGATCGTTACGACAAGCGTCCAAGTGCCTGGATCGAGCCAAAAGGCGATTGGGGCAAGGGTTCTGTCGACCTGGTGGAAATCCCGACTGCCGATGAAACCAACGACAACATCGTGGCGTTCTGGAGTCCGGAAAAACTGCCTGAGCCAGGCCAGCCGCTGGATGTCGCCTATCGCCTGCACTGGACGATCGACGAAGCGGCGCTGCACGCACCCGATAGCGCCTGGGTCAGCCAGACCCTGCGTTCCACCGGTGACGTCAAGCAGTCCAACCTGATCCGTCAGCCGGACGGCAGCGTTGCCTACCTGGTGGACTTCGAAGGCCCGTCGCTGGCAGCCCTGCCGCCTGAGACTGACGTTCGCAGCCAGGTCAGCGTCGGTGACAACGCCGAACTGGTCGAGAACAGCGTGCGCTACAACCCTGAAACCAAGGGCTGGCGTTTGACCCTGCGGATGAAAATCAAGGACGCGAGCAAGTCGACCGAGATGCGTGCTGCCTTGGTTCAGCCTGTCGTAACCGCTGATCTGGCGAAATCTGTGCCGGCGTCCAATTCGTCTGTCGCCAAGGCCGACAAGGTCGCCGCCAAGCAACAAGAGAAACTCGACAAGGAAGCCAAGGAAGCCAAGGCAGCCGAGGCCAAACAGGCCGACGCCAAGCCAGCCGTAGATGCCAAGGACAAGGCCAACAAAGACGCCAAGCAGCCAGCCGCTGCGGACGCGGCCCCAGCCACACCGGAATCGGCACCGACTGAAGAAGTCCTGACCGAGACCTGGAGCTATCAGTTGCCTGCCGATGAGTAACTCTCAAGTACAGCCAGAGACTCTGTCCGAGTATCTGGCGCATCTGCCGATGACCGACGAGCAACGCGCGGAACTCGCGGGTTGCCAGTCGTTCAGCGAGCTGCATCAACGCCTGTCGTCGTCAACGTTCGACGCTCCTGCCGAGGCCGCCCAGGCTTCGGTGGGCAAGCGCCTGACCCTGAGCACCGCCGAAGAGCTGGAAGAAGCGGAAATGCTGGCGCTCGACGCCAGCGGCCGCGTCAGCCTCAAGGCCACGCCGCCGATTCGTCGCACCAAGGTCGTACCGGAGCCGTGGCGCACCAATATTCTGGTGCGTGGCTGGCGCCGTCTGACCGGTCGCACCAACCCGCCACAGCCGCCGAAAGACGAAAACGTCCTGCCGGCGGCGCGCTGGCGCACTGTCGGTTCGATCCGTCGCTACATTCTGTTGGTGCTGATGCTCGGCCAGACCATCGTCGCCGGCTGGTACATGAAAGGCATCATGCCGTACCAGGGCTGGTCGTTCGTCGATCTCGATGAAGTCCTGCATCAACCGCTGATGCAAACAGCCACGCAAGTGCTGCCGTATGCGCTGCAAACCAGCATCCTGATTCTGTTCGGGATTCTGTTCTGCTGGGTTTCGGCTGGTTTCTGGACCGCGCTGATGGGCTTCCTCGAGCTGCTCACCGGCCACGACAAGTACCGTATTTCCGGTAAAAGCGCGGGTAATGAGCCGATCGCCAAGGACGCGCGCACTGCGCTGGTGATGCCGATCTGCAACGAAGACGTGCCGCGGGTATTTGCCGGGTTGCGGGCGACCTTCGAATCGGTAGCGGCCACAGGTGACCTCGATCGCTTCGACTTCTTCGTGCTCAGCGACAGTAACGATGCCGACATCTGCGTCGCCGAACAACAGGCCTGGCTCGACGTCTGCCGCGAAGCCAAGGGCTTCGGCAAGATTTTCTATCGCCGCCGTCGCCGTCGGGTGAAACGCAAGAGTGGCAACCTCGACGACTTCTGCCGTCGTTGGGGCGGTGACTACAAGTACATGGTCGTGCTCGACGCCGACTCGGTGATGAGCGGCGAGTGCCTGACCAGTCTGGTGCGCTTGATGGAAGCCACGCCGGACGCCGGGATCATCCAGACCGCGCCACGTGCGTCGGGCATGGACACCCTGTATGCACGCATGCAGCAGTTCGCCACGCGAGTCTATGGGCCGCTTTTCACCGCCGGTCTGCACTTCTGGCAGCTGGGTGAATCGCACTACTGGGGCCACAACGCGATCATCCGCATGAAGCCGTTCATCGAGCACTGCGCCCTGGCGCCGTTGCCGGGTAAAGGCGCGTTTGCAGGGGCGATCCTGTCGCACGACTTCGTTGAAGCCGCGCTGATGCGCCGTGCCGGTTGGGGTGTGTGGATTGCCTACGACCTGCCGGGCAGCTACGAAGAACTGCCGCCGAACCTGCTCGATGAACTCAAGCGTGACCGTCGCTGGTGCCACGGCAACCTGATGAACTTCCGCCTGTTCCTGGTCAAAGGCATGCACCCGGTACACCGTGCGGTGTTTCTGACGGGCGTGATGTCGTACCTGTCGGCGCCGTTGTGGTTCTTCTTCCTGGTGTTGTCGACCGCGCTGCTGGCGGTGAACACACTGATGGAGCCGCAATACTTCCTAGAGCCACGTCAGCTCTATCCGCTGTGGCCACAATGGCACCCGGACAAGGCGATTGCGCTGTTCTCGACGACGATCGTGCTGCTGTTCCTGCCGAAACTGTTGAGCATCATCCTGATCTGGGCGAAGGGCGCGAAAGAGTTTGGCGGCAAGTTCAAGGTGACCCTGTCGATGCTGCTGGAGATGCTGTTCTCCATGCTGCTGGCGCCGGTGCGGATGATTTTCCACACCCGTTTCGTACTGGCCGCGTTCCTCGGCTGGGCGGCGACCTGGAACTCGCCGCAGCGTGACGACGACTCGACGCCATGGAGCGAAGCAGTCAAGCGTCACGGCCCGCAAACCCTGTTGGGCTTCTGCTGGGCGCTGCTGGTGGTCTGGCTGAACCCGAGCTTCCTGTGGTGGCTGGTGCCGATCGTCGGTTCGCTGATGCTGTCGATCCCGGTATCGGTGATCTCCAGCCGTGTCGGCCTGGGTCTGAAATCCCGTGACGAGAGCCTGTTCCTGATCCCTGAGGAATACAATCCGCCACAGGCACTGCTGGACACCGACAAGTACACCCATGAAAACCGTTGGCACGCGCTCAACGACGGCTTTGTCCGTGCGGTGGTCGATCCACAGCAGAACGCTTTGGCGTGCTCGCTGGCGACGTCCCGTCACGGTCAGGCTGAGCCGATCGAGTGGCTGCGTCAGGAGCGTGTGCGTCACGCCCTGAAGGTTGGCCCGGCGGCGCTGAGCAACCATGATCGCCTGCAACTGCTGAGCGATCCGGTGGCTCTGGCGCGACTGCACGAGCTGGTCTGGGCAGAGGGTCACGCCGAGTGGCTGGATGCATGGCGGGCTTCGGTGAAAGCCGATCCGCATGCGCCGCTGCTGCCGCTGCGACCGCTGAGTGCGCAGCCTCAGTTGGCCTGATGTAGTGCAAAGCGCCGCTTACTGAAGTAAGCGCCTGCTTTACAAGATCGTCCGACAGCGCTCGAGCCTGCGGCAGCTCCTACTGGATAACCTTTAGGAACTGCCGCAGGCTCGGGCCGCGGTCGGACGATCTTTGCTTTTGCGTCTAACAAATCCCTCAAGGCTGCGATAGCATCCGTCCCCGAATTGGTGCGCCCGGACAACTTTCTGTTCGTATCTGTCGGTTTCCCCAGGGAAATCTGCTGTTTGCGCGCCGCAAACGCAATGGTTTTGGGGACTTGAAGATGAAGAAGTATCTGTCGATGCTGCTGGTCGGCGTCACGGCACTGGTTGCAGTCAATGCGGCGCAGGCTGGCGCAATCGATGACGCGGTCAAACGCGGTACGTTGAAAGTCGGTATGGATCCGACTTACATGCCGTTCGAAATGACCAACAAGCGCGGCGAAATCATCGGCTTCGAAGTTGACATTCTCAAAGCCATGTCCAAAGCCATGGGCGTCAAGCTAGAGCTGGTTTCGACCGGTTACGACGGCATCATCCCGGCGCTGATGACCGACAAGTTCGACATGATCGGCAGCGGCATGACCCTGACTCAGGAGCGTAACCTGCGCCTGAACTTCAGCGAACCGTTCATCGTCGTTGGCCAGACCCTGCTGATCCGCAAGGAGCTGGAAGGCACCATCAAGTCGTACAAAGACCTGAACACTGCTGACTACCGCATCACCTCCAAGCTCGGCACCACCGGCGAAATGGTCGCCAGGAAGCTGATCTCCAAAGCCAAGTACCACGGCTACGACAACGAGCAGGAAGCCGTGCTCGACGTGGTCAACGGCAAGGCCGACGCGTTTATCTATGACGCGCCGTACAACGTGGTTGCGGTGAACAAGGTCGGCGCCGGCAAGCTGGTATTCCTCGACAAGCCGTTCACCTACGAGCCGCTGGCCTTTGGCCTGAAGAAGGGTGATTACGACAGCCTCAACTTCATCAACAACTTCCTGCACCAGATCCACGAAGACGGCACCTACGATCGCATCCATGACAAGTGGTTCAAGAGCACCGAGTGGCTCAAGGACATGGAATAACGCCGGTCAGCCAGACCGCGTCGCCCCATTCGCGAGCAGGCCCGCTCCCACAGGTTTGGCGCCGCCCACAAATTTTTTGTGCACGCCAATCCTGTGGGAGCGGGCTTGCCCGCGATGGGGCCCTTCCAGGCGACACAGAATTCGGAAACTGTAAAACAGATGAAACAGAGAAAAGCCCAATGGCCCTGGCACGTTTTAACCGTGCTGGTGCTGATCGGCCTGGCCGGCGCCTTGTACTACGCCACCTCGCTGATGTCCTACGAATGGCGCTGGAACCGTGTGCCGCAGTACTTCGCCTACCACGCCGAAGAGTCCCAGCGTGCTGCCGACATTTCCACCGTCAGCGAACTGGTGCGCAAGGGTGACAAGGCTGAAGTCACCCTGCGCAACGACGGTGGCGACGAGCAGCACCTGATCGTCGATGACAACAGCCTGCAAGTCGCCCAGGGCGATGACGTGGCAGAAGGCGATGTTGTGGGCGTGACTCGCCATTGGGCGGCAGGGCCGCTGTTGTGGGGGCTTGTGGACGACGCTGTGGCTGTCGGTGGTCTCCGGGATTGCTCGGCCTGCTGATTGGCCTGGTCAACCGGGCTGTGCAGACTTGTCGAGCAACCCGACCCTGCGTGACCTTTCGACCATTTACGTCGAGCTGGTGCGCGGCACACCGTTGCTGGTGCAGATCTTCATTTTCTACTTTTTCATCGGCACGGTGATGAACCTGTCCCGCGAGTTCGCCGGGATCGCCGCGTTGTCGCTGTTCACCGGCGCTTATGTCGCCGAGATCATCCGTTCCGGCGTGCAGTCGATTGCCCGTGGGCAGAACGAAGCGGCGCGCTCGCTGGGACTGAGTGCCGGCCAGTCGATGCGCCATGTAGTGCTGCCGCAAGCCTTGAAACGCGTGTTGCCGCCATTGGCCGGGCAGTTCATCAGTCTGGTCAAGGACACGTCCTTGGTGTCGGTGATCGCTATCACCGAGCTGCTGAAAAGCGGCCGTGAAGTCATCACCACGTCGTTCTCGCCGTTCGAGATTCTGTTCTGCGTCGCCGGCCTGTACCTGTTGATCAACCTGCCGCTGTCGAAAATCGCCAGCCGGCTTGAGCGGAGGCTCGCGCAAAGTGATTGAAGTCCGCGAACTGGTAAAAGTCTTCGACACCCGTGGGCAAGTGGTGCGCGCGGTGGATAACGTCACCACGCAAGTGGCCAGGGGTGAAGTGCTGGTGGTGATCGGCCCGTCCGGCTCCGGCAAATCGACCTTCCTGCGTTGCCTCAACGGCCTGGAAGAATTCGACTCAGGCTCGGTGAGCATCGACGGCTTGCAACTGGCCGACCCGAAAACCGACGTGAATGCCTACCGCCGTGAAGTCGGCATGGTGTTTCAGCATTTCAATCTGTTCCCGCACATGACCGTGCTGGAAAACCTCTGTCTGGCGCAGAAAGTCGTGCGCAAGCGCGGCAAGAAAGAGCGCGAGGCGAAGGCCATGGAATTGCTGAAAAAGGTCGGGATTGCGCAGAAGGCCAACGAGTTTCCGTCGCGCCTGTCCGGTGGTCAGCAGCAGCGCGTGGCCATTGCGCGGGCGCTGGCGATGGAACCGAAGGTTATGTTGTTCGATGAACCGACTTCGGCGCTCGACCCGGAAATGGTCGGCGAAGTGCTGGACGTGATGAAGAACCTGGCCATGGAAGGCATGACGATGGTCTGCGTTACCCATGAAATGGGCTTTGCCCGGGAAGTGGCGGATCGGGTGCTGTTTTTCGATCACGGCAAATTGCTCGAAGATGCCGCGCCGGCAGAGTTCTTTGATGCGCCGAAGGATCCACGCGCCCAAGCTTTCCTGCGTCAGGTTTTGTAACTGCGGCGTCCCGTCGGACGCCATCGCTGGCAAGCCAGCTCCCACAGTGAGCAGGTTGAACACAACCTTTGTGTTCGACACAAATCCTGTGGGAGCTGGCTTGCCAGCGATAGCATCACCTCGGTCCACAGCGAACCGAGGTGGATGAATCACCTCAAACCTTGAAGCGACCCACCAGCATCTGCAGATGCGTCCCCAGGCGTGCCAGCTCAACGCTCGACGCCGCGGTCTCTTCACTCGCCGCCGACGTCTGATCCGACACATCGCGCACATTCAGCACGCTACGGTTGATCTCTTCCGCCACCGCGCTCTGCTGTTCAGCTGCTGCCGCGATCTGCTGGTTCATCGCCTGAATCGCCGACACCGTGCGGGTGATGCTTTCCAGCGAACCGCCGGCGCGACGGGTCAGCTCAACGCTGCTGTCGGTCAGGGTGCGGCTGTTGTCCATGATCGTTGCGACTTGCTGAGTGCCGTTTTGCAGGCCGACAATCAGCTCTTCGATCTCTTCGGTGGACTTCTGCGTGCGCTGGGCGAGGCTGCGTACTTCGTCGGCGACTACGGCAAAACCACGTCCGGCTTCACCGGCACGCGCCGCTTCAATCGCCGCGTTGAGGGCCAGCAGGTTGGTTTGCTGGGCCACCGATTTGATCACGTCGAGGACGCTGCCGATCTTGTCGCTTTCGCGTTTCAGTTCGCCCATGGCTTCGGTGGAGTGACCCACTTCAACCGCCAGACGCTCGATCTGCGCGATGGCTTCGCCGACCACTTTGTCGCCCTCGCGGGCTTGCTGGTCAGCGGCCACGGCGGCTTCCGAAGCTTCCTCGGCGTTGCGTGCGACTTCCTGCACGGTCGCGGCCATTTCGTTCATGGCGGTTGCCACCTGGTCGGTCTCGATCTTCTGATTGTTGACCCCGGCGCTGGTCTGCTCGGTCACGGCCGATAACTCCTCGGCGGCGCTGGCGATTTGCGTGACGCCATCACTGATGCCGCCAATCAACTCGCGCAAGCCCTGGGTCATGCTCTGGATAGCACGCTGCAACTGGCCCAGTTCGTCCTGGCGGCGAGACACCAGATTGTGGGTCAGGTCGCCGGCTGCAATGCGTTCGGCGACTTTGAGGGTCTGGCTCAGGGGTATGACGATCTGGCGGGTAATGGCCCAGGCCGCCAGCAGACCGAAGGCCAGGGCGAGCAGGGTGGCCAGCAGCAACAAGTTCTTGGCGTGCGCGGCATCGGTGTCGCGAACAATGGTCTGCGAGGCCGTCAGCTTCTTGCTGAGGTCGATCAGGATGTCGCCCTGAGCGGTCATGCGCGTGAGCGCCGTAGCGTTGCCACCTGGGAGTCGCGGAACTGGCTGACTGCGGCGCGGTAGGCCTTCAGCGATTCGGTAGCCTGTTGCAGGTTGGCGAGGTGCTGCTCAGGCAGTTTCGCCGCGAGGCTGCCGAGGCTTTTCAGGGCGGTGTCGATGGCGTCCAGCGCCGGTTGCTGGGCTTCGGCCTTGCCGCTGTAGGTGTAGCCG
>NZ_JAEKEG010000056.1 GCF_016651255.1 Pseudomonas sp. TH10
AACGATGGAATCAGGAAAAAACGATGGAAATGGAGGTCAAACATCTTCAACAAAAGGCGAGGAACAACTCAGTGCCAGCAACAGAGGCGTCCAGGGTAATACCTCGTTCATCACTTGAACGCGATCCACCGCTGCCGGCACTTCCACGTGCACATGCAGGCCCGACCAGAGGCTGCGTCTGGCGACCCATTGAAAGTCTTCAAACAATTGGCAAAAGTGCGGCTGTACTGTGGCCTGTTGCGCCCGCCAATCCGCCAGGGGATGACTGCCGGCGCTGACCAGTCCCAGGCCAAAAGGCTTCAGAACGCCGCGCAGCTTACTTCTGGCCGCTGCAAGATAGCCGGCGGCCTGGGACAGGCCCGTGAAGATCGGCGAAGCGACTTCAATTTGCCCCTGGAACATCTCGTAGGCGAAACAGCCATCCAACGCCTTGCTGCATTGCTCGATAGCGGCCGCAGGCGGCTGACCGGCCATGCATCGAGTTTCCAGGTCAGTGATGAAATATTCCTCTTCGATCCCGAACCTGATCTCACTGTTCATCAAGCCTCCCTGCCTGCCGGGACTTACCCCAACGCGGTATCAAGAAACATCATCACACCAAAGCCCATCATCAACCCAAGCGTAGCTGGCGTTTCATGGCCGTTGCGGTGGGTTTCGGGAATCACTTCGTGGGACACCACGAAGATCATCGCCCCGGCCGCCAGACCCAAGGCTACGGGATAGCCGAGGGCGAATGCCGATGAAACGCCCAGGCCGATGATCGCGCCCAACGGTTCCATGAGCCCGGAACCTATCGCCACCAGGGCCGACTTCAAAGCCGAGATACCTGTGACCCGCAGCGCCAGCGCAATGGCAAGCCCTTCGGGAATATCCTGGATGGCGATGGCCGTGGTCAGGGGCAAACCCACCTTCATGTCGCCGTCCGCGAAACTGACGCCGATGGCCATGCCCTCGGGCAAGTTGTGCAGGGTGATGGCCAGGACAAACAGCCAGACCCGGTTGAGGCGTTCTACCTCGGGGCCGCGCCGACCGCTTTTCTGGTGCTCGTGGGGCACAAAACGGTCCAGGCCGACCATCAAGGCCACGCCCAGCCCCATGCCCAGCACCACCACCGCGGCAGACACCAGTTTGCTGCCAGTGATGGCTTCAGCGGCAGCGATGCCTGGAAGGATCAGCGAAAAGGAGCTGGCCGCCAACATCATTCCCGCCGCAAAGCCGAGCATGATGTCCTGGGTACGGACCGCGACGTCCCGCAGTACCAGTGCCATTAATGCGCCCAGTGCCGTAGCGGCAAATCCAGCGGTGCCGCCCAGCATGGCGTAATGCAGAACGTCCGAGTCGGCTTCGGTCAATGCACTGTAGCCACTGAACAGCAGCAGGCAGGTCACGACGATCAACGTCAACCAGAACAGCACCCCCGACCAACTGCTGCCACGGGCCAATTCAAGCCAGGAGCGCGAAGCGCCGCTGCTCGACGAGACGGGATCGGACATAAAAACTCCTATCGATGGTTGGCCCGCTTATTGGGCGCCCGGCAGGCGACAGGTAGCAACTGTTTTGAGCTGCGCAGCGCTCCCTGCTCAAAAGAAAGGGCACTGGTGGCCACCTGAGTTGACTCATCCGGTGACTCACCGAATGCGCCGCCCACAGATATCTGAAGCAATTGCCCGTGGGATAATTTGATAAAGATTGATGGCTGGCGACCGGCGGCAACTATCCACTCGATTGCGGTCAGTCGTCGGTAGTTGTGTAACTCAATGCAAACTTTCAATCGCCCCTCTAATCTATTTGCAGCGCCCGCTAAAGACCCAACCATGGACGAGCCATGACGGCACACCCTAACTTCAAGATCGCGTTGCTGCTGAGTGGCCTGGTGCTTGCCATGGTCGGCGTCCTGACCTTTCAATTGATTCATTGGCAAGTCGCCGACAGCCGCAAGCAAGCGGCACTCTGCGAAGACGCCAAGCAGACCATGAAGAACCTTGAGATCCGCGTACGGGCGCTCGCCTCCGGCTTGACCGTGGAAGCTTATGCCAAGGCTGAAGCCGATGAAGTGGCGGCACTGATCGAGCGACTCGATGCAGCCCGTAATGATGCCGAGGTCGATGCCGTGATCGACGCGCACGCGGCAGCCCTGGAGGCCAAGGGGCAGCCATCGACGCGCAAGTGGGGACAGGGGTGACCAGGCGTTCCTGGAGCAGCGGTTGGTGCGCCAGCGAATCCCGGTGGACGTCAAACAGGAGTTGCGCCGCGCCGCGAAAGCCGTCAGCGACGCGTGTCACTGAGGCGTTTGCACATCCATTTCAGGGCAGCGCATCGATGCTGGCGGGTGGTTGCAGGCCGCCGCACCCAGGGCTTGGCCCAGCGATGCCAGGTACTCGCCAAAACCGCCGGTGCATTTGTAATCCTTGCGCGCGCTGGTCACCACCGGGTTGGACGCGGTCCAGACGATACGCGCACGGATGCGCTCAAGGTCGGCCACCAGGTGTACGTCTTCATGGGCAGCCAGGTGTTGAAAGCCACCGGCGCTTTTATAAGCGGCAGCGCTCAGCCCCAGGTTCGCGCCGTGGATATGCCGGTGATTCTCGATGAACTGATAGCGCTCCAGGTAGCGGCTGCGAACGCCCTCACCGTGCTCATCCCAGTTGTCCACTTCAACCGTGCCGCACACGGCGTCAGCCATGCAGTCGAGTTGGCGGGCGATCCAGTCGGCTGGTACAACCGTATCGGCATCCGTGAACGCCAGCCATTGCACACCCGCCTCCAGTAGTACCTCGGCCCCTGTCGCCCGCGCCTTGCCGACGTTCCTGAAAGAGGCATCGAGTGTCGGCACGTCCATGGCGCGCACCCGCGTGCCGGTGGCATCCGAACAGTCGTCCAGCACCACCAGGATGCTGACTTCGCGCCCCTGCAACTGCGGGTGGCGTGCCGCCACAAGGATGGACGCCAGGCAAGCGCTGATGTGTTGTTCTTCGTTGTGGGCGGGTATGACAACACCGATCATTGGCGTTCCCTCGGATGGGCGAAGTGTGGGCTCTGCAGTTATCGACACTTCGCGTCATCAGAAGGTTTAAAGAATGTACAGCCTCAGGGCAGCGGCCCCTGTTGCGGCTCTGGGTCCGGTCGGTCCTGCACCCACTGCCAGAACAGTTGATACCCCACTGCCAGCACTACCGGCCCGACGAACAACCCGATGATCCCGTTGGACACCATGCCGCCCAGGGCGCCGATCAGGATCACCGGCATCGGTACATCGACGCCGCGCCCCAGCAGCAAAGGCTTGAGCACGTTGTCTACCAATCCGGCGACGAACACGTAGATGGCAAAGATGATGGTCCCGGTGCTCGCGCCCTCGGTGGTGAACACAAAGGCAATCACCGGCAGCGTGATCAGGGTCACCGGCAGCTGCATGATGCCCAGCAGCAATACCGCCAGCGCCAGCAGGCCGGCACCGGGCACGCCCTTGAAGACAAAACCCAACCCCACCAGCAGCATCTGGATAAAAGCGATGCCCACCACGCCGAGGGCCACTGCGCGAATCGTCGCCGTGCACAGCAAAGCGATTTTCGGGCCCTTGGCCGGGCCGCTAACCCGCGCGGCGATCTGCACCGCGCTGCGGCTGCCGCCTTCGCCGTACGCCATGAAAATTCCGGCGATGATCAGGGCGAAAATGAACATCAGGAAACCCATGCCGACCCCGGCCAGCTTGCTCAATAAACCGAGGCTGAAATGCTTGATCTGCGGCAGGTATTTGGCGGTCAGGTCAGGCAGGTTGGTGGAGGCCTGCAGCCAGAGTTCCGTCAGCGGCTTGCCGACCAGCGGCCAGTCGGCCACTGCGGCATTCGGCGGCGGCACATGGAAGGCGCCGTCCTTGACCAGCACCATCGCTCGCTCGACTGAGTCGGCAATGGAGGTGCCCAACAGGTAGATCGGCACCATCAGGATCACGATCGCGGCCAGCACGAGCAGGGTCGCGACGTGCCCCGGCTTGTGCCCGCCTCGCCTCATCAACCGCGTCTGCAGCGGGTAGAGAGTGATCGCCAGGATCAGCGACCACAGCATCAGGTCGCGGAACGGCCTGAAGATCTCGAAGCAGAACAGCACCAGGACGGTAATCAACCCTGCACGAATCAGCACGTCGAGCAGGGTGCGGGTCAGCGCCTTCTCGTTTATCGGGGTGGGCACCATTGATGGCTCCATGCTGGTGGCGAATAGGGTTCGCTCAGCATAGACCCACAGTGGGCGGTGTGAGAGGTCAGCGTAGTTTCAGGGGATCGACCAGCCCGGCCGCGATGGCCATCCCGACCAGGTCAGGCAAGGTGGTGGCTTGCATGCGTTTCATCACGCGGGATCGGTAGAGGTCGACGGTCTTGGCGCTGACCCCCAGTTGCTCGGCTATTTCCCGGGTGGTATAGCCTTGCACCAGTGGCACCAGCACGTCGCGCTCGCGTGGGGTGAGCGTGAGTAGTCGCGCCTTGAGGGCATCATGGCCCTGGACCCCGGAACGGTTCACGGCGCTGTTGCTGAGCGCTTGTTGCACGCTGTCCAGCAGTAACTGCTCGTTGTAGGGCTTTTCGATGAAATCGTGCGCGCCGGCCTTGAAGGCGCGCACCACGATCGGCACGTCGGCGTGGCCGCTGACAAAGATCACGGGCAGGTTCAGGCCTCGGGTGCGCATTTCTTCCTGCACGTTCAGGCCGCCCATCCCCGGCATGCGCACGTCAAGCAGCACGCAGGCGTCGAGGCTGGCATCGCAGGCGTCAAGAAAGGCAACCCCGCTGGTAAATGCCAAGGCCTTGAGGCCAACGGATTCAAGTAGCCACACCGTGGAATCGAGCATCCCCTGGTCATCGTCGACCACGTACACCACGTGCTCCATCACAGCTGCCATTGCGTTATTCCTGTTGTTGTTTGGTCGGGCCGGCAAGCGGCAAGCGGCACATCATCAGCAGCCCGCGGGGTTGGCGCCTGGCCTGCAGCGCCCCACCGAAGCCTTCGATGATGCTGCGGCTCATGGACAGCCCCAGACCCAGGCCATCGGCCTTGCTGGTGTAGAACGGCGTGAATATCTGCTCAAGTTGCGCCTCGCTCACCCCCGGGCCCTGGTCCTGCACACTGAATTCCACAGTCGCACTGCCGCACAGTCCCGCGGCCATGACGATCAGCGAAGGCTGGCCGGGATGTTGTTCGCGATTGGCATCGATGGCATTGCGCAGAATGTTGAGCAGGACCTGTTCGAGCAATACGCGGTCGGCATAAATTGGCGGCAGATTATCCGGCAGCCGATCCTCGATTGTCACTTGGCAATTGCTCGCTTCCCAGGCGCACAAGCGCACCGCCTCGCGGGCGACATCGGCGATGTCCAGGGCTTGCATGCGGCGCTGGCCCTTACGCAGGAAGGCCCGCAGGCGACGGATCACCTCGGAGGCATGGGTGGCGTGGTGGGTGATGCGCTCCAGTCCCTGGGCGACGCGTTCGGCAGCCTGGGGATTGGAGCCCAGGGACTGCAGATAACGTTGGCTGGCGTTGGCATAGTTGACCACCGCGGCCAGAGGCTGGTTGATTTCATGGGCGATGCCAGAGGCCAGTTCACCCAGGGTGACCAGCCGCGCCGTGTGCGCCAGTTCGTCCTGGTGGCGGCGCTGCTGGGTCTCGCGCAGTTCGCGTTCGGTCATGTCCCGCGCCACCAGTGAGTAATAACGCTCCCCCCGCCGCGCGATGGGCCAGCAACACCAGGGATACCGGAACACCCGCGCCCCCGGCCGGGGGCAGCAGCCGGGCATCGGTGCTCCACACGCCATCACGCTCGGCAGCGGCCCAGCCCTGGCGTTGCAGGCGCAGCAGGTCGGCGCTGGCAAACAGGTCCTCCATGGACGGCATCGGTTGTGGCGGGTTGATGCCCAGGATGCGACGCGCAGCGGGATTGAGGTAGGTGACGTGCCCATCGGGGTCGATGAACAGCACCGGGTCAGTATTGGCTTCGACCACTTCGGCCAGGCGGCGATTGTTTTCTTCGGCCTGGACCCGGGCGGTGATGTCACGGGAGACGCTGACCACTTCGACGACGGTGCCGGTGTAGGTCTCGCGGATGGCCCGGCTCGCGGTTTCGAACCACAGGTAGTGGCCGTCTCGATGACGAATCCGATAGGTCATGGTGTGATAACCGTCCTGCTCCAGCGCGTCACGCGCCCGTTGCACCAGGCTCGCCAGGTCCTGGCCGTGGAACAGGCCCTGGGCCATTTGCCCGCGCAGTTCTTCGGGCCAGTAGCCGAGCAGGGTCCAGGACGCGGGCGAGGCATCCAGAAAGCGTCCGTCCGGGGAGTGCCGGGAAATCAGGTCGGTGGTGTTTTCGATGATCAGCCGGTACAGGCGGCGCGCTGTGGCGGCCTCTCGCTCAGCCAGCACCTGCACGGTGGCGTCGCGACAACGGGCGAGCACGCGGTTGTCCTGAGGGTCTGGAATAAAGGTCCAGATCAGCACCTGGTCCTCGAACTGGGCTTCGACGCCTTCGATGGCGCGCTGCTGGTCGAGACAGGCGCGCACCAGTACCCGATGGTTGACCGGCAGAAAACCCAGCACGTCGGTCAGGGGTTTTTCCGCCAGCAGGGCCAGCAGCGCCGCATTAAATTCCTGCGGACGGCCCTGGGCATCGAGCAGCAGGCCCGGTTGTGGGTCGTGGCCCAATAGCGGCGAGCCACGCAACATGCCGTTGACGCTACTGAGCAGGGTCGTCAGCAAGTCGCGAACCCAACCCAGCCAGTCAAAACTCACCCCTTCGCAGACTTCCACCAGCAGCAACCCGGCCTGCCCCGGCTGTAATGCCAGGTCGAACACCTGGCCGTGGCTGATGGCAGCGCGGCGCAAGCGACCGGCCAACCAGCAATCGAGCCGACGCACTTGCGCCAGGTCCAGGCGCCCGGCAGCCGTCAGGGTCTCGAACAGCAGCCGGTCACTGGCCAGCACCGGATCGCCCTGCCCCGGCGGGAAATGCTGGGCGCCGCCCTCATGGCTGTAAATGCCGGACAGCGGTTGCCAGCTCAGGTACACCGCACGCCGCACTTCGGGACAGTCTTGCAGGGCCCGACACAAGGCGTCGGCGCGGGCAGCCATCGGCACGCCCTCGCGTTGCAGGCGCAACCAGCTGTGCAGTCGAACAGGAGTCGGGGTCATCGCGGGTCCGCATTGGGGTGGCGTCCAAGGATATACCGGCACTGGCGACCCGGCGGCATTCATTTGGAGCAGGATGAATACTGTATAGTATATGTACTATACGCTATAGGTTGTACTTCCATACCGATGGCTGAATGTTATATAAAGCAAACCAGACATAAAAGATGCACGCGGCGGCGACGCCGACGAGCCATCTGTAGAGCTAACAATCAGCCACCGAGTACCCGAACATGTCGATCTATGAACAAGGGCTAGGCCCTTCGGCGGTCAATCACATCGCTTTGTCTCCGCTCAGCTTTCTCGAGCGCACTGCCAACATCTATCCCCACTACCCTGCCGTGATCCACGGTTCGATCCGCCGCACCTGGGCGCAGACTTACACCCGCTGCCGGCGCCTGGCGTCGGCATTGGCCGGGCGCGGTATCGGCAAGGGCGACACGGTGGCGGTGATGCTGCCAAACATCCCCGAGATGCTTGAAGTGCACTTCGGGGTGCCGATGATCGGTGCTGTGCTCAACCCCCTCAACGTGCGCCTGGACGCCGAAGCCATCGCGTTCATGCTCCAGCACGGTGAAGCGAAAGTGCTGATCACCGACCGGGAATTCCATGACGTGATCCATGCCGCCATCGGCATGCTCGACCATCCGCCGCTGGTCATCGACGTCAACGACCCGGAATACGGCGAAGGCCAGGCCGTCAGCGACCTGGACTACGAGGCGCTGCTGGCCGAAGGCGATCCGGCGTTCGACTGGAAATGGCCGGTCAATGAGTGGCAAGCCATCTCGCTGAACTACACCTCCGGCACCACCGGCAACCCCAAGGGGTGGTCTACCACCATCGCGGGGCTTATCTCAACGCCTTGGGCAACCAGATGACCTGGGCCATGGGCAATCACCCGGTGTACCTCTGGACCCTGCCGATGTTCCATTGCAACGGCTGGTGCTATCCCTGGACCATCACCGCCCTGGCCGGGGTGCACGTGTTCCTGCGTCGGGTCGACCCGCAACGAATCCTCACCCTGATCCGCGAACATCAGGTCACTCACCTGTGCGGTGCGCCGATCGTGCTCAACGCACTGGTGAACATGCCAGAGTCGGCCAAGGCCGCGATTGATCATCCGGTCAATGCGATGGTCGCCGGCGCGGCACCGCCGGCCAAGGTCATCGGTGCAGTGGAACAGATGGGCATCAAGGTCACACACGTCTACGGCCTGACCGAAACCTACGGCCCGGTAACGCTCTGCGCCTGGCACGCCGAATGGGATGAACTGCCCCTGGACGAACGGGCGCAGATCAAGTCCCGCCAAGGCGTGCGCTACCCGACGCTGGAAGGGGTCATGGTCGGCGACTCGAAAACGCTCGAACCGACTCCGCGCGACGGCCAGACTATCGGCGAGGTGTTCATGCGCGGCAACACCGTGATGAAGGGTTACCTGAAAAACCCGACGGCCACGGCCGAGGCATTTGAAGGTGGATGGTTTCACACCGGCGACCTGGCGGTGTGTCATCCCGACGGCTACGTCGAGATCAAGGACAGGCTCAAGGACATCATTATTTCCGGTGGCGAGAACATTTCCACCATCGAGCTGGAAGGCGTGTTGTATCGCCATCCGGGCGTAATGGAAGCAGCAGTCGTTGCGCGTCCTGATGAGAAATGGGGTGAGACCCCTGCGCCTTCATCACGCTCAAGGCCGATTACCAGGATGTGCGCGAGGCCGACATCATCAGTTTCTGCCGCGAACACCTCGCCGGTTTCAAAGTCCCGCGCACGGTGATCTTCACCCTGCTGCCCAAGACCTCGACCGGGAAGGTCCAGAAGTACGTCCTGCGAGACAGGGCCAAGGCACTCTAACCCGAACCAGCACTACCCCTCAGGCGGCAGGTCGATTTCCTGCCGCCTCGGGCTCGTGCAGGCCGAATTTGGCCTTTCACACCGATAACAACAAGACAAGGTGGAGCTTCCCATGATCGACATCCATTCAACCGATACCCAGCGCTGTGAACGCATTCGCGGCAACCCGAAATTCCTGCAGCTGGTCAACAGCCGTTCACGCCTGGCCTGGTCGCTCAGTGCGGCGGTACTGGGCACCTACTACGTGTTCATGGCGGTGGTGGCGTTCTTCCCGCAGTGGTTGCACGCCCCGCTCGCCGAGCACCGCATGATGACGCTGGGCATGCCGGTAGGCGCAGCAATCATCGTGTTTTCCTGGTTGCTGACGGGATGGTACGTGTACCGCGCCAACACCCGCTTCGATGCGCTGGGCGCAGCCGTTCTCGAGGAGAGCAAGTAATGAGCATCCTGCGTAACTTCCTGATTGCCGCCGCCGGCCTTTTGCCTGCGAGCCTGGCACTGGCCGCGCCGCTGACCGGCGTCGCCGAAAAGCAACCACTGAACCTGCATGCGATCGGCATGTTCTTCGTGTTCGTCCTGGGCACGCTGGCGATCACCTGGTGGGCCGCACGCCAGACTAAATCCACCTCTGACTTCTATACCGCAGGCGGTGGCATCACCGGCTTCCAGAACGGCCTGGCGATTGCCGGCGATTACATGTCTGCAGCCACGCTGCTGGGGCTGTCGAGCCTGGTATTTGCCAAGGGCTATGATGGCTTCATCTACACCATCGGCTTTTTTGTCGGCTGGCCGATCATTACTTTCCTGATGGCCGAGCGCTTGCGCAACCTGGGGCGCTACACCTTCGCCGACATCGTTTCCTATCGGCTGGACCAGAACAAAGTACGGATCTTTGCCGCGTTCGGTTCACTGACCGTGGTGTGCTGCTACCTGATCGTGCAGATGGTCGGTGCCGGTCAGTTGATCAAGTTGCTGTTCGGTCTCGACTACCCGGTGGCCGTGGTGATCGTCGGTGCATTGATGCTGGTGTACGTGATCTTCGGCGGCATGATCGCCACCACCTGGGTACAGATCATCAAGGCCGTGTTGCTGCTCGCAGGCGGAACGACCCTGGCGGTGATGGCCATGTCGCAGTTCGGCTTCAGCTATGAAGCCCTGGCAACACGGGCGGTCGAGGCACATGCCAGCGGCTGGAACATCATGGGCCCAGGCTCGATGCTCGCCGACCCGATCAACACCGCCTCCATGTCCCTTGGCCTGGTGTTTGGCATTGCCGGCCTGCCGCACATTCTGATGCGCTTTTTCACCGTGCCCAATGCCAAGGAAGCACGCAAGTCGGTGTTCTACGCAACGGGCTTCATCGGCTTCTTCTTCCTGGTGGTCTGCACCCTGGGTTTCGCCGCAATGGTGATCATCGGCACCGATCCGCAGTACTACGTCAACGGCGAAGTCGGCGGCACCCTGATAGGTGGCGGCAACATGGTTGCCATGCACCTGGCCAAGGCAGTGGGCGGCAACCTGTTCTTCGGTTTCCTCTCGGCGGTGGCCTTCGCCACCATCCTGGCGGTGGTGTCCGGCCTGGCACTGGCCGGTGCTTCGGCAATCTCCCACGACCTTTACGCCACGGTCTTCAAGAAAGGCAAGGCGACCGAGAAACAGGAAATGCGCGTTACCCGCATGGCCACCGTCGGCCTTGGCATCATCGCAATCCTGCTGGGCATCCTGTTCGAGAAGATGAACGTCGCGTTCCTGGTCGGCCTGACGTTCGGCATCGCCGCGTCGACCAACTTCCCGGTGCTGATCATGGCCATGTACTGGAAAGACCTGACCACCAAAGGCGCGATCATCGGCGGGTTTGCCGGTCTGATTTGCGCCTTGGTACTGGTGATCCTGTCGCCTGCCGTTTGGGTGACCGTGCTGGGCCATGCCCACGCCATCTTCCCCTACGACCACCCTGCCCTGTTCTCCATGCCGCTGGCGTTCCTGGTGATCGTCGTGGTGTCGAAACTCGACCGCAGCGTGCGGGCCGGCAAAGAGCGTGATGCCTACGCCGACCAGTTTGTCCGGGCCCAGACCGGCCTGGGTGCCGCCAGCGCGTCCAGCCACTGATTGACCGGGCGCGCCCGTCCATGACGGGACGCGCCCATCGCCTAACCCTGTGAGGTTCACGTAATGCCCGAATTCAAAGCTCCGCTGCGCGATATGCGCTTTGTGCTGCATGAAGTGTTCGAAGCCCCGGCCTTGTGGGCGCGCCTGCCAGCCCTGGCCGATAACGTCGACGCCGCCACCGCCGATGCCATTCTCGAGGAAGCGGCCAAGGTCACCTCGCATCTGATTGCACCGCTTAATCGCAGCGGCGACGAAGAAGGCGCCCAGTGGCAGGATGGCCAGGTCAGCACGCCGATCGGTTTCAAACAGGCGTACGCCACCTATATCGAAGGGGGCTGGGTGGGCCTGTCGGGAAACACCGAGTTCGGCGGCATGGGCATGCCGAAGATGCTCGCCGTGCAATTCGAGGAAATGCTCTACGGCGCCAACTCAAGCTTCGCCCTGTACTCGGCACTGAGTTCCGGTGCCCGCCTGGCGCTGGATGCACACGCCAGCGCCACCTTGAAAAACCTTTATCTGCCGCCCATGTACGAAGGTCGCTGGGCCGGCTCCATGTGCCTGACCGAAGCCCACGCCGGCACCGACCTGGGCCTGATCCGCACCCGCGCCGAACCGCAGGCCGACGGCAGTTTCCAGATCACCGGCAGCAAGATCTTCATTACCGGCGGCGACCAGGACCTGACCGAAAACATCATCCACCTGGTGCTGGCCAAGCTGCCAGACGCACCCGCCGGGCCAAAAGGCATCTCGCTGTTTGTGGTGCCTAAGATTCGCGTCAACGCCGACGGCTCCCTCGGCGCCGCCAACGCCGTCAGTTGCGGCTCGATCGAACACAAGATGGGCATCAAGGCTTCGGCCACCTGCGTGATCAACTTCGACGGCGCCAGCGGCTGGCTGGTGGGCGAGGCCAACAAAGGCCTGGCAGCCATGTTTACGATGATGAACTACGAACGGCTGTCGATCGGCATCCAGGGCATCGGTTGCGCTGAAGCGTCCTACCAGAGCGCGGTAACCTACGCCCGCGAGCGCGTGCAAAGCCGTGCCCCTACCGGCGCCATGGCCCCCACCCAGGTGGCCGACCCGATCATCGTCCACCCGGATGTGCGTCGCATGCTGTTGACCATGAAAGCCATGACCGAAGGTGGCCGGGCGTTCGCCAGTTACGTGGGACAGCAACTGGACCTGGCAAAGTTCTCCGACGATGCCAGCGAGCGCGACAGTGCGCAAAACCTGGTGGCCTTGCTGACGCCAGTGGCCAAGGCGTTTTTCACCGACAGCGGCCTGGAAAGCTGCATTCACGGACAACAGGTTTTCGGGGGCCACGGCTACGTCCGCGAGTGGGGTCAGGAGCAATTGGTTCGCGACGTGCGCATCGCGCAGATCTATGAGGGCACCAACGGCATCCAGGCGCTTGACCTGCTCGGGCGCAAAGTGGTGGCCAATCATGGCGTGGTGCTGCGCCAGTTCACTGACGAGATCCGCCGCTTCGCGGACCAGCCCGACGCGCCCTACGCGGCACAACTGCTGGATGCGGTACGGCGCCTGGAAAACCTCAGTGATTGGGTGCAGGACCGGGCCGAGACCAACCGCAACGAAGTCGGCGCCGCGTCGGTGGAGTACCTGCACCTGTTCGGTTACGTCGCCTATGCCTGGCTGTGGGCGCGCATGGCGCACGTGGCCGGCAAGCAGCGCAACACCGATGAGGCGTTCTACGGCGCGAAGATCGCCACCGCCGACTTCTACATCCACCGCCTGCTGCCGCGCATCCTGAGCCTTGAGCAGTCCATACGCGCCGGCAGCGCCTCGCTCTACGGCCTGACGGCTGAGCAGTTCTAACGATTGAACCGCGCGCGGCGCCTTGCTCCTCTCTTTCAGGCGTCGCGTTTTTTATTCAGCAGCCTCGCCAGCTCGGCGAGGGTCGCCAGATCCGATTTCTCATAATAAAAACAAAGGGGCTTCACCATGGATCGTCACACCTGCAATCTCGCGACCCGACTGCTGCTGGCCGGTGGCGTCATCAGCCTCTCGGCCCCGGCTTCCGCTGATTTCATCAAGGACAGCAAAGCCAGCGTGGAATTGCGCAATTTTTACTTCAACCGCGACTTTCGCCAGGACAATGCAGCGCAATCTAAGCAAGAGGAATGGGCCCAGGGTTTCCTGATGCGCTTCGAATCGGGCTTCACTGCCGGGACCATTGGCGTCGGGTTCGACGCCATCGGCCTGCTCGGTATCAAGCTCGATTCCAGCCCTGATCGTGCCGGCTCCGGCTTGCTCAAGCGCCATGCCGATACCCGCCAGGGCGCCCATGACGAGTACGCTGAAGTGGGCCTGACGGCCAAGGTTCGCGCGGCAAAAAGTGTACTGAAACTGGGGACACTGTTGCCCAAGTTGCCAACCGTGCTGGCGAACGATTCACGCCTGTTGCCGCAGACCTTCCAGGGCGGCCAGTTGAGTTCGCTGGACATCCAGGGCCTGACCGCAGACGCCGGGCGCCTGACCCAGGTCAATCAACGTGATTCCTCGAACTACGAGGACATGGGCATCACCCGTACGGGCGCCAAGGGCATCATTACTCGCCACCTGGCCAGCGACAGCTTCGACTTCGCCAGCCTCAACTACAAATGGACGCCTGATCTGGCCACCGGCTACAGCTACGGTCATCTGGATAATTTCTACAGCCAGCATCTGGTCAACCTGACGTACGTCCTGCCGATCACCGTGGGCCAGTCGTTAAAAACCGACCTGCGCTTCGCCCGCTCCACCGACGACGGCGGCAGCAATGTCGACAACAATGCCCTGGGCGCGATGTTCACCTACACCCTGGGCGGAAATGCCTTTGGCCTCGGCTACCAGAGCATGAGCGGCGACACCGGTTATGCCTACATCAACGGCACCGACGCGTTCCTGGTGAACTTCGTGCAAATCGGCGATTTCGCCAGCAAGGACGAAAAATCCTGGCAGGCGCGCTACGACTACAACTTTGCGGCCATGGGTATTCCCGGCCTGACCTTCATGACCCGCTACCTCACCGGCTCGGACATCGACCTGGGCAACAACCGGCCTGAAGGCAAGGAATGGGAGCGCGATACCGATATCGGCTACGTGGTGCAGAGTGGGCCACTGAAGAATGTCGGGCTGAAATGGCGCAACGCGACAGTGCGCTCGACCAACTTTGGCAGTGACCTGGATGAAAACCGTCTGATTGTCAGTTATACCCTGCCGATCTGGTAAGCAATGCCTCGTCCCCACCCTGTGGGGACGATTTAACGGGGCGCACCGGCTGGTAAAGGCGCTCTCGAGGGCACTGGCGATGAGAGTAGGATAAGATGCCTGCAAACCAGGCTCGCCGCGAGACGCCCCGCATGACCGATATCACCCCCGCCTGATCAAGAAGTACCCCAACCGCCGACTCTATGACACCCACACCAGCAGTCACCTGACGCTGGCGGACATTCGTCAACTGGTCGTCGACAAGGTGCCGTTCCAGGTTGTCGACGCCAAAAGCGGCGAAGACCTGACGCGCAGCATCCTGCTGCAGGTGATCCTGGAAGCTGAAAGCGGTGGCGAGCCGATCTTCACCAGCGAGATGCTGATGGGCATTATCCAGTTCTACGGGCCCTATCAGGGTGTGCTCGGCAGTTACCTGGACAAGAGCATCCAGACCGTTATCGACATCCAGTCCCAGACGGGCGCGCAGTCTTCCGAAGCCTGGAGCACCTTCATGCACCAGCAGGCTCCGGTGATGCAGGACTTGATGCGCCAGTATGTCGATCAGTCCAAGGCGCTGTACCTCAATACCCAGAATCTGTTTGGCATGTTTGGCGCAACGCCGGATGCCAAAGGCGGCCCGAAAAAAATGGCGACGGGGAATAAACCCGTCGCCATCGGTGCAGCTGGCCTGAACTGACTTACTTGTTACCGGTGGTAGCCTTGCCGCCGGCTTCTGGTGTGGCTTTTCCCGGCGCTGCGCTCGCGGCCTCGAAACCACTCTGAGCCACATCGGCCGCCTGCTTAGCGGCTTTTTGTGCGCTTTCAAAGACCGTACCGGCGTTCGCCAGGCCCGACTTGAATGCGGCAACTACCGGTTCCGAACCCGCTGGCGCGTTCTTGCTCAAGGTTTCCACGAACTCTTCAACCTGCCGGGTGCCGGATTCGACCTGGCTGGAGGTCAGTTTGGCGATGTCCGACTGGGTGTCGACGATCAGCGCCTGGACCTGACGGTTGAACTCGGCCAGGCGTTCGCCCTGGGCACTTGGTTGGGTCAACGAAGCCTGCAGCTCGGCAAAACCCTGAGGATCACGCACAGCCAGCAACTTGCGAACGCCTTCGAAGTGTTCCTCGGTGGAGTCGCGCAGGGCCTTGAACTGCAAC
>NZ_JAEKEG010000057.1 GCF_016651255.1 Pseudomonas sp. TH10
CACCCATAACCACTCCACTGGAAAAAACCTGCGCCTGCCACGCCCTATACTTTATCCGTCGCCGGCGCGGACGCTGCCGGCAAGGTGAATCCAGACACCGAACGGCGCAACTGACTGGCCATTTTTGCCAGATTGCCGATGCTCTCGGCGGTGGCCGTGGAGCCGGACGACGTTTGCGAGGTGATCTGCTGGATCACGTTCATCGTCAGCGAGATCTGCCCGGCCGACGACGTTTGCTGCTGCGCCGCGTTGGAGATGCTTTGAATCAGCGCCGCGAGGGTCTTCGACACGCCTTCGATTTCTTCCAGGGCCACACCGGCATCCTGCGCCAGTCGCGCGCCGCGCACCACTTCGGTGGTGGTCTGCTCCATCGAAATCACGGCTTCGTTGGTGTCTGTCTGAATTGCCCGCACCAGGGTTTCGATCTGCCGGGTGGCGGCGGATGAACGCTCGGCCAACCGTTGTACTTCGTCGGCGACCACGGCAAAACCGCGTCCGGCGTCACCGGCCATCGATGCTTGAATGGCGGCATTAAGGGCGAGAATGTTGGTCTGATCGGCAATGTCGTCGATCAGGCTGACGATGTCGCCGATCTCCTGCGACGACTCACCCAGACGCTTGATGCGCTTGGCGGTGTCCTGAATCTGCTCGCGAATGTTGTCCATGCCGTGAATGGTGTTGTGCACCACCTCGTTGCCTTTGTTGGCGATTTCCACCGACCGCTCAGCCACCGCCGAGGACTCGGCCGCGTTGGCCGACACCTGGTCGATGGATTGGGCCATGTCGTTGATGGCCGTGGAAGCTTCGGATATCTGCTGCGCCTGATGCTCGGAGGCTTGCGCCAGGTGCATGGCGGTGGCCTGGGTTTCCTGCACGGCGGCGGCGACCTGGCCGGCGGTCAGGTTGATGGTTGCCACCAGGTCGCGCAGCTGGTCGACGGAATAATTGATCGAGTCGGCAATGGAGCCGGTGAAATCTTCCGTCACCGAGGCCGTCACCGTCAGGTCACCGTCTGCCAGGTCTTCGATTTCGTCGAGCAGACGCATGATCGCCGTCTGGTTGCGTTCGTTCTTTTCGGCGGTCTCACGCAGCTGGCGATTGGTTTCGCGAACCATGACCATACCGATGAGGATGATCGAGGCCAGCGCCAGCAAGCCCAGCACGTAGCCACCGATGGTGTCGGTGCTGCGCCCGCCGGCGAGGTTTTCGAAACCGCTGGCCAGGTGTGAGGCTTCGTCGAGCAGGGTTTGCGAGAGGCTGAAAATATTGGTGGCCGACTCACGCACCTTGAACAGTTCCGGCGAGGTTTCGAGGATTTCGTCCACGGAGCCGGAGACGAACTGGAACAGTTCGGAGATTTCACTCAAACGGGCGCGGGCGTCGTGGTCTTCGACCTGGCTGATTTTCAGCGTCGGATTGCCCTGGAGCATGCCGTTGAGCACTTGGCCGAAACGGGTGGCGTCGCGGCCAAAGGCATCGGCGGCTTGCTGCGAGTTTTCATCACCGGCGAGCACGGTGTTGACCGCACCGAGAATGCGTTCGGCCAGCAACGATTGACGCTGGGCCATCGCCACCTGCGCGGCCGGGGCGCCACGTTGCAGAAGAATTTCGACGACTTTTTCGTATTCGATCTGCAACTGCGGCACGGTTTCGGCCAGCGTCGCGGCGACTTGATGCAGCGACAGCACGGTCTGTTCGCTGGAGAGAATGGCGTCGGTGTTTTTCAGCAGGCGTTCCCAATCCAGCTGCACGGCGCGCATTTCCGGGCGCACGGTGGCGGGTGCCGGTGGCAGTCCGGTGGCCGGGTCGCCCTTCTTCAGGTAACCCCAGCGTTGGGCGAAATCGTTGCGCGCATCACTCAGCAGTTTGAACGCGGCAGCCTTGCCGGCGGCGGCTTCAGTGGCGTTTTTAGCGATGCGTTGCGAGAGCACGCGCAGTTCACCGGCATGGCCGATGTACTGTTTGTCATAGTTCGCCTGGGTATTGAGGTAAGCGAAGTTGGCGAACAGCAGCATGATGAACACGATCAATGCGATGAACAGCACAATGATCTGCGAGCGACTGCGCGATCCTTCCGCCGGCTTGCCTGTTTTTGCTTTTATCATCGGTCCTCGCCTGTTAACTCACATCTACCAACCCACCGCAGATCTCTTGGTGGGGTCTGCGGTTACACAGCTACGTGCATAAAGCCTTGGGACTGCGCCAGCGCAAACGGGCTGAACACCTGCCAATCCTGCTCGCGCTGAAAACGGCCCTTGATGAACGGCGCGATCGGCCCGCTCACGTTATCCACCGGCTCCAGACTGCCCTGGGCAAAATGCTGCAGACCGTAAACTTCGTCGACCATCAACCCGGCAAACACCTCGTTGTGTTCCACCACCAACACCCGACGCTGCTTGCGCACCGCCGACAGTTCCAGGCCGAAGAAGCCGCAGACATCCATGATCGGCAGCAAGCGCCCCCGCAGGTTGGCCACGCCCTTGACCCAGGGTTTAACCCCGGGCAACTGGGTGAATCGTGGTTCGTGCAAGACTTCACTGATCTCGCCCATGGGCGCGACGTACCAGTGCTCGCCCAATCGAAAACCGATGCCGCTCCAGCTGTCCTGGCGGGTTGGCTGGGAAGGCAGGTCTGCCGCCAGCAGACGGCAACGCTGATCGATTTGCAGCAGCAGTTCAAAGGCAGTCAGCGATTCGCTCATGGCCCGATGATCAGCCTTTGAGCACGTTGTTCAGGGTCTTGATCAGGGTGTCTTCGTCGACCGGTTTTGTCAGGTAGTCCTTGGCGCCCTGACGGGTGCCCCAGACCTTGTCGGTTTCCTGATCCTTGGTGGTGATGATGATCACCGGGATGTGGCTGGTGTCGGCGTCCTTGGTCAGCTGGCGGGTGGCCTGAAAACCATTGAGGCCGGGCATGACGATGTCCATCAGCACCGCGTCGGGTTTTTCCTGACGGGCCAGGGCCACGCCATCGGCGCCGTTTTCGGCCTTGAGCACTTCATGGCCGTGCTTTTCGAGCATGCCGGTGAGTTTGTACATTTCAGTCGGCGAATCATCGACGATCAGGATACGTGCCATGGTTTTCCCCATTTTTCTTGTCGACGCCCGGCCCGCTGGCCGCGTGTCTCTGTGCGTGTCTTACTGCGGCAAAACGGCGGCGAAGCCCGGAACATGGGCCTGGATCGCGTTGAGCAGTTCTTCCTTGCTGAAAGGCTTGGTCAAAAATTGATCAGAACCGACAATCCGCCCTTTGGCCTTGTCGAACAAGCCGTCCCTGGACGACAGCATGATCACCGGTGTGGCCTTGAACGCGCTGTTGTTCTTGATTAAAGCGCAGGTCTGATAACCATCCAGACGCGGCATCATGATGTCGACAAAAATGATTCCGGGGTGGTTGTCGGCGATCTTCGCCAACGCGTCGAAACCATCGATCGCCGTGATCACTTCGCACCCGACATTTTTCAACAATGTTTCGGCGGTGCGACGAATCGTTTTCGAGTCGTCGATCACCATGACCTTCAAGGCGCTGGACTGCTGTTCCATAAGGGGGCTCTACCGTCGCCTTTGCGAATCAAATTGTCCGTTTCCGGATCTTCCAGGGCTCGAAACCCTTGATGTTAAAGGGCCAAGCCTTTTTAGCACAGTCTCCAAATCCAATCTATCGGGTGACTGGCACGGTGGTTTTTCCTTGACCGCAAACACACCCCGAGCCAATCTGACGCCACTTTTATAGAGCCCTGTGGCCCGATTCAATTGCGGGAGCGGGCTTGCTCGCGAAGGTCGTCAACGATTACGTGGTTATCCTGACACCCTGCGATGTTGTCAGGTTTATCGCGAGCGAGCTCGCTCCTGCAGGGATCGAGACAACCCACCCATTCGAGGAAAACCCAATGAGCGTTCGCGTCGGGATTGTCATGGACCCTATCGCCAGCATCTCCTATAAAAAGGATAGCTCGCTGGCCATGCTGCTGGCTGCGCAAAAGCGCGGCTGGGAACTGTTCTATATGGAACAGCGCGACCTGTATCAGGGCGAAGGTCAGGCACGGGCGCGCATGCGTCCGCTGAAAGTCTTCGCCAACCCGGAAAAATGGTTCGAACTGGACGCCGAGCAGGACAACCTGCTGAGCGATCTGGACGTGATCCTGATGCGCAAGGATCCACCGTTCGACATGGAATTTGTCTACTCCACCTACCTGCTGGAGCAAGCCGAGCGCGCCGGCGTGCTGGTCGTCAACAAACCGCAGAGCCTGCGCGACTGCAATGAAAAGCTGTTCGCCACACTGTTTCCCCAGTGCACCCCGCCAACCGTGGTCAGCCGTCGCGCCGACGTATTGCGTGAATTTGCCGCGAAACACGGCGATGTGATCCTCAAGCCGCTGGACGGCATGGGCGGCACGTCGATCTTCCGTCATCGTGCCGGTGATCCGAACCTGTCGGTGATCCTCGAAACCCTGACCGCCCTCGGTGGCCAGCAGATCATGGGCCAGGCTTACCTGCCGGCGATCAAGGACGGCGACAAACGTATTCTGATGATCGACGGCGAGCCGGTGGATTACTGCCTGGCGCGGATTCCGGCCGCCGGTGAAACCCGCGGCAATCTCGCGGCTGGCGGTCGTGGCGAAGCCCGCCCATTGACCGACAAGGATCGCTGGATCGCCGCTCAGGTCGGCCCGACACTGCGCGAAAAAGGCCTGCTGTTCGTCGGCCTGGACGTGATTGGCGAGCACCTGACGGAAATCAACGTCACCAGCCCGACCTGCATCCGCGAGATCGATAATGCCTTCGGCACCGACATTGGCGGCCTGCTGATGGACGCAATCGAGAAGAAGTTGCAGAGCAAGCCATAAGCTGCAAGTGAGATTCGCTCAATGCAGCCTGTCGCTTGCCACTTGAAGCTTGCAGCTAAAAACCAACATTGCGTTATCATGCCGAGCCCGTAAAAACGCGATGTTGGTTTTTCTGTCATGACCCTCCCGTCCGATCTGCCCGTTGAACTCGCCCATCGTGGCGTGCGCCCGGCCGATCGCCTCGGATTTACCCTGTTTCTCGCGGCGCTGATTCATTTGGCGCTGCTGCTGGGCGTCGGCTTCACGATGGTCGAGCCCAAGCAGATCAGCAAAACCCTGGAAATTACCCTCGCCACCTTCAAGAGCGAAAAGAAGCCGGAGAAGGCAGACTTTCTCGCCCAGGAACACCAGCAGGGCAGTGGCACCCTGGATAAAAAGGCGATCCCCAAGACCACCGAGGTCGCGCCCTTCCAGGACAACAAGGTCAAGAAAGTCACGCCGCCGCCGGCCGCCAAGCCGCAAGTCCAGGAAGCGCCGCCCAAGGCCGCAGTGACCACGGTTGCGCCGAAACCGAAGAAAGCACCGGCAAAAACCGAGGCGCCCAAGGTCGATGCCAAACCCAAGGTGGCCGCGCCGACGTTCGACAGCTCGCAGCTGTCCAGCGACATCGCCAGCCTCGAAGCCGAACTGGCCAAGGAACAACAGCTGTACGCCAAACGCCCGCGCATTCACCGTTTGAGCGCGGCGTCGACCATGCGCGACAAGGGCGCCTGGTACAAAGACGATTGGCGCAAGAAGGTCGAGCGCATCGGCAACCTCAATTACCCCGAAGAGGCTCGGCGCAAGCAGATCTACGGCAATTTGCGCCTGATGGTTTCGATCAACCGCGACGGCTCGCTGTATGAAGTGCTGGTGCTGGAGTCTTCCGGTCAGCCGTTGCTGGATCAGGCAGCGCAGCGCATTGTCCGACTGGCGGCGCCGTTTGCCCCGTTTACCGGGGACTTGTCGGATATCGACCGACTGGAAATCATCCGCACCTGGAAATTCGCCCGCGGCGACAAGCTCTCCAGCAATTGACCCCCATCCTGTAGGAGCGAGCTCGCTCGCGATGGTCGTCAACGATAACGCTGAAAAATAGACACCCCACGGCGCTCTCGGGTTTCTCGAGCAAGCTCGCTCCTACAGGGGCAGTGGTTGTCGAGATTTGCGGTATTTCCTGTGCATCTCCAGCTTGTCAGTTCGCCCCCCGAACGCCACACTAGCGCACATGAAAAACGTCAGCCCCAGCTACCTCAAGCATCAATTCCTGATCGCCATGCCACACATGGCCGACCCGAACTTTGCCCACACCTTGACCTACATCGTCGAGCACACGGCCAATGGCGCTATGGGGCTGGTGGTCAACCGACCGCAAGAGCTGAATCTGGCCGACATTCTTGAGCAATTGCGCCCGGACATCGATCCGCCGGCCCTCTGCCAGCATGTGCCGATCTTCATCGGCGGCCCGGTGCAGACCGATCGCGGTTTTGTGTTGCACCCGGCGGGCAAGACTTTCCAGGCCACTGCGCAACTGGACGGTGATCTGGCTCTGTCGACCTCGCAAGACGTGCTGTTCGCCATCGCGGACGGCGTCGGCCCGGCAAAAAGCCTGATCGCCCTCGGCTACGCCGGTTGGGAAGCCGGGCAACTCGAAGCCGAAATGGCCGACAACGCCTGGCTGACCTGCCCGTACGACGCCGACATCCTGTTCAACACCAGCAGCGAACTGCGCCTCGAGGCCGCGGCCAGGCACCTGGGGATCAACCTCAGCCTGCTGACCAGCCAGGCGGGGCACGCCTGATGGCCCTGCGCCTGATTCTCGGCTTCGACTACGGCACCAAACAGATCGGCGTCGCGGTCGGCCAGGTGATTACCGGCCAGGCCCGCGAGCTGTGCACCCTGAAAGCGCAAAACGGCATTCCCGACTGGAATCAGGTTGAAGCGCTGTTCAAGGAATGGAAGCCCGACGCCGTCGTCGTCGGCCTGCCGCTGAACATGGACGGCACGCCGAGCGAAATGTGCCTGCGCGCCGAGAAATTCGCCCGCCGCCTCAATGGCCGCTTCAACGTGCCCTTCTATACCCACGACGAACGCCTGACCACTTTCGAGGCCAAGGGCGAGCGTCTGGTGCGTGGCGGGCAAAAAGGCAGTTACCGCGACAACCCGGTCGATGCCATCGCCGCCGCTCTGCTGTTGCAGGGCTGGCTCGATGAAAATACCGCACTGTTCGAATCCTGATCACACCCTATCCTGAAGAGCCGCCACGCGACTCTCTAAGCTGCAACCCGGGCCATTGCTCAAGCAGAATCTGGCCCGGGCCCAAGAAGGAGCAACCATGAGCCTGCCCAATCCCGCCGATCTGATCAGCCAGATGGCGACCCGCCTCAAGGCGCACCTTGCCCAGCGTGAAATCACTGAACCGCGTTACATCGGCATTCGCACTGGCGGCATCTGGGTCGCGCAGGCACTGCTCAAGGAACTGGGCAGCGACGCGCCGCTGGGCACGCTGGATGTGTCCTTCTACCGCGACGACTTCAGCCAGAACGGTCTGCACCCGCAAGTACGGCCGTCCGCCCTGCCGTTCGAGATCGAAGGCCAGCATCTGGTGCTGATCGATGACGTGCTGATGAGCGGCCGCACCATCCGCGCCGCCATGAACGAATTGTTCGACTACGGCCGCCCGGCCAGCGTGACGCTGGTCTGCCTGCTGGATCTGGACGCCGGCGAACTTCCGATCCGCCCGAACGTGGTCGGCGCGACCCTGTCGCTGGCCGCTCACGAACGGGTGAAGCTGTCCGGCCCCGAGCCGCTGACGCTCGAACTGCAAGACTTCAACCTTTAATCCGCCCTATTGAGAGTCCCCCTCGCGATGACGCCTCTAGATACCAAGCGCCCGCTGCAGCTCAATGATCAGGGCCAGCTGCGCCACTTCCTCTCGCTCGACGGTTTGCGCCGCGAGTTGCTGACGGAAATCCTCGACACTGCCGACTCGTTCCTGGAAGTCGGCGCCCGGGCGGTAAAAAGTCCCGCTGCTGCGCGGCAAGACCGTGTGCAACGTGTTTTTCGAGAACTCTACCCGTACCCGCACCACCTTCGAACTGGCCGCTCAGCGGCTGTCGGCGGACGTGATCACCCTGAACGTGTCGACTTCGTCGGCGAGTAAAGGTGAAACGCTGCTCGACACCTTGCGCAACCTCGAAGCCATGGCTGCTGACATGTTCGTCGTGCGCCACGGTGATTCCGGCGCCGCACACTTCATCGCCGAACATGTTTGCCCGCAAGTGGCGATCATCAACGGCGGCGACGGCCGTCACGCTCACCCGACGCAGGGCATGCTCGACATGCTCACCATCCGTCGGCACAAGGGCAGTTTCGAAAACCTCTCGGTGGCCATCGTCGGCGACATCCTGCATTCGCGGGTAGCGCGCTCGAACATGCTTGCCCTGAAGACTCTCGGCTGCCCGGACATCCGCGTGATCGCGCCGAAAACCCTGTTGCCGATCGGCATCGAGCAGTACGGCGTGAAGGTCTACACCGACATGACCGAAGGCCTGAAAGACGTCGACGTGGTGATCATGCTGCGCCTGCAGCGAGAGCGCATGACTGGCGGCCTGCTGCCGAGCGAGGGCGAGTTCTACCGCCTGTTCGGCCTGACGACCGCACGCCTCGCCGGCGCCAAGCCCGATTGCATTGTCATGCACCCGGGCCCGATCAATCGCGGAGTGGAAATCGAGTCTGCAGTGGCCGATGGTCCGCACTCGGTCATCCTCAACCAGGTGACCTACGGGATCGCGATTCGTATGGCTGTGTTGTCCATGGCCATGAGCGGACAAACCGCGCAGCGTCAATTCGAGCAGGAGAACGCCCAGTGAAGCTCAGCATTCTCGGCGCACGCGTCATCGATCCAAGCAGCGGCCTGGATCAAATCACCGACATTCACGTTGAAGCCTGCAAGATCGTCGCCCTCGGCGCGGCCCCAGCGGGTTTCACGGCAGTGGAAACCATCGACGCCCAAGGCCTTGTCGCCGCACCGGGCCTCGTCGACCTGAACGTGGCCCTGCGCGAGCCGGGCTACAGCCGCAAAGGGTCGATCGTCAGCGAAACCCGAGCAGCGGCCGCTGGCGGTGTGACCAGCCTGTGCTGCCCGCCGAAAACCAAACCGGTGCTCGACACCTCGGCCGTGGCCGAGCTGATCCTCGACCGCGCCCGTGAAGCCGGCAACACCAAGGTGTTTCCGATTGGCGCGCTGAGCAAAGGTTTGGACGGCGAGCAACTGGCGGAGCTTGTGGCCCTGCGCGACGCCGGTTGTGTGGCGTTCGGCAACGGTCTGGAGAGTTTCCGCAACACCCGCACCCTGTGCCGGGCGCTGGAATATGCGGCGACCTTCGATCTGACGGTGATTTTCAACTCGCAGGACCACGATCTGGCTGAGGGTGGCTTGGCTCACGAAGGCGCGGTGGCCAGCTTCCTCGGTCTGCCGGGGATTCCGGAAACGGCTGAAACCGTGGCGCTGGCTCGTGATCTGCTGCTGGTCGAGCAAACCGGCGTGCGCGCACATTTCAGCCAACTGACCAGCGCTCGCGGTGTGGCGCTGATTGCTCAGGCTCAGGCCCGTGGTTTGCAGGTGACCGCCGATGTGGCCCTGTATCAGTTGATCCTGACGGATGAAGCGCTGATCGACTTCAGCAGCCTCTATCACGTCCAGCCGCCGCTGCGCACCCGTGCTGACCGCGACGGCCTGCGCGAGGCGGTGAAGTCTGGCGTGGTGTCAGCCATCTCCAGCCACCACCAGCCCCACGAGCGCGATGCCAAACTGGCGCCGTTCGGCGCGACCGAACCGGGCATCAGCAGCGTCGAACTGCTGCTGCCGCTGGCCATGACGTTAGTGGAGGATGGGTTGCTCGACCTGCCGACACTGCTGGCGCGACTGAGCGCGGGCCCCGCCGAGGCGTTGCGCCTGCCGGCAGGCAAGCTGGTGGTAGGGGGTGCGGCGGATATCGTGTTGTTCGATCCGGCGGCCTCGACCGTAGCCGGTGAAAACTGGCTGTCCAAAGGCGAGAACTGCCCGTTCATTGGCCACAGCCTGCCGAGTGTGGTGCGGTACACCCTGGTGGATGGACGGATCAGCCACCAGGCCTGAAAAAAGATCGCAGCCTGCGGCAGCTCCTACAGGGAAACGCATATCCCAGTGTAGGAGCTGGCGAAGCCTGCGATCTTTTGATCTTGCTTAACGGCTCTGCGCGTTACGCACGGAAACCTGGTCATTCAACGTCCAGAAGTCATACAGCACCCCCAGGAAGAACAACCCGCCCGTCACCAGGTACAGCAACCCGCTGATCCATTTCCCCTGGTACATGCGGTGTACACCGAACACGCCCAGGAAGGTCAGCAGAATCCACGCGACGTTGTATTCGATCGGCCCAGCGGTGAAGCGCAGGTCTGCCTCGCGATCCATGGCCGGGATCAGGAACAGGTCGATCAGCCAACCGATACCCAGCAAACCGAAGGTGAAGAACCAGATCGTCCCGGTCACCGGCTTGCCGTAATAAAAGCGGTGAGCACCGGTAAATCCGAGGATCCACAGCAGGTAGCCAATGAGCTTGCTATGGGTGTCCTGATGCGGAACAGGGTGTTGATAGGTATTCATGAATGACCTCGATTCACACGATAGATAAATATTCTTTAATTCTTTGTGACTTTTTTACGCGTGGCCGACAAATGGCAAATGTTATCCTGCCGTTCTCTAAAGTCTTGTCGCATAAGGCATTTGCCTGACGAGCCGCGTACATCTGTCGCCAATTTGGTTCCCTTTGAGACTTTTGCGAATCGACCAACGGCCTCGGAACAGACAAAAAAGCTGTTATAAAGTTGCGCGCTAACACATAAGAGCCACGCCTAATGCGACCATTTTTCAAGACATGGCTAACCATCTGCCTATTAATGCCACTGGCCGCCCACGCCACCAATCGTGAGCAACGTCTTCCCAACGTCAACGGTTTCACCCCTAAATCCCATGCTTCTGCCCCTTCGAGCAAAAGCAGCAAAAGCAAAACCACCACGCTGAGCAGCAAGAGCCACGGCAAGCTGGTGCCACCGATGGCGAGCAAGGAAAGCAGCAACGTCCTCAGCCGCGCGGTAAACGTCCTCGGTACACCTTATCGTTGGGGCGGTAGCAGCCCAAGTAAAGGCTTCGATTGCAGCGGCCTGGTCAAATACGCGTTCAACGACGCCACGTTCGACCTGCCACGCACTTCCAATGCCATGGCCAGCGGTCATGGCGAGAAGGTCGAGCGCAAGGATCTCAAGCCCGGCGACCTGATCTTCTTCAACATCAAGAGCCGTCGGGTCAATCATGTTGCGATCTACCTGGGCAACGACCGCTTCATCCACGCGCCGCGTCGCGGCAAGTCGGTAAGCATCGACACCCTGAACAAGCCGTACTGGGAAAAGCACTACGTAGTCGCCAAGCGCGTATTGCCGAAGGAACCGGCCAGCAAGCAATTGCGCGTGGTTCAGCGCTGATCTGAAAGCACGACATCTTCGCCGGACATTACGGCCCTATCGCGAGCAGGCTCGCTCCCACATTGGAATGCATTCCCCTGTGGGAGCGAGCCTGCTCGCGATGGCATACTTGATAGCGCCACCGATCTCCCTCAGAAATTGTCCGGCGTTCGTGCTTTCTCCCGCGCATGTTCGCGGCTGATCAATCCCTTGGTGACCAGATCCTTCAGGCACATATCGAGGGTTTGCATGCCCAGCGAGCCGCCGGTCTGAATCGCCGAATACATTTGAGCCACCTTGTCCTCGCGGATCAGATTACGGATCGCCGAGGTGCCGAGCATGATTTCGTGTGCTGCGACTCGGCCACCGCCGATCTTTTTGATCAGCGTCTGCGAGACCACCGCCAGCAACGATTCCGAGAGCATCGAACGGACCATCGATTTTTCGTCACCAGGAAATACGTCGACCACCCGGTCGATGGTTTTCGCCGCCGAAGTGGTGTGCAGCGTGCCGAATACCAGATGCCCGGTCTCGGCGGCGGTCAGTGCCAGGCGAATGGTTTCCAGGTCACGCATCTCACCCACCAGAATCACGTCCGGGTCTTCGCGCAGCGCCGAACGCAGCGCGGTGGCGAAACTGCGGGTATCGCGGTGGACTTCACGCTGATTGATCAGGCATTTGCGCGATTCGTGCACGAATTCGATCGGATCTTCAATGGTCAGGATGTGGTGATGCCGGTGGCTGTTGAGGTAGTCGATCATCGCCGCCAGTGTGGTCGACTTGCCGGAGCCGGTCGGCCCGGTAACCAGCACCAGCCCGCGCGGCGCGTCGGTGATCTTGCGGAAAACGTCGCCCATGGCGAGGTCTTCCATGCTCAGCACTTTTGACGGAATGGTCCGAAACACTGCCCCGGCGCCACGGTTCTGGTTAAAGACATTGACCCGGAAGCGGGCGACACCGGGGACTTCGAAAGAAAAGTCGGTTTCCAGATGTTTCTCGAAGTCGACCCGCTGGGTGTCGTTCATGATGTCGTAGATCAGTTCGTGCACTTGCTTGTGATCCAGCGGCGGCAGATTGATCCGCCGTACATCGCCATCGACGCGGATCATCGGTGGCAGACCGGCCGACAGATGCAGGTCGGAAGCGCCTTGTTTGGCGCTGAAGGCCAGCAGTTCAGTGATATCCATAGCGTTCCCCAATTCCAGTAGAATGCCGCGAACCTTCAGACCGCCGGCGCCTCTTGATGTCCACGATAGCAGACAACATTTTCCACGTTGGTTCGCGCATCCAGACCGCGACCCAAGCCGCACACCGTCCTGAAAACAGCGTCAAGTTGCTCGCCGTGAGCAAGACCAAACCCGCCGAGGCCCTGCGCGAAGCCTATGCCGCCGGTTTGCGCGACTTTGGCGAGAACTACCTGCAGGAAGCCTTGGGTAAACAGCTCGAACTGGCTGACCTGCCCTTGATCTGGCACTTCATCGGCCCCATTCAATCGAACAAGACTCGTGCCATTGCCGAGCATTTTGAATGGGTGCATTCCGTGGATCGCCTGAAAATCGCCCAACGTCTGTCCGAACAGCGCCCGGCCGATTTGCCTCCACTGAATATCTGCATCCAGGTCAACGTCAGCGGTGAAGCCAGCAAATCCGGCTGTACCCCTGAAGATCTGCCGGCGCTGGCGCAAGCCATCAGCCAATTGCCGCGCATCCGCTTGCGCGGATTGATGGCGATTCCCGAGCCAACTGAAGATCGCGCCGCCCAGGACGCCGCCTTTGCTGCCGTACAGCAACTGCAAGCCAGTTTGAACCTGCCGCTCGACACACTTTCCATGGGCATGAGCCACGACCTTGAGTCGGCCATTGCCCAAGGCGCCACCTGGGTGCGTATCGGTACGGCCCTGTTTGGTGCGCGCGGCTCTCAACCAATGCAGCCTTGATGGCTCTCTTTGTAAGGACCACACATGAGCAACACACGTATTGCGTTTATCGGTGCGGGCAACATGGCAGCCAGTTTGATCGGCGGCCTGCGCGCCAAAGGTCTGGAAGCTGCACACATCCGTGCCAGCGATCCGGGCGAAGAAACCCGCGCCAAGGTCGCCGCTGAACACGGCATTGCTGTATTTGCCGACAACGCCGAGGCCATCAAAGACGCCGACGTGGTCGTCCTGGCGGTCAAGCCACAAGCCATGAAAGCCGTGTGCGAAGCGATTCGCCCGAACCTGAAGCCGAACCAACTGGTGGTGTCGATCGCCGCCGGCATCACCTGCGCAAGCATGACGGCCTGGCTTGGCGAGCAGCCAATCGTGCGCTGCATGCCGAACACGCCGGCGCTGCTGCGCCAAGGCGTCAGCGGCTTGTACGCGACCCACGAAGTGACCGCCGAACAGCGTCAGCAAGCCGAAGAGTTGCTGTCCGCCGTTGGTATCGCCCTGTGGCTGAACGAAGAGCAGCAACTGGACGCGGTCACTGCCGTGTCGGGTTCCGGCCCGGCGTACTTCTTCCTGCTGATCGAGGCCATGACCGCCGCTGGCGTCAAACTCGGCCTGCCAGCAGATATCGCCGCTCAACTGACCATGCAAACGGCGTTGGGCGCTGCACACATGGCGGTTGCCAGTGACGTCGACGCGGCTGAATTGCGTCGCCGCGTGACTTCCCCTGCAGGTACCACGGAAGCCGCAATCAAATCATTCCAGGCCAATGGCTTCGAAGCCCTGGTCGAAACCGCACTCGGCGCCGCCGCGCACCGCTCGGCCGAAATGGCCGAACAACTGGGCAAATAAGGAGCCTTACATGATTGGATTGAACACCGCAGCGGTTTACGTGCTGCAAACCCTCGGCAGTCTGTACCTGCTGATTGTGCTGCTGCGCTTCGTCCTGCAGTTGGTGCGGGCGAACTTCTACAACCCGTTGTGCCAGTTTGTGGTCAAGGCGACACAACCGCTGCTCAAGCCACTGCGTCGGATCATCCCGAGCATGTTCGGCCTGGACATGTCGTCCCTGGTGCTGGCGATCCTGGTGCAATTGGCACTGATGGCGCTGACACTGCTGCTGACCTACGGCACGACCGGCAACCCGCTGCAACTGCTGATCTGGTCGCTGATCGGCGTGACCGCGCTGTTCCTGAAGATTTTCTTCTTCGCCCTGATCATCAGCGTGATCCTCTCGTGGGTTGCACCGGGTAGCCACAACCCTGGCGCCGAGCTGGTCAACCAGATCTGCGAACCGGCCCTTGCACCGTTCCGCAAGTTTCTGCCGAACCTCGGTGGGCTGGACTTGTCGCCGATCTTCGCGTTTCTGGCGTTGAAGCTGATCGACATGCTGGTCATCAACAACCTGGCCGAGATGACGATGATGCCGCAGATCCTGCGCTTGCTCATCTAACTCCCAGGCTCACTGCAGTATCGTTCTTCGCGAGCAAGCCCGCTCCCACAGGTAAAGTGCCGACTTGTGGGAGCAAGGCTTTGCCCGCGATGGCCACGCCTCGGTATGACAAGTAACAAACAGCCCCGGCCTTTGCTTGCCGCTAACCCCCCCGGTCTTTAGACTTACGCCTCATTTCAACGAGAGCAGGGTCGATGCCAACTGCCTTTCCCGCCGATTCTGTTGGCCTGGTGACGCCGCAAGTGGCGCACTTCAGTGAACCGCTGGCCCTGGCCTGTGGCCGTTCGCTGCCCGCCTATGACCTGATCTACGAAACCTACGGCACGCTCAACGCACAGGCGAGCAACGCCGTGCTGATCTGCCACGCCTTGTCCGGGCACCACCACGCCGCCGGTTTCCACAGCCCCGACGACCGCAAACCCGGATGGTGGGACAGTTGCATCGGCCCCGGCAAGCCCATTGATACGACTAAATTTTTTGTCGTCAGCCTGAACAACCTGGGCGGCTGCAATGGCTCCACCGGCCCGAGCAGCATCAACCCGGAGACCGGCAAGCCATTTGGAGCCGACTTCCCGGTGCTCACGGTGGAGGATTGGGTGCACAGCCAGGCACGCCTGGCGGACGTGCTCGGCATCAACCAATGGGCCGCCGTGATCGGCGGCAGCCTGGGCGGCATGCAGGCGATGCAATGGAGCATTACCTACCCCGATCGCATCCGGCACTGCCTGGCAATCGCCTCAGCCCCCAAGTTGTCGGCACAGAACATCGCGTTCAACGAAGTGGCGCGCCAGGCCATCCTGACCGACCCGGAATTCCACGGCGGTTCGTTCCAGGAAGCGGGCGTGATCCCCAAGCGTGGCTTGATGCTGGCGCGCATGGTCGGGCACATCACCTACCTGTCCGACGACTCCATGGGCGAGAAATTCGGCCGTGGCCTGAAGAGCGAAAAGCTCAACTATGACTTTCACAGTGTCGAGTTCCAGGTCGAAAGCTACCTGCGTTATCAGGGCGAAGAGTTCTCTGGACGCTTCGACGCCAACACCTATCTGTTGATGACCAAGGCGCTGGATTACTTCGATCCGGCGGCGAACTTCGACGACGACCTGGCGAAAACCTTCGCCAACGCCCAGGCCAAATTCTGCGTGATGTCGTTCACCACCGACTGGCGCTTCTCCCTGCCCGCTCGCGGGAGCTGGTGGATGCGCTGATGGCCGCCAAGAAAGACGTCAGCTATCTGGAAATCGACGCACCGCAGGGCCACGACGCCTTCCTGATTCCGATCCCGCGCTACTTGCAGGCGTTCGGCAATTACATGAACCGCATCACGTTGTGAGAAAGCCATGAGAGCTGATCTGGAAATCATCCAGGAATGGATCCCCGCCGGCAGTCGCGTCCTCGACCTCGGTTGCGGTGACGGCGAGCTGCTGACCTGGCTGCGTGACCACAAGAACGTCACCGGTTATGGCCTGGAAAACGACGCCGACAACATCGCCGAGTGCGTGGCCAAGGGCATCAACGTCATCGAGCAGGATCTGGACAAGGGCCTGGGCAACTTCGCCAGCAACAGTTTCGACATCGTCGTCATGACTCAGGCCCTGCAAGCCGTGCATTACCCGGACAAGATCCTCGATGAGATGCTCCGGGTCGGCCGTCAGTGCATCATCACCTTCCCGAATTTCGGCCACTGGCGCTGCCGCTGGTACCTGGCGAGCAAGGGCCGCATGCCGGTTTCCGAGTTCCTGCCGTATACCTGGTACAACACGCCGAACATTCACTTCTGCACTTTCGAAGATTTTGAAGAGCTTTGTCGCGAACGTGACGCGAAGGTCATTGATCGGCTTGCCGTGGATCAACAGCACCGCCACGGGTGGGCCAGTAAGCTATGGCCTAATCTGTTAGGTGAGATTGGGATCTACCGCGTCAGCAGCCCAGTGCTTGCCGATCACAAGATCGCGGTGTGAAACACGACATTTCGAGGAGAACCAACATGGGTCGTCTAGCGCTGTTTCTATTTACTGCCTGCCTGAGCGCCAGCGCGCTGGCGGCGGACGTCATCAAGGGCGAGCGTCAGGAAACCTTTGGCGACGTGACGGTGCACTACAACACTTTCAACTCGACGTACCTGCAACCGGACATCGCCAAAGCGGCGGAGCTGATTCGCAGCAAAAACCAAGGCGTGATCAATGTCTCGGTGGTCAAGGACGGCAAACCGCTGATCGCCAACGTCACCGGCACGGTCAAAGACCTGACCAGCCAAAGTGTGCCGTTGAATTTCCGCCAGATCACCGAACAGGGCGCGGTGTACTACATCGCCCAGTACCCGGTTGACCAGCAGGAAACCCGCACCTTTGAAATCAAGGTGCAGAACGGCGACAAGATCAACACCATCAATTTCAACCAAGAACTCTTTCCCGGCGAATGATGAACCTCAAGCAACTCGTACTGGCCAGCCATAACGCCGGCAAACTCAAAGAACTTCAGGCCATGCTCGGCGAATCGGTGCAACTGCGCTCGATTGGCGAGTGGAGCAAGGTCGAGCCGGAAGAAACCGGTCTGTCGTTCGTCGAGAACGCGATCCTCAAGGCGCGCAACGCCGCGCGTATTTCCGGATTGCCGGCGCTGGCCGATGATTCCGGGCTGGCGGTGGATTTCCTCGGCGGCGCACCGGGCATCTATTCGGCGCGTTATGCCGATGGCAAAGGCGATGCGGCAAACAACGCCAAACTGCTTGACGCCTTGAAGGATGTCCCGGAAGCCGAACGCGGCGCGCAGTTCGTGTGCGTGCTGGCGCTGGTGCGTCACGCCGATGATCCGTTGCCGATCCTCTGCGAAGGCCTGTGGCACGGACGGATTCTGACCGCTGCCAGTGGCGAACACGGTTTCGGTTATGACCCGCTGTTCTGGGTGCCGGAGCGGAACGTGTCGAGCGCCGAACTGAGCCCGGCCGACAAGAACCAGATCAGCCACCGCGCCCGTGCAATGGATCTGCTGCGCCAGCGCCTGGGCTTGAAATGACCGGTGATTCTTCTGCGTCGTCGCTGATCATTGGCGGCGCCGCTGCTTCGCCTCGGGCGCCGCTGCCAACGCTGCCGCCCTTGTCGTTGTACATCCACATCCCGTGGTGTGTGCGCAAATGCCCGTATTGCGACTTCAATTCCCACACGGCCAGCCCGGTGCTTCCGGAAGAGGAATACGTCGATGCCTTGCTGGCCGATCTCGATCAGGATCTGCACGCTGTTTACGGTCGTGAAATCACCTCGATCTTCTTTGGTGGCGGCACGCCGAGCCTGTTCAGCGCTGCGGCCCTGGGCCGACTGCTCAAGGGCGTCGAGCAGCGCATAACGTTCGCCGCAGACATCGAAATCACCCTGGAAGCCAATCCCGGGACCTTCGAGCAGGAAAAGTTCATGGCTTACCGCGCGCTGGGCATCAATCGCCTGTCGATCGGCATCCAGAGCTTCCAGGAAGACAAACTCAAGGCCCTGGGCCGCATTCACAACGGTGACGAAGCCCTCCGTGCTGCCGGCATGGCGCGTCAGGCCGGGTTCGACAACTTCAACCTGGACCTGATGCACGGCTTGCCCGATCAGTCCCTGGACGATGCGTTGAGTGACCTGCGCCAGGCTATCGCCCTTAAGCCGACTCACCTGTCCTGGTATCAACTGACCCTGGAACCGAACACCGTGTTCTGGAACCAGCCGCCTGCGCTGCCTGAAGATGACACCTTGTGGGACATTCAGGAGGCCGGGCAGGCGCTGATGGCCGAGCACGGCTACGCGCAATATGAAGTGTCGGCCTATGCACAGCCTGGCCGCCCAGCGCGGCATAACCTCAACTACTGGAGTTTCGGCGATTTCATCGGCATCGGTGCCGGCGCCCATGGCAAGCTGAGCCATCCGGACGGGCGCATCGTGCGCACCTGGAAGACCCGGCTGCCCAAGGATTACCTCAACCCGGCAAAAAATTTCCAGGCCGGCGAGAAAGCGCTGACCAACGAAGAGCTGCCATTCGAATTCCTGATGAACGCCCTGCGCCTGACACAAGGCGTGGATTCGCGACTCTATCCTGAGCGTACCGGCCTGCCGCTGGAAAGCTTCGCGCAAGGTCGGCTGGAGGCAGAACAAAGTGGCCTGTTGCAGGTCGAACCGTCACGCCTGGCGGCCACCGAACGCGGCCAGCTGTTTCTCAATGACTTGCTGCAGAATTTTCTGAGCTGATTTCAGCCCTAAGGGAAAACGAATGGATTTGGTACTCGACCTCCTCGCCACGGTGTCTCGCTGGAGCCGCAGCAACCTCTCGGAAATCGCCCTGGCCCTGGTGGGGTGCCTGTTGGTGTTGTTTGGTGCAGATTTCAAAGGTTGGGTCGAGCAACGCCTGGGCAGCGTCGCGGGCGCCTTGCGCGTCCCGATGATGGCCTTGCTGTGCATGGTCGGCAGCGGTGCCGCGCTGATTTATGCGACGCCGTGGATCGTCAAGGGCCTGAGCCAGTTCAACAACTACAGCCTGGCGCCGGTGCTGGTCGTGGTGCTGGTGTTGATTGGTGTAGTGGCTGACCGCCGCTGATTCTGAACACGCCACAAAAACTGTGGGAGCGGGCTTGCCCGCGATAGCGGTCTGACAGTCAACACAGTTGTTGAATGTTATGGCGTCATCGCGGGCAAGCCCGCTCCCACAGGATTTTGCATTACGGTTCAGGACTGTTTTTCGAACTTCAGATCCCAGACGCCATGGCCAAGACGTTCGCCGCGGCGTTCGAACTTGGTGATCGGGCGTTCGGCCGGGCGCGGTACGCACTTGCCGTCTTCGGCGAGGTTGCGATAGCCCGGCGCGACGTTCATCACTTCCAGCATGTATTCGGCGTACGGTTCCCAGTCGGTGGCCATGTGCAGAATGCCGCCGACCTTCAACTTGCTGCGCACCAGTTCAGCGAACGACGCCTGAACGATACGACGCTTGTGGTGACGGCTCTTGTGCCACGGATCCGGGAAAAACAGCATCAGGCGATCGAGGCTGTTGTCGGCGATGCAGCGGTTGAGCACTTCGATCGCGTCGCAATCGTAGACCCGCAGGTTGGTCAGGCCCTGAGTCAGCACGCCATTGAGCAGCGCGCCAACACCCGGACGGTGAACTTCAACGCCGATGAAATCCTGATCCGGCGCGGCGGCGGCCATTTCCAGCAGCGAGTGGCCCATGCCGAAACCGATCTCCAGCGAGCGCGGTGCAGAGCGGCCAAACACTTGATCGAAGTCCACCGGCGCATCGGCGAGCGGCAGCACGAACAGTGGCGTGCCCTGCTCCAGGCCTTTTTGCTGGCCTTCGGTCATGCGCCCGGCGCGCATCACAAAACTCTTGATACGACGGTGTTGGCGCTCTTCGCCTTCTTCCGGCTGGATAGGCGTTTCTTTTGATTCAGTCATCAATGGCTCTTACTTGATCAGACCATCCAGCGGCGAGGAGGCGCTGGCATAGAGTTTTTTCGGCATGCGACCGGCGAGGTAGGCCAGACGGCCCGCGACGATCGCATGTTTCATGGCTTCGGCCATCATGACCGGCTGCTGGGCATGGGCGATAGCCGAGTTCATCAGCACCGCCTCGCAGCCCAGTTCCATGGCAATCGTAGCGTCGGAAGCGGTACCCACACCGGCATCCACCAGTACGGGAATCTTGGCTTCTTCGAGGATGATCTGCAGGTTGTAAGGGTTGCAGATCCCCAGTCCCGTGCCGATCAGACCGGCCAGCGGCATCACCGCGATCACACCGATTTCCGCCAGCTGACGGGCGATGATCGGGTCATCGCTGGTGTAGACCATCACGTCGAAACCTTCTTTGACCAGCGTTTCGGCGGCCTTGAGGGTTTCGATGACGTTAGGGAACAGGGTCTTCTGGTCAGCCAGGACTTCCAGCTTCACCAGGTTGTGGCCGTCGAGCAGCTCACGGGCCAGGCGGCAGGTGCGCACGGCTTCGATGGCGTCGTAGCAACCGGCGGTGTTCGGCAGGAAGGTGTAACGCTCCGGCGACAGCACGTCGAGCAGGTTCGGCTCGCCTTCGATCTGGCCAAGGTTGGTACGGCGCACGGCGAAGGTGACAATCTCGGCACCCGAGGCTTCGATGGCCAGGCGGGTTTCTTCCATGTCACGGTACTTGCCTGTACCGACCAGCAAACGCGACTGGTAAGTACGACCGGCCAGCACAAAAGGCTTGTCGCTACGAACGATGCTCATGGGGAATCCTCTTTAGGAGTGAGGGTCTTGCAGAATTCTGTGCCCTTGCGAGCCGGGTGGCTAGCCGCCGCCGATGGCGTGCACGACTTCGACATTGTCGCCGTCGTTGAGCGTGGTCTCGGCATGCTGGCTGCGCGGGACGATATCCAGATTGAGTTCAACTGCCACCCGGCGTCCGGTCAGTTCCAGACGGGTGATCAGGGCCGCAACGGTTTCACCGTCGGGCAGTTCAAGGGATTCGCCGTTCAACTGAATGCGCATGCGCAACGCCGCCATCATTTTTAGGGGCTGGCATTCTAGCCCGATCAGACTGGGTGACCCAAGCCATTCGTCTTGAAAGGCGCTGCCCCGGTGAAATGGCCTGGGCTCTGTAAGAGCTGCCGAAGGCTGCGATCTTTTGATGTCGTTTTTGAAGATCAAAAGATCGCAGCCTGCGGCAGCTCCTACAGGGGATTGGTTACCTCAGGCCAGGCGCCAGGCGGCAAGACCCAGACAAAACCAGCCCACCAGAAACGCCAGCCCGCCAAACGGGGTGATGATCCCAAGTTTGCTGATGCCCGTCATGGTCAACACATACAAGCTGCCGGAAAACAGCAGGATGCCGATCGCAAACGAAGCACCTGCCCACGTGACCAGGCGTCCCGGCATTTGTGTCGCCAGCAGCGCCACGCCCAGCAATGCCAGGGTATGCACCAATTGATAAGTGACGCCGGTGTGGAATATCGCAAGGTATTCAGGCGTCAGGCGACTCTTCAGGCCATGGGCAGCGAATGCGCCCAGGGCAACTCCGGTAAAGCCGAAAAAAGCGGCCAGCATCAGAAAGCCACGCAGCATGAGAACTCCAGTCAGACTCGATCAACAGGGTCTGTATAATGGCCCGCTCCACGGGTTCGGCCAAGCCATCTCTATGCTGCGTTTAATTGTACGAAGATTCACCAAGGCCGTGCTCTGGTTCGCGGGCGGCAGCGTATTGCTGGTGCTGATATTTCGCGTGGTGCCGCCCCCGGGAACGGCCTTGATGGTCGAGCGCAAGATCGAGTCATGGTTCGACGGCGAGCCCATTGACCTGCAACGCACCTGGAAACCCTGGGATGAGATCTCCGACGACCTCAAGCTTGCGGTGATTGCCGGTGAAGACCAGAAATTCCCGGAGCACTGGGGATTCGATTTTGGCGCGATTCAAAAAGCCCTGGCTCACAACGAGCTCGGCGGTTCGATTCGGGGCGCCAGCACCTTGAGCCAGCAGGTGTCGAAGAACCTGTTCTTGTGGTCCGGCCGCAGCTGGCTGCGCAAAGGCCTGGAAGCGTGGTTTACCGGGTTGATCGAAGTGTTCTGGCCCAAGCAGCGGATTCTTGAGGTGTACCTCAACAGTGTGGAGTGGGATGAGGGCGTGTTTGGCGCAGAGGCGGCAGCGCGGCACCACTTTGGTGTTAGCGCAAAAGGGCTCAGTCGTCAGCAATCCAGCCTGCTGGCGGCGGTCCTGCCAAACCCGCGAGTCTGGAGCGCGAGCCATCCCACCAGCTATGTTGCGCGACGCGCAGGATGGGTTCGACAACAGATGGGCCAGCTGGGTGGCGACAGCTATCTGCTGGGCCTGAACGACTCGCGTCGACCGCCTTGGGCGCAATGAACGCCCAAAGCAAAAGATCGCAGCCTTCGCCAGCTACAGGTGTACACATTTATCTGTAGGAGCTGCCGAAGGCTGCGATCTTTTGATCTTATGAACAAAAACGCCCCGATCATTGCTGATCGGGGCGTTTTTTATTGCCTGCTCACCGGTTACGCGGCGATCGACAACTTGAGCTTGTTCATCGCGCTCTTCTCGAGCTGACGGATACGCTCGGCCGACACGTTGTACTTCTGCGCCAGGTCGTGCAGCGTGGCCTTCTCTTCTGCCAGCCAGCGCTGGTAGAGGATGTCACGGCTGCGGTCGTCCAGCACTTCCAGCGCTTCGTGCAGGTTGTGGTTGGAGTTGTCACTCCAGTCGGCATCTTCCAGTTGACGCGCCGGGTCGTACCGGTGGTCTTCCAGATAGTTGGCCGGCGACTGGAAAGCACTGTCGTCGTCGGCTTCAGCCGCCGGGTCGAAGGCCATGTCATGGCCTGTCAGGCGACTTTCCATCTCGCGCACTTCCCGCGGCTCAACGCCGAGGCTTTCCGCCACACGATGGACTTCCTCGTTGTTCAGCCATGCCAGACGTTTCTTCTGGCTGCGCAGGTTGAAGAACAGCTTGCGCTGGGCCTTGGTGGTCGCGACTTTCACAATGCGCCAGTTGCGCAGGATGAACTCGTGAATTTCCGCCTTGATCCAGTGCACAGCGAACGACACCAGACGCACACCCATTTCCGGATTGAAACGTTTGACAGCCTTCATCAGGCCGACGTTACCTTCCTGGATCAGGTCAGCCTGAGCCAGACCGTAGCCGGAATAGCTACGGGCAATGTGTACGACAAAACGCAGGTGGGCGAGCACCATCTGCCGAGCCGCCCCCAAATCCTGCTCATAGTAGAGACTCTCGGCCAGTTCACGCTCCTGCTCCGGCGTCAGCAATGGAATGCTGTTGACGGTGTGTACATAGGCTTCCAGGTTCGCACCGGGAACCAACGCATACGCAGGTTGCAAAGAATTGGTCATACGAAAAAACCTCCGACTTACAGACTCATGCCTTTCAGCACTGCGAAAAATTGACCGGAAACTCAAGTACAAGTTCCCAAAAAAACCGCGAGGCCAATCACGCGCAAAAAAGATTCTACTTCGGCGCAAGCTCCCGCAGGTGGCGTGCGACTGCAATCCATGCACCGATATACCCCAACAGCACCGCGCCAAGCAAGAGCGACAGACCGTCGGCAACTGGCACTCCGGCCAGCGCGAAATCACTGCCGTACAAGCCGGCCAATCCAACCACCGCATCGTTCAGCCAGTTCAGGCCGAACGCCAATACGCCCCAGGACAACAGCCCTGCACCGAAGCCATACAACGCGCCCATATAAAGGAAGGGACGCCGCACATAGCTGTCAGTGCCGCCGACGAGTTTAATCACTTCTATCTCGGTGCGGCGGTTTTCAATATGAAGACGAATGGTATTGCCTATCACCAAAAGTAATGCAGAAACCAACAGCACTGTCAGACCGAAGACAAACCGGTCGCCCAGCTTGAGGATGGCGGCCAGACGCTCGACCCAGACCAGATCAAGTTGCGCCTGCTGCACCTTCGGCAACTCGGAAAGTTTTTGTCTCAATGCTTCAAGAGCGGGCTTGTCGACCTCATTCGGGGTGACCAGTACCACGCCAGGCAGCGGGTTTTCGGGCAGCTCCTTGAGCGCGTCGCCCAGGCCGGACTGCTGCTGAAACTCTTCGAGCGCCTGGTCGCGGCCTACGTATTCAGCATCGGCGACGCCGGGGATAGCTTTTATCTGCTCACGCAATGCCTCCCCCTGCTCAGCGCTGGCGTCGAGTTGCAGGTACAGGGAAATCTGCGCCGCACGCTGCCAGGAACCACCTAGACGCTCGACGTTACCTAGCAGAAGTGACAGCCCCATGGGCAGGCTCAGCGCGACCGCCATCACCATGCAGGTGAAGAAGCTGCCGATCGGCTGCTTGCCGAGGCGGCGCAGGCTGTCGAGCAGGCTGGCGCGATGGCTTTCGACCCAGGCACGGAACAACGTGGCGAAGTCCGGGCCGTCGTCTTCGTCGTGTTTTTTCTTCTTCGGCGGCTGCGGATCGGCGGCTTTCGGGGCCACGCGCTCGGAAACCTTCGGACTGCGTGTTGCACTCATTCCCCTGCCTCCCCGTCACCGATCAATCGGCCACGTTGCAAGGTCAGCATGCGGTGGCGCATGCGTGCGATCAACGCCAGGTCGTGACTGGCGATCAGCACGCTGGTGCCGAGGCGATTGATGTCTTCAAATACCCCCATGATCTCTGCCGCCAGGCGCGGGTCGAGGTTACCGGTGGGTTCATCCGCCAGCAGCAAGGCCGGGCGATGGACGATGGCCCGGGCAATGCCGACGCGCTGTTGTTGACCAGTAGAGAGGTCCCCCGGGTACAGGTCGGTCTTGTCGGAAAGCGCCACACGCTCAAGGGCGGAGTCGACGCGCTTGACGATCTCGGCCTTCGACAAGCCGAGTATCTGCAGCGGCAAGGCAATGTTGTTGAAAACCGTACGATCGAACAGCAGCTGGTGATTCTGGAACACTACCCCGATCTGACGCCGCAAAAAGGGGATCTGCGCATTGCTGATGGTGGCCAGGTCTTGCCCGGCGAGCAGCAATTTGCCGCTGGTCGGACGCTCCATTGCCAGCAACAGGCGCAACAAGGTGGATTTACCGGCACCGGAATGGCCAGTGACAAACAAGAACTCGCCACGACGGACTCGAAAGCTCAGCTCATGCAAGCCGACGTGACCGTTCGGGTAGCGTTTACCGACCTGTTCGAAACGAATCATGAACGCTCCCGCTCGGCAAACAGTGCCTGGACAAAGGGTTCGGCTTCAAAGGTACGCAAATCGTCGATGCCTTCACCGACGCCGATGTAGCGGATCGGCAGGCCGAATTGCTTGGCCAGGGCGAAAATCACCCCGCCCTTGGCGGTGCCGTCGAGCTTGGTCAGCGCCAGGCCGGTCAGTTCGACGGTCTGGTTGAATTGCTTGGCCTGGTTGATGGCGTTCTGGCCGGTGCCGGCGTCGAGCACCAGCAGCACTTCGTGCGGTGCGTCGGCGTCGAGCTTGCCGATCACCCGGCGAACCTTTTTCAGTTCTTCCATCAGGTTGTCTTTGGTGTGCAGGCGACCGGCGGTGTCAGCGATCAGTACGTCGATGCCACGGGCCTTGGCGGCCTGCACGGCGTCGAAGATCACCGAAGCCGAGTCGGCGCCAGTGTGCTGGGCGATGACCGGGATCTTGTTGCGCTCGCCCCAGACCTGCAATTGCTCCACGGCAGCGGCGCGGAAGGTGTCACCGGCGGCGAGCATGACTTTCTTGCCTTCCAGTTGCAGCTTCTTCGCCAGTTTGCCGATGGTGGTGGTTTTGCCGGCGCCGTTGACGCCGACCACCAGAATCACGAACGGCTTGTTCTGCGAGACGATTTTCAACGGTTGTTCGACCGGCTTGAGCATCGCGGCCAGTTCGGCCTGCAGGGATTTGTACAGCGCGTCGGCGTCGGCCAGCTCTTTGCGGGCGACCTTCTGGGTCAGGCGCTGGATGATCTGCGTGGTGGCTTCGACGCCCACGTCAGCGGTGAGCAGACGGGTTTCGAGGTCATCGAGCAGATCGTCATCAATAGTTTTACGGCCAAGGAACAGGCTGGCCATGCCCTCGCCGATGCTGGCGCTGGTCTTCGACAGGCCTTGCTTGAGGCGGGCGAAGAAACCGGCTTTGGTTTCTTCGGTGCGCACAGGCTCTGCAACAGGCTCGATGATGGCAACCGACGCCTCGACCACTGGCGCTGGCGCTGGTGCCGGAGCGGGTGCTGGCACCGCAGCTGGCACTGGCACTGGCACTGGTACCACTGCAACAGCCTCAGGCTCAGCCAATACCACCGGGGCGACAGGCGGCTCCACAAACAGTGCCTGAGCGGGCTCCGGCGCGACAACCGTCGGTGCCGGGATTGGCGGCGGCAGGTGCGGTGCCAGTTCATCCTCGACCAACGCCACCGGTTCTTCCGCGACGGGCAATTTTAACCAGGGTTCGGCGACCGGAACCGGAGTCGAGGGTTGCTCAGCCACGACTTCAGGTTCAGGCTCGACGATCGGCTGCAGCACCGGCTCGGCGATCGGCAGGACAATCGGCGCCGGCTCCTCATCCAGTACTGGCTCTGGAACCGGCTCATTAAGTGGCTGTGGCTGTTCGACGACGGGTTGCTGCGGTTTCTTACGCAGCCATCCGAACAGGCTTTTCTTCTCGCCAGCCGCAGCTGGGGTCTTCTTGTCGTCGTTGGAACCAAACATGGAGGACGGCTATCTCACGGTAGCGACGCGCCATAAGGGCGCCCCGGCAAATAAATATTCGATGCAGAACAGACTGTGTTTCATCCAGCTTGTTCACGCGCAACATTTTGTCGAGGTGTACGGGACATCTCAGGAAAACGATTTAACACAGGACTGATGCGGCAAAATCGGCGAAAAAGCAGAACTCTGCCAATAAATGCCGAATTCCCGTCGCGAACCCATACAACCTGATCAAGCATCAAGGCCTGATAGGCGTGGCCGCCAGTAAAACGGATCAGTATCCTAGCACCTCCTCGCCCGCCTAGGCTAAGACCAAGCGGGCAGCCCAACAGGTTAAAAAACGAATGAATGCTCTAGCCCGCCGCGCCGCAGGCCTGCTGCTCAGCACAGTCTGCCTGCCCCTTTCGGCCCTGGCGGCCGACCCGCAACCGACTCACGAATTCACCCTCGACAACGGCCTCAAGGTCGTCGTGCGCGAAGACCATCGCGCGCCAGTGGTGGTCTCGCAGGTCTGGTACAAGGTCGGCTCCAGCTACGAGACACCAGGCCAGACTGGCTTGTCTCATGCACTGGAACACATGATGTTCAAGGGCAGCGAAAAAATCGGCCCCGGTGAAGCCTCGCTGATCCTGCGCGACCTGGGCGCTGAAGAGAACGCATTCACCAGCGACGATTTCACGGCCTATTACCAGGTGCTGGCCCGCGACCGTCTGGGCGTAGCGTTTGAGCTGGAAGCCGACCGCATGGCCAACCTGCGCCTGCCGGCCGACGAATTCGCCAAGGAAATCGAAGTCATCAAGGAAGAGCGCCGTCTGCGCACCGATGACAAGCCGATGTCCAAGGCCTATGAGCGCTTCAAGGCCATGGCCTACCCGGCCAGCGGCTACCACACGCCGACCATCGGCTGGATGGCCGACCTGGACCGCATGAAGGTCGAGGAGCTGCGCCATTGGTACCAATCCTGGTACGTGCCGAACAATGCCACCCTGGTGGTGGTCGGCGACGTCACTCCAGACGAGGTCAAGACCCTGGCCCAGCGCTATTTCGGCCCGATCCCCAAGCGTGACGTGCCGTCAGCCAAGCAGCCTCTGGAACTGGCCGAGCCCGGTGAAAGGAAGATCACCCTGCACGTGCAGACCCAATTACCGAGCCTGATGCTGGGCTTCAATGTGCCGAGCATCGCCACGGCTGAAGACAAGCGCTCGGTCAACGCTCTGCGCCTGATCTCGGCACTGCTCGACGGTGGTTACAGCGGCCGTATCCCGACACAACTGGAGCGCGGCGAAGAGCTGGTGTCCGGCGGTTCGTCGAGTTACGACGCCTACACCCGTGGCGACAGCCTGTTCACCCTGTCGGCAACTCCGAACACGCAGAAGAAAAAGACCATGGCGCAAGCCGAGGCCGGCCTGTGGAAACTGCTGGAGCAGCTGAAAACCACCGCGCCGTCCGCCGAAGAGCTGGAGCGCGTGCGTGCGCAAGTGATCGCCGGTCTGGTCTTCGAACGTGACTCGATCACCAGCCAGGCCACCGCCATAGGCCAGCTGGAAACCGTCGGCCTGTCGTGGAAACTGATGGACACCGAACTCGCCGATCTCGAAAGCGTCACTCCGCAAGATATCCAGAACGCCGCCAAGCTGTATTTCACCCGCGAACGTCTCAGCGTCGCCCACGTCCTGCCACTGGAGACGACTCATGAGTGAGCGTAAAAACCAGCGCCTGGCGCTGATCGGCCTCGTCGTTGTCGCGCTGATCGGCTCCGCGACCGTCTACTTGCTGCGGCCCGACGACTCGACAGCCAGCGAAGCCCTCGATAACGCCAAGTCCAGCCAGAAACTGCAATCGCTGGCCGAACTCGACGGCAAGGCCCCGGCCAGCCGCAAGCTCGACGTGCAAACCTGGAACACCGCCGAAGGCGCCAAGGTAATGTTCGTCGAAGCCCATGAATTGCCGATGTTCGACATGCGCCTGATCTTCGCCGCCGGCAGCAGCCAGGACGGCAACGCGGCAGGTCTGGCGGTGCTGACCAACGCGATGCTCAATGAAGGTGTCGCCGGCAAAGACGTCGGTGCTATCGCTCAGGGCTTTGAAGGCCTCGGTGCCGATTTCGGCAACGGTGCTTTCAAGGACATGGCGCTGGCCTCGCTGCGCAGCCTCAGCGCCGCAGATAAACGCGCGCCGGCCCTGGAGCTGTTTTCCGAAGTGGTCGGCAAACCGACCTTCCCGGCCGACTCGTTCGCACGCATCAAGAACCAGATGCTGGCCGGTTTCGAGTATCAGAAACAGAACCCCGGCAAACTCGCCAGCCTCGAACTGATGAAGCGTTTGTATGGCGATCATCCGTACGCGCATTCGAGCGACGGCAACCCGCAGAGCGTACCGAAGATCACCCTCGCGCAGCTGCGTGAGTTCCACGCCAAGGCCTACGCGGCCGGCAACGTGGTGATCGCGCTGGTCGGCGACTTGTCCCGCGCGGAAGCCGAGGCAATTGCCAATCAGGTGTCCACTGCCCTGCCGAAAGGCCCGGCGCTGGCGAAAATTGCGCAACCGGCAGAGCCCCAGGCCAGCACCGGCCACATCGAATTCCCGTCCAAACAGACCAACCTGCTGCTGGCGCAACTGGGCATCGACCGCGATGACCCGGACTACGCCGCCCTGTCGATGGGCAACCAGATCCTTGGCGGCGGTGGTTTCGGCACGCGATTGATGAGTGAAGTCCGCGAAAAACGTGGCCTGACCTACGGCGTGTACTCGGGTTTCAGCCCGATGCAGGCGCGCGGGCCGTTTATGATCAACCTGCAGACCCGCGCAGAAATGAGCGAAGGCACCCTGAAACTGGTGCAGGACGTGCTCGCCGATTACCTGAAAAGCGGTCCGACGCAGAAAGAACTCGACGACGCCAAACGCGAACTCGCAGGCAGCTTCCCGCTGTCCACCGCAAGCAACGCCGATATCGTTGGCCAACTTGGCGCCATGGGCTTCTATAATCTGCCGTTGAGCTATCTGGACGACTTCATGCGTCAGTCGCAGAGCCTGACCGTGGAACAAGTCCGCGACGCCCTGAACAAACACCTGAGCACGGACAAAATGGTCATCGTCACCGCTGGCCCGACCGTGCCGCAAAAGCCGTTACCGGCCCCTTCTGATAAACCTGCCGAGCAACCGCTCGGGGTTCCGGAGCATTAATGGCTACTCGTCCCAAAAAACCGCTTCACAACGTGCATAACGGCGTGAACCAATTGCGCATCATCGGCGGCGAATGGGGCAGCCGAAAGCTGAGCTTCCCCGACGCACCAGGCTTGCGCCCGACGCCGGACCGGGTGCGTGAAACCCTGTTCAACTGGCTCGCGCCTTATGTCGCCGGGGCGAAAGTGTTCGACCCCTTCGCCGGCAGTGGCGCGCTGTTCCTCGAGGCATTGTCCCGAGGCGCCGCCCTGGGCCAGGCGCTCGACGCCAGTAACATTGCCGTGTCGAGCATCAAGGAGCACCTGGGCACGCTGCGTTGCACCACCGGGCAAATCCAGACGGCCGACGCCTTGCGTTACCTGGAAACCCAGGCCGCCGTGGCCTACGACCTGGTATTCCTCGACCCGCCGTTCAACCAGAACCTGTTGCCAACCGTGTGCACCCTGCTTGAGGAGCGCCAGTGGCTGGCCGACGAGGCCTGGATCTACACCGAGAGCGAAAACGCGCCATCAAGCCTTGGCTTGCCAGGCAACTGGCGCCTGCATCGGGAGCAGAAATCCGGGCGGGTGTACTACGCGTTGTGGCAACGTATGGCACAGATCGCCGGTTAATCGACCCGCCTGAAAAGGTGCCTGCCTCAATGGAAGCAGGCACCGCCGCCTCGAGAGTAATCGTGCACCCTCCGTCAGAACGCTTCAGCCCCGCCTTCGGCCTTGGCAACCCGCACTTGCAAACATTGTGGGGACCGCTGTGGCGTAAAACCACCCACATTGGACGCGAGCGCGAGCGCCTGTGGCTTGAGGATGGTGACTTTCTTGACCTCGACTGGCATGGCCCGCATGGCGCCGACACCCCGCTGGTGCTGGTCCTGCACGGGCTGACCGGCTCTTCCAATTCACCTTATGTCGCGGGCGTGCAAAAGGCGCTGGCGGCCCAGGGCTGGGCCAGCGTTGCACTGAACTGGCGCGGCTGCTCGGGGGAACCGAACCTGTTGCCGCGCAGTTACCATTCCGGCGCCAGCGATGACCTGGCCGAAACCCTCAAGCACTTGCGCGCCAGGCGGCCACTCGCTCCGTTGTACGCAGTCGGTTATTCCCTGGGCGGCAATGTGTTGCTCAAATACCTGGGTGAAAGTGGCCGTGACAGTGGCTTGCAGGGTGCAGTGGCGGTATCGGTGCCCTTTCGCCTGGATCAATGTGCAGATCGCATCGGCCAGGGTTTTTCAAGGGTCTATCAGGCGCATTTCATGCGCGAAATGCTGGCCTACATCAAGAACAAGCAACGCCAGTTCCAGCATGACGGGCGCGAAGATGGGCTGGCGTCCCTGGCGGCCTTGGGCTCTCTGGAGAACATGCGCACTTTCTGGGACTTCGATGGCCGGGTGACCGCTCCACTGCACGGGTATGCCGATGCCGAAGATTATTATCGCCGAGCGTCGAGCCGTTATTTCCTCGGGCAGATCCAAACGCCAACGCTGATGATCCAGGCGGCTGACGATCCGTTTGTATTCCCGCACAGCCTGCCCCGAGCCGACGAGTTATCCCCGTGCATCCAGTTCGAATTGCACGCCGCAGGTGGGCATGTCGGGTTTGTCGAGGGTTCGTTCAGGCAACCGGGATACTACCTGGAGCGGCGCATCCCAGCGTGGCTGGCAAATCCTCTGTAGGAGCGAGCTTGCTCGCGAGAAACCCGAGAGCGCCGCGGGGTGTCTGATTTCCCGCGTTATCGTTCATCTCCATCGCGAGCAAGCTCGCTCCTGCAGGTACAGGATTATTCGCCTTTGGCGACGCCTCGCGCAGGATCGTTGATCCATTCGCTCCAAGACCCCGCATACAACGCTCCCAACGGATAACCCGCCAGGCACAGGGCGAACAGGTTATGGCACGCCGTCACCCCGGAGCCGCAATAGGCCACCAGCTCCGTCGGCGAACGGTCTGCCAGTTTCGCCGCAAAGCGCTGCTTTAGCTGATCGGCCGGCAAGAATCGCCCGTCGCCGCCCAGGTTATCGGTGAAAGCTGCGCATTGCGCCCCGGGAATATGCCCGGCCACCGGATCAATCGGCTCGACCTCACCTTTAAAACGAGCCAGGGCACGAGCATCGAGCAAAGTCATGGCCGGCTGGTCGAGACGCTGCTGCAATTGTTCGCAGCTCAGCACCAACGAGGCGTCCGGCTCACCGGTGAAGGTGCCCCGCTCTTTACCGGGTGCATCTAGACTCAGCGGCAACCCCGCCGCATGCCAGGCCTTGAGCCCGCCATCGAGAATGAACACGCCATCACGCTTGCCCAGCCACGCCAGCAACCACCACGCCCGCGCCGCATAGGCACCGGGGCCGTCGTCATACAGAATCACGTCACTGTCGGCATTGATGCCCCAGGCTTGCAGACGCTCGATCAACGCTGCCGGTTCAGGCAACGGATGGCGCCCGGTCACACCCTTGAGCACTTTGCCGCTCAGGTCACGCTCAAGATCGGCGAAGCTCGCGCCGGCAATGTGCCCTTCGGCGTAGCTGCGCTGCCCGTAATCAGGATCTTCGAGGGCAAAACGACAATCGAGAATCACCAGCCCCGGCTGTTCCTTACGGGCATCCAATGCTTGCGGGCTGATCAGTTGCGCAATCGGCATAACGGGCTCCTGTGATTAAAGCGGTTGTGATTCCTCATGCGCTTCTTCAAGCGCCTGACCCAGCGGCACATAAAATTCTTCGTACAGCGCATTGACTTCATCACGCGCCTGATCCGTGACGAAGCCCGCCTCCAGCACCAGCACCTGATACACCCCACGCTTGACGGCTTGCTCACTCAAGTGATTGGAATTTTCCCGCGTCGTGCAGAGAAAACGCACCCAGGAGGTCAGGATAATCCAGGCGTTGAGGGTCAGGGACTCGATCTGCACCTTATCCATGCGCAGGATCCCGGCCTCGACGAAGCCGGCGTAGATCTGCGTGCCATGGATCAGGCAGCGCTGGGAAAAGCGTCGGTAGCGCCCGGCCAACTCCGGATCGCTGTCGAGCAGGTGCTCGAGGTCACGATGCAGGAAGCGATACCGCCACATGGCTGCCAGCAGTTCCTTAAGGTAGAAACGCTTGTCTTCCACCGTGGAAGCGCGGCCCTGGGGTGGACGCAGGAAGCTGTCCACCAGGCTTTCGTACTCACTGAAGAGCACGGCGATGATCGCCTGCTTGT
>NZ_JAEKEG010000058.1 GCF_016651255.1 Pseudomonas sp. TH10
GGTACTGCGCAGTGCTCAGCGCCGGGTGGTGATCGCCAACGCCTATTTTTTCCCGGGCTATCGCCTGCTGCGCGAGATCCGCAATGCGGCCCGCCGGGGCGTGGAGGTCAAACTGATCCTGCAAGGCCAGCCGGACATGCTGGTGGCCAAACTCGCTGCACGCATGACCTACGACTACCTGCTCAAGGCCGGCGTGCAGATCCACGAATACTGTCAGCGCCCGTTGCACGGCAAAGTCGCGCTGGTGGACGAAGAATGGAGCACCGTCGGTTCAAGCAATCTCGACCCGTTGAGCCTGTCGCTGAACCTGGAGGCCAACGTGCTGATCCGCGATCGCGCCTTCAATCAGCAATTGTTCGAGCGCCTCGAAGAACTCAGCCAAAACCACTGCAAAGCCATGGACGCCAGTCAATCACCGCGCGGGCGCATCTGGCACATGACCGTGGGCTTTCTGGTGTTCCACTTTCTGCGGCATTTCCCGGCAATGGCCGGTTGGCTGCCGGCGCACAAACCGCGCCTGAAATTGTTTACCCATTCAACCGGGAGTGATCGCCATGAGCAGCGCTGAAACACAGTCGGCGCCGCACGCCGAGAGCCCGGGAAAATCCCGCTGGAGTCGCTGGAAACGGCCACTGACGATGCTGTTTTTCCTGGCGCTGATCGTGCTGTTCACGATGCTCGCCCGCCGCATCGAATGGAATGAAGTGTTCGACACCCTGGCGGACTTCAAGGTACGCACCTTGATCATCGCTGCAGGGCTGACGCTGGTGAGCTTTCTGGTATACGCCTGTTTCGACCTGATTGGTCGCACCTACATACGCCAGGATCTGACCTGGAAACAGATCCTTCCGGTGGGCATCATCAGCTATGCATTCAACCTGAACCTGAGCGCCTGGGTCGGCGGCATCGCCATGCGTTATCGACTGTATTCACGGCTCGGCGTGAGCAAAGGCAACATCGCCAAAATCCTTGGGTTGAGCCTGGCAACCAACTGGTTCGGCTACATGACCATTGCCGGAGTGGTGTTCAGCAGCGGACTGGTGAGCATGCCGCCGGGCTGGAAGATCAGCACCACGGCGTTACAAGGTATTGGTGTGCTGTTGCTGCTGATCAGCGCCGGATATCTGGCGGCGTGCCAGTTCTCCAGGCGCCGTGAATGGTCGATCCGTGGCGTGGAAATCAACTTGCCGTCGCTGCGCATGGCGGTGTTACAGCTGTTGCTGGGCGCATTGAACTGGTCGCTGATGGCGGCGGTGATATTCACGTTGTTGCCGAGCAAACTCGACTATCCGTTGGTGCTAGGGGTGTTGTTGATCAGTGCGATTGCCGGGGTCATCACGCACATTCCGGCAGGGCTTGGTGTGCTCGAAGCCGTGTTCGTCGCGCTGCTGCAACATGAGGCATCGCGAGGCGGTCTGGTGGCCGGGTTGCTGGCGTATCGAGCGATTTATTTCCTGCTGCCGTTGTTGATTACGTTGGTGATGTATCTGCTGGTGGAGGCGAAGGCCAAGTCGTTGCGGATCGAGAAGAAACCGAGGCATTAAGATCAAGAGATCGCAGCCTGCGGCAGCTCCTACAGTTGGAATGTATGCTCTCTGTAGGAGCTGCCGCAGGCTGCGATCTTTTGATCTTCAAGACTGAATAATGCTCAACCGCTCACCCACAACCATCTCGGTAATCCAGTCCACCAGAATCGACGTATAGGCCTGCTGCGAAACCGGTTCACTCAACGCGTGATCGGCGCCGTCGATAATCCGGTGCGTCAGGGAATGCGTCTGCTGGCACGCAGCGCGGTAACTCATGATCGCCGCGTGGGGCACATAGTCATCGGTTTCCGATTCGACCAGCAGAACATCCCCGGTGAATTGCGAACACGCATGCAGCGCGCGATTGCTGTCGGCGCGCACCAGCGTGCTTCGGTAATCACGCAAGTCCGCCTTGTCCAGATCACGTTTGGGGGTGTGCCATTGTTCGTCGCGATACAGCGCCGGTACCCGCAGCGCCAGCCAGCGTACCGGGCGTAAAGAGGTGAGGATCGAAGCCAGATATCCGCCGTAACTGGTACCGACTACGGCAATCGCCGAGGTGTCCAGCGCCGGATGCGAGAGCAGGCGATCGTAGGCCGCCAGCAGATCGCGCAGATTGTCCTCGCGGGTCACCCGGGTCAAGGGAATGCCTGTGCCGCCAGTGTGCCCGCGCAAGTCGAAGGTCAGACACACGCACCCGAGACCGGCAATGCCTTTGGCCCGTTCAAGATCACGCTCCTGACTGCCGCCCCAACCGTGGACGAACAACACCCCCGGCACTTTCGATTTGGGACTGAGAAATGTCCCGCTCATCTGCTCATCATCAATGTCGATTTGAATGCTTTCGCTTCTAGCCGTCATAAGATTTGACCGTTACGTATTTGAGAAGAAATTCGCTGTTCTCGGCCGGGCCGCGGTACACCTCGATGGCATCCGCCGGCAGTGGCTGATCAACGTAGGTTTCCACCGACGACACGCGTATCGCGCGCATCCCCGGATCGTTGACGAAGGACTGCAGGCCCGCCACTTCGGCGCTGCTGGCGCCGCCCATGCGCCAGGATTGTTCGAGCACACCGCTGCGCACCTGCCCTTCTCTGTCCAGGCCTTGGGCGATATCGTAATTGCGCCGCGAAGCGTAGAAACCGGGGTAGGCCTCGTCGGCGGCGCTATCGAACACCTGGGCCTGGCGAATCGCCAGCCGCACATCTTCTGCCAACGGCAACTCGAGCAGGTCTTCGTAGTATCCCCGGACGACCAGCAGGTTTGAACCGCCGTAGACCTGCTCGCCGTGAGCATCCTCGGTCAGGTACTGATCACCGCAGTAGCTGAGCACCTGGTCGCCGATGAAGCTCTGGCCGACGCTGTGGGTGATGACATTTTGCAGATCCTGCTCCAGCACCACACCCTCGCTGAACAAGGACTGGGCATCGGGTCTGGCGAGAATGGTGTCAAATTGCTGGAGGGTTTTGACGACCTCCTGGCCACGACCGGCGCAGGCGTGCACCGGTTTTAACCGGATCGGGCCGCTTTGCAACAGATGCTCCGCTGCGGGACGGGCGTCTTCCAGGGAAAAGACAGTCAGACCGTCCAGCACCACGTTACGCACCCGCTCGGAAAACAACGGTGACCAGCCTTCAGGCGCATAGGCATCGCGACTGAATAAACCATGGCTGATGGCCTTGGTGCAGATGAAATCGTGGTCGACATAGCCGCCCCACAAATCCTCCGGTCCCCTCACCCCCAGTGCCCGAGCGGCCGCCACGCCTACCAGCGTCTGGGTTGGCAATAGATACAGCTCGCGACCGCCGTGTACGCTCGCGTCGTAACTGCCACCGAACTTGAGCCCGAGAATCTGCGCCAGCCAACGAGCCAGCGCGCGGTTGGTCTCCACCTCATGCTGAGGTGCCTGGGCCCGCACGGAGTGCGCGACGACCAGTTTCTTGCGGTTTGTTGGGGTCATGCATCCCCCTTCAATCTGCGCTTGGTGGATGTCGCAGGTCAGGGCTTCTGATCAAGCCTGGTGCCACCTGCTGGATGCCGCCAGTGAATCTTGCGGTTAATCACTCCGACATTCCCCCTGTTCGAGCGTTCAACTCTGGCCAGCGCCGACGCCGAAGCGACTGCGGTAATCACTCGGCGCCAGGCCGGTAATTTTCCTGAACGTGGACCGGAACGCACTCGGGTCTTGATACCCCACCGTCCAGGCAATGTGATCGATCGTGCCGTTGGTGAATTCAAGCATTTCCCGCGCCTTGCCGACGCGCAGATGCTGGCAGTACTCGGTCGGTTTGAGCCCGGTAGCGGCACGAAAACGACGCAGGAAAGTGCGTTCTTCCAGGCCCGCGCGTTGCGCCATTACGCTCAGGGATACCTCGGTCGCGCCTGTGCTTTGCAGCCAATGCTGAACCTTGAGGATCGCCGCGTCGCCATGACTGAGAATAGGTGAGAAGTTGCTGCCGCACTCGCTGGCACTGTCGCTGTGTTCGATCACCAGAAACCGTGCAGTGCCGGTGGCGATGCTCGGCCCGAGCAGCCGATCGACCATGCGCAAACCGAGTTCCGACCACGCCATCAATCCGGCAGTGGTGATCAGGTCGCCGTCATCGACGATGGGCGTATCGGCTTTCAGTTTGATCTGCGGATATTGCTCGGCGAAAGCCTTCGCCGACGTCCAGTGTGTGGTGGCACTGCGGCCATCGAGCAGACCACTTTCCGCCAACATCAGCGAACCGACGCAGACGCCGCCGAGCGTCGCACCACGGGCATGTTGATCACGCAACCACTGCGCAAGGCAGGCCGGCATTTGCGCCGGACTGAAGCCGCCAATTGATGGCGGAATCAACACCGCGAGCAAATCGCCTTCGGAGCCCGGAAGACTGTCGTAAACCCGCGCGGGCGGCTGCTCACCGTCGACCTGCCAATGACTGACCCGCAACACCGGCAATTGCGCGGCCTGATGCTCAGCGGCAATCCGGTTGGCGACTCCGAACAGATCGGTCAAGCCATGCACTGCCGCCATTTGCGCACCGGGGTAAATCAACACGCCCAGTTCAGCCACAGCGGCCCTTTCTGCGCCCATTGTCAGTTTTCCCCTGTCTATTGTCGGTGCGGCCAATCCTCGGAATGCCTGCCACACCCGATACTCCATTGCACACCCAAACACTTCAAGAGGAAACAGTCATGGCCAAGCAAGCACTCATCGTAGTCGATATCCAAAACGACTACTTTCCCCAGGGCAAGTGGCCGCTGGTCGGCGCCGACGCTGCTGCCGACAACGCCGTAAGACTGCTCAAGGCCTTTCGCGATGCCGGTGACTCGGTGGTGCATATTCGCCATGAGTTCACTTCCGACGAAGCGCCCTTCTTCACTCCAGGCTCCGACGGCGCGAAATTGCACCCCAAGGTTCTGAACCGCGCCGATGAACCGGTGGTGCTCAAGCACTTCGTCAACTCGTTCCGTGAAACCGAGCTGCAGTCGATCCTCGACGAGCAAGGTATCAGGGAACTGGTCGTGGTCGGCAGCATGAGCCACATGTGCATCGACGGCATTACCCGCGCCGCTGCCGACTTCGGCTACACCGTCACCGTGATTCACGACGCTTGCGCCTCACGCGACCTGGAGTTCAATGGCGTGACAGTGCCAGCCGCCCAGGTTCACGCCGCGTTCATGTCGGCCTTGGGCTTTGCTTACGCCAGCGTGATCTCGACTGACGAATTCCTCGCAGCCAGCCGCTGACCGTGAAAAGGGCCAGGCCGAATCCTCCGGCCGGCCCTTGCTTTGCCGGCTAAAACAGCCCGACGGGGGAGACTTACCGTTGAAATGCCGGATAATGGCGCCCATTCGTTTAGCCGTATTCTGGTAATCCCGCATGGAAATCAAGGTCAATTTTCTCGACAACCTTCGACTTGAAGCCAAGTTCGACGACTTCACGGTGATCGCCGATCAGCCCATTCGCTACAAGGGCGATGGCTCGGCACCGGGGCCGTTCGACTACTTTCTGGCGTCGTCGGCGTTGTGTGCGGCGTACTTTGTGAAGTTGTACTGCGACACGCGCAACATCCCCACGGAAAACATTCGCCTTTCGCAGAACAACATCGTCGACCCGGAAAACCGCTACAACCAGATCTTCAAGATCCAGGTCGAGTTGCCAGCGGACATCTCCGACAAGGATCGCCAGGGCATTTTGCGTTCGATCGATCGCTGCACGGTGAAGAAGGTCGTGCAGACCGGCCCTGAGTTCATCATCGAAGAAGTCGAAAACCTCGATGCCGATGCTCAGGCTTTGTTGATGCCGGTTGCCGGTTCGGACGCTGGCACTTTCATTGCGGGCAAGGACCTGCCGCTGGAGCAGACCATCGCCAACATGTCGGGCATTTTGGCCGACCTGGGGATGAAGATCGAAATCGCTTCGTGGCGCAACATCGTGCCCAACGTCTGGTCGCTGCACATCCGTGATGCGCATTCGCCCATGTGCTTCACCAACGGCAAGGGCGCGACCAAAGAAGGCGCACTGGCCTCGGCGCTGGGTGAGTTCATCGAGCGCCTGAACTGCAACTTTTTCTACAACGACCAGTTCTGGGGCGAAGAGATCGCCAATGCCGAGTTCGTGCATTACCCGAACGAGAAGTGGTTCAAACCGGGGCCAAAAGACGAACTGCCGAGCGAAATTCTCGACGAGTACACCCTGAAGATTTACAACCGCGACGGCGAGTTGCGCGGCTCCCATCTGATCGATACCAACTCGGGCAATGAAGAACGGGGCATCTGCTCGCTGCCTTACGTGCGGCGTTCGGACGGTGAAGTGGTGTACTTCCCTTCCAACCTGATTGAGAACCTGTTCCTGAGCAACGGCATGAGCGCCGGCAACACCCTGGCCGAAGCCCAGGTGCAATGCCTGTCGGAGATCTTCGAGCGCGCGGTCAAACGCGAAATCATCGAAGGCGAATTTGCCTTGCCTGATGTGCCGGCCGACGTGCTGGCGAAGTACCCGGGTATCCTGGCCGGCATTCAGGCCCTGGAGGAGCAAGGGTTCCCCGTTTTGGTCAAGGATGCATCCCTGGGAGGTGAATTTCCGGTGATGTGCGTGACCCTGATGAACCCGCGCACTGGCGGCGTATTCGCCTCGTTCGGCGCACACCCGAGCCTGGAAGTGGCACTGGAGCGCAGCCTGACCGAGTTGTTGCAGGGCCGCAGTTTCGAAGGTTTGAACGACTTGCCGCAGCCGACTTTGAAGGGCACGCGGTCACCGAGCCGAACAACTTTGTCGAGCACTTCATCGATTCCAGCGGTGTCGTGTCGTGGCGTTTCTTCAGCGCTGCAGCGGATTTCGAATTCGTCGAGTGGGACTTCTCCGGCCAAGGCGAAAACTCCAATGCCGAGGAAGCCGCCACCCTGTTCGGCATCCTCGAAGACATGGGCAAAGAAGTCTACATGGCGGTCTATGAGCACATCGGTGCCAAGGCCTGCCGGATTCTGGTGCCGGATTACTCGGAGATCTACCCGGTCGAAGATCTGATCTGGGACAACACCAACAAAGCCCTGCAATTTCGCGCCGACATCCTCAACCTGCATAACCTCAGCAAGGTCGGCCTGCGCAACCTCGCCCAAGGCCTGGAAAAAAGCGAGCAGGACGATTACACCGAGATCACCACGCTGATCGGCATCGAATTCGATGACAACACCGCTTGGGGTCAGTTGACGATCCTGGAGTTGAAGCTGCTGATTTATCTCGCCCTGCAGCAATATGAAGAGGCGAAAGAGGCCGTGGAAATGTTCCTGCAGTACAACGACAACACCGTTGAACGTGGCCTGTTCTATCAGGCAGTCAACGTCGTGCTGGAAATGAAGCTCGACGAAGACCTGGAACTGGAAGACTACGAGGCTAATTTCCGCCGGATGTTTGGCGACGAGCGAACGGATGCGGCGATTGGTTCGGTGGACGGCAGCGTGCGCTTCCATGGCTTGACGCCGACCAGCATGAAGCTGGAGGGGCTGGACCGGCACCTGCGGCTGATCGACAGTTACAAGAAACTGCACTCGGCGCGAGCCAATGTGACTGCTCTGTCACGTTAACCTTTTAACGGCGCCCACAAAAAAGCGAAGCCATATGGCTTCGCTTTTTTTATTTTGCGGTTCTGAACAAGCTGCGGATCAGAACGGAATATCGTCATCGAAGCTATCGAAATCCGGAGCTGGTTGCGGTGCGGCCTGCTGTGGAGCCGGGGCCGAACGCTGTTGCGGAGCCGACTGCTGCGGACGCGGAGCCTGCTGGCGTGGTGCCGGAGCGGACTGCTGGTAGTTGTTGCCACCGCCTTGTTGGTCGCCCTGTTGTGGACGGCCGCCGAGCAGTTGCATGGTGCCTTGCATGTCGACCACGATTTCGGTGGTGTAACGCTTGATACCGTCTTTTTCCCACTCGCGGGTCTGCAGTTTGCCTTCGATGTAGACCTGCGAACCTTTACGCAGGTATTCACCGGCGATCTCGGCCACCTTGCCGAACATCGACACACGGTGCCATTCGGTCTTCTCGACCTTCTGACCGGTTTGCTTGTCAGTCCATTGTTCGCTGGTTGCCAGACTCAGGTTGGTCACGGCGTTACCGTTAGGCAGGTAGCGAACTTCGGGATCCTGGCCGCAAGTGCCGACCAATATGACTTTGTTAACCCCACGGGCCATAACGTTCTCCTAAGCGCCGCAAGCAGCCTCGGCCGGGTTGTTCACCAGGCGTTCGAGGGTGTCGCGATCCACTAATTCTTTGTCCAGTTTGATGTAAACAGCCGCCTCATCAGCGACTATCACTGCATCTGTTACCCCCACGAGGGCCTTGAGGCGCTCGACCAGACCCGCTTCGCGGATCGCCTCGGGCGACAACGGCAAGCGCAGGCTCGTCACGTAGGGAGGTTCGCGCATGGTAACAGCAAAGGCCAGCCAGATGGCAGCCAGACCGGCGCATCCGAGGAACACAACCGACAGACCGCCATGCTGAAACAGCCAGCCGCCGAGTATCCCGCCGAGTGCCGAACCGAGGAACTGGCTGGTGGAGTACACGCCCATGGCCGTGCCCTTCCCGCCTGCCGGTGAAACCTTGCTGATCAGCGACGGCAATGAAGCCTCCAGCAGATTGAACGCGGTGAAAAACACCACCGTGCCGATCACCAGAGCCCGCAAGCTGTCACCGAACTGCCAGAAGAATAGCTCAGTCAGCATCAGCGTCATCACCGCGCCCAATAAAACTCGTTTCATTTTGCGTTTCTTCTCGCCGTAGATAATGAACGGGATCATGGCGAAGAAGGAAATCAGCAGCGCAGTGAGGTAAACCCACCAGTGCTGCTCCTTGGGCAGGCCGGCTTTTTCGACCAGTGCCAGGGGCAAGGCGACGAAGCTGGACATCAACATGGCGTGCAACACAAAAATGCCCAGGTCCAGGCGCAACAGGTCCGGATGCTTGAGCGTTGGCAGCAGCGCCTGGCGGGCCACACCGGATTCTCGATGCTGCAGCGGACCGGTGGCACGGGGCACCATAAACATCACGATGACGATGCCAAGCAGCGCCATGGCGCCAGTGGCCAGGAACAACCCGGAGAGGCCGAAGGCGCGTGTCAGCAGAGGGCCCACGACCATTGCGACGGCGAATGACAAACCGATGGTCATGCCGATCATGGCCATGGCTTTCGTGCGGTGCTGCTCGCGGGTCAGGTCGGACAGCAGTGCCATGACCGCAGCAGAGATCGCACCGGCACCTTGCAGGATTCGGCCGGCGATCACGCCCCAGATCGAATCGGCTTGAGACGCCAGGACGCTGCCGAGGGCGAAGACGATCAGGCCCAGGTAAATCACCGGCCGGCGGCCAATACGATCGGAGATGATGCCAAACGGAATCTGGAAAATTGCCTGCGTCAGGCCGTAAGCGCCGATTGCCAGGCCTATCAGGGCCGGGGTCGCTCCTGCCAGATCCATGCCGTAGGTCGCCAGTACCGGCAACACCATGAACATGCCAAGCATACGGAAGGCGAACACCAGGGCCAGACCGCTTGCTGCGCGGGTCTCACTGCCACTCATGCGTTCGCTGTGGGGATCGTGCATGGAAAAACCTCATGTGAACCGGCGGCGATTCTACCAGTCCCATCGATTGACAGGGTATATCGCGACGCTTTGCCGCGCATCACCTGACAGACTCTTCATGTAAGAGCAATAACCCGCTCGTTTGATAGTGTGCATCCATCCAGTATTTGCCCGTATACTCCTACGTTTTCGACGCCCGCCGAGCGAGGCCACTTTGGACAAGATCCTGATACGTGGGGCCCGTACCCACAACCTGAAGAACATCGACCTGACCCTGCCACGGGACAAACTGATCGTTATCACCGGCCTGTCCGGATCCGGCAAGTCTTCCCTGGCCTTCGACACGCTCTACGCCGAAGGTCAGCGCCGTTATGTCGAATCGCTGTCGGCCTACGCCCGGCAGTTCCTGTCGATGATGGAAAAACCCGACGTCGACACCATCGAAGGCCTGTCGCCGGCGATCTCCATCGAACAGAAGTCGACCTCGCACAACCCGCGTTCCACGGTCGGCACCATCACCGAAATTTATGACTACCTGCGCCTGCTCTATGCACGCGTCGGTACCCCGCGCTGCCCCGATCACGACATTCCGCTGGAAGCCCAGACCGTCAGCCAGATGGTCGACCTGGTGTTGGCGCAGCCGGAAGGCAGCAAACTGATGCTGCTGGCGCCAGTGATCCGCGAGCGTAAAGGTGAACACCTTTCGGTCTTCGAAGAATTGCGCGCGCAAGGTTTCGTTCGCGCCCGGGTCAATGGCCGGATCTGCGAGCTCGACGAGCTGCCGAAGCTGGATAAACAGAAGAAGCATTCGATCGACGTCATCGTCGACCGTTTCAAGGTGCGCGCCGATCTGCAACAGCGCCTGGCCGAATCGTTCGAGACCGCTCTGAAACTGGCCGACGGCATCGCGCTGGTCGCACCGATGGACGACGAGCCGGGCGAAGAGATGATCTTCTCCGCACGCTTCGCCTGCCCGATCTGCGGTCACGCGATCAGCGAGCTGGAACCCAAACTGTTCTCCTTTAACAACCCGGCCGGCGCCTGCCCGACGTGCGATGGCTTGGGGGTGAAGCAGTTCTTCGACATCAAGCGACTGGTCAATGGCGAGCTGACACTCGCAGAGGGCGCCATACGCGGCTGGGATCGGCGCAACGTCTATTACTTCCAGATGCTTGGCTCACTGGCCTCGCACTATGGTTTCAGTCTGGAAGTGCCCTTCAACGAACTGCCGGCCGATCAGCAGAAATTCATCCTGCATGGCAGCGGTTCGCAGAACGTCGACTTCAAGTACTTGAACGACCGTGGCGATATCGTCAAACGTTCGCACCCGTTCGAAGGCATCGTGCCGAATCTGGAGCGTCGCTACCGCGAAACCGAATCGGCGAGCGTACGTGAAGAGCTGGCCAAGTTCCTCAGCACGCAGTCCTGCCCGGATTGCCGCGGCACCCGCCTGCGTCGCGAAGCGCGCCACGTATGGGTCGGCGAGAAGACGCTGCCGGCGGTGACCAACCTGCCGATTGGCGATGCCTGCGAATACTTCGGTGCCCTGAAGATGACGGGGCGTCGTGGCGAGATCGCTGACAAGATTCTCAAGGAGATCCGCGAGCGCCTGCAATTTCTGGTCAACGTGGGTCTGGACTATCTGTCGCTGGATCGCAGCGCTGACACCTTGTCCGGTGGCGAGGCGCAGCGGATTCGTCTGGCCAGCCAGATCGGCGCGGGCCTGGTAGGCGTTCTGTATATTCTCGATGAACCCTCTATCGGTTTGCACCAACGTGATAACGATCGGCTGCTCGGCACCCTTAAGCACCTGCGCGATATCGGCAACACGGTGATTGTGGTCGAGCACGACGAAGACGCAATTCGTCTGGCTGACTACGTAGTGGATATTGGCCCTGGTGCCGGGGTGCATGGCGGGCAGATCGTCGCTGAAGGCACACCTGCCGAAGTCATGGCGCATCCGGATTCCCTGACAGGTAAATACCTGTCGGGCCGGGTGAAGATCGAAGTGCCGGCCAAGCGCACGCCGCGCAACAAGAAGCAGGTTCTGGCGCTCAAAGGTGCACGCGGCAACAACCTGCGCAACGTCGATCTGGAAATCCCGATTGGCCTGCTGACCTGCGTGACCGGTGTTTCCGGCTCAGGCAAATCGACGCTGATCAACAACACGCTGTTCCCACTGAGCGCCACGGCACTCAACGGTGCGACCACGCTGGAAGCGGCAGCGCACGACAGCATCAAGGGCCTGGAACATCTCGACAAAGTCGTCGATATCGACCAAAGCCCGATTGGCCGCACGCCACGCTCCAACCCGGCGACGTATACTGGACTGTTCACGCCGATTCGCGAACTGTTCGCCGGTGTGCCCGAGTCGCGCTCGCGTGGTTATGGGCCGGGACGTTTCTCGTTCAACGTCAAGGGCGGGCGCTGCGAAGCCTGCCAGGGCGATGGCCTGATCAAGGTGGAAATGCACTTCCTGCCGGACATCTATGTGCCGTGCGACGTGTGCAAGAGCAAGCGCTACAACCGTGAAACTCTTGAAATCAAATACAAGGGCAAGAACATCCACGAAACCCTTGAGATGACCATCGAAGAGGCACGGGTGTTCTTTGACGCGGTGCCCGCGCTGGCGCGCAAACTGCAAACGCTGATGGATGTAGGCCTGTCTTACATCAAGCTGGGGCAGTCGGCGACGACGTTGTCCGGCGGCGAGGCGCAGCGGGTGAAGTTGTCTCGCGAACTGTCCAAGCGCGATACCGGCAAAACCCTGTATATCCTCGATGAGCCGACTACCGGCCTGCACTTCGCCGATATCCAGCAATTGCTCGATGTGCTGCATCGCCTGCGCGACCACGGCAACACTGTGGTGGTGATCGAACACAACCTCGATGTGATCAAGACAGCCGACTGGTTGGTGGATCTTGGCCCAGAGGGCGGCTCCAAAGGCGGGCAGATCATTGCTACGGGCACGCCAGAGGAAGTGGCCGAGATGAAACAGTCTCACACTGGCCACTATCTCAAGCCGCTGCTGATCCGTGATCGGGCCTAAACGCCAGGCATGAAAAAGCCCCTGTCACTTCAGCAGTGACAGGGGCTTTTTTGTATCGGTTGCAATCAGGAAGTGTGAGATTGCAGGTAGTTCTCGAGACCAATCAGCTTGATCAGACCCAACTGTTTTTCCAGCCAGTAGGTGTGATCTTCTTCAGTGTCGTTCAGCTGAACGCGCAGGATCTCGCGGCTGACATAGTCTTTGTGCTGCTCGCAAAGTTCGATGCCTTTGCACAGCGCGGCGCGGACTTTGTACTCGAGGCGCAGATCCGCTTCGAGCATCTCCGGCACCGTGGTGCCTACATCCAGATCATCCGGACGCATGCGCGGTGTGCCTTCGAGCATCAGAATACGGCGCATCAACGCGTCTGCGTGACCTGCTTCTTCTTCCATCTCGTGGTTGATTCGCTCGTAGAGCTTGGTGAACCCCCAGTCCTCATACATCCGCGAATGAACGAAATATTGATCACGCGCGGCCAGTTCGCCGGTCAGCAACGTGTTGAGGTAATCGATTACGTCTGGGTGGCCTTGCATCGCCCTACATCTCCCTGCTTGAAAGGCTGTAGTTTGAACCAACATGACTGGAAGGTCACCCATTTCGCGCAATAAAAGTGAAGATATTCTGAGAAAAGCAGCCTAAATAACGCAAAAACCGCCCAAATGAGGGCGGTTCTGCTTCTCGTTTAGACTTCGTTAATCTGTACGTTGAGTGCCTTTGCGATTGCTTCTCCATACGCCGGATCGGCCTTGAAGAAATGTTGCAGCTGACGATCAACCACGTCGCTGGAAACACCCGACATCGCCGCGCAAATGTTGCTGACCAGCAAATGCTTCTGCTCGTCGCTCATCAGGCGAAACAGCGCACCGGCGTGACTGTAGTAGTCGGTGTCTTCGCGATGATCAAAGCGGTCAGCGGCGCCGCTCAGCTGCAGGGCTGGCTCGGCGTATCGAGGCGCCTGCTTAGGAGCGTCCACGTAGCTGTTGGGCTCATAGTTGGGTGCCGCACCACCATTGCTGCCAAATGCCATAGAGCCGTCGCGCTGGTAAGTGTTCACAGGGCTGCGAGGTGCATTCACCGGCAGATGCTGGTGATTGGTACCTATGCGGTAGCGGTGGGCATCCGCATAAGCGAATACACGGCCCTGGAGCATGCGGTCCGGCGACAAGCCAACACCTGGGACCATGTTGCTTGGCCCGAATGCCGCTTGCTCGACTTCAGCGAAGTAGTTCAGCGGATTACGGTTGAGCTCAAGCTCACCCACTTCGATCAGAGGAAACTCTTTCTGCGACCAGGTCTTGGTCACGTCGAAAGGATTCTCGTAATGAGCAGCCGCTTGGGCTTCAGTCATGATCTGAATGCAAACGCGCCATTTCGGGAAGTCTGCGCGCTCGATCGCTTCGAACAGGTCGCGCTGGGCGTAATCTGGATCGGTACCGGCCAGGCGTGCAGCATCTGCTGGCGCGAGGTTCTTGATCCCTTGTCGGGTTTTGTAATGCCACTTCACCCAGTGACGCTCGCCCTTGGCATTGAGCAGGCTGTAGGTGTGGCTGCCGAAGCCGTGCATGTGACGGTAGCCGTCAGGGATGCCACGGTCCGAGAACAGGATGGTGATCTGGTGCAACGCCTCAGGAGAGAGCGACCAGAAATCCCATACCATCTGTGCACTTTTCAGATTCGTTTGCGGCAGGCGTTTCTGGGTGTGGATAAAGTCCGGGAACTTCAGCGGGTCACGGATGAAGAACACTGGTGTGTTATTGCCAACGATGTCCCAGTTGCCTTCTTCGGTATAGAACTTCAAAGCAAAGCCACGCGGGTCACGCGCGGTATCCGCCGAGCCACGCTCACCGCCAACGGTGGAGAATCGAAGGAAGGTGGGTGTTTCTTTACCAACCGACTCGAACAGCTTCGCCCTGGTGTACTGGGTGATATCCCGGGTGACGGTGAATTTACCGTGAGCGCCCGAACCCTTGGCGTGTACACGACGTTCAGGAATGTTTTCACGGTTGAAATGCGCAAGCTTTTCGATGAGGTGAAAGTCATCGAGGAGCAACGGACCCCGAGGGCCGGCAGTGCGAGAGTTCTGGTTATCGGCAACGGGCGCGCCGCTGGCGGTGGTAAGGATGGTACTCATGCTCAATCTTCCTCAGGTCAGGCTAGGAACTGCCGGCAAATCGGCTTGGAGGGAGTATTGACCATCAAGATGACACCATCAAATGCATTAAGTCATGGACTTTGATAGAAAATAACTAATACAGAACCTCGACAGATAATGGCTGGTTTATTATAGAACCGGCAGCGAAGTAAGAAATATAGTCGGTTTTCCAGCGCCCACAAAAAACCGGGCACTAGGCCCGGTTCTTCGTTGCAGACTGTCGTCTTACTCGGCGCTTACAGCTTCGCCGGCAGTAGCACGATCAACCAACTCGACGTACGCCATAGGCGCGTTGTCGCCAGCGCGGAAACCGCACTTGAGGATGCGCAGGTAGCCACCCTCACGGGTAGCGTAACGCTTGCCCAGGTCGTTGAAGAGCTTACCAACGATAGCTTTCGAACGAGTACGGTCGAAAGCCAGACGGCGGTTAGCCAGGCTGTCTGTCTTGGCCAGAGTGATCAGCGGCTCAGCAACGCGACGCAGTTCTTTGGCTTTTGGCAGAGTAGTTTTGATCAGCTCGTGCTCGAACAGCGACACCGCCATGTTTTGGAACATGGCCTTGCGGTGCGAGCTGGTGCGGCTCAGGTGACGACCACTTTTACGATGACGCATGGTTCATTCCTTACCAAACACTACGTTCGGTGATTACGACGATCAGGCAGTCGCCTTGTCGTCCTTCTTAAGACTTGCAGGCGGCCAGTTGTCGAGGCGCATGCCGAGGGACAGACCGCGGGAGGCCAGAACGTCCTTGATTTCAGTCAAGGATTTCTTGCCCAGGTTCGGAGTCTTCAACAGCTCTACTTCGGTACGCTGAATCAGGTCGCCGATGTAGTAGATGTTTTCCGCCTTAAGGCAGTTAGCCGAACGTACAGTCAGTTCCAGATCGTCAACCGGGCGAAGCAGGATCGGATCGATCTCGTCTTCCTGCTCGACAACCACTGGCTCACTGTCACCTTTGAGGTCGACGAACGCAGCCAACTGCTGTTGCAGAATGGTTGCAGCGCGGCGGATAGCCTCTTCAGGATCCAGAGTACCGTTGGTTTCCAGATCAATAACCAGCTTGTCCAGGTTGGTACGCTGCTCGACACGGGCGTTTTCCACCACGTATGCGATACGGCGAACCGGGCTGAACGAAGAGTCAAGCTGCAAGCGACCGATGCTGCGGCTTTCGTCTTCATCGCTCTGACGCGAGTCGGCTGGTTCATAACCACGACCACGAGCTACAGTGAGCTTCATGTTCAGGGCGCCGTTAGACGCCAGGTTAGCGATTACGTGATCGGGATTAACGATCTCGACATCATGATCCAGCTGAATATCGGCAGCGGTAACCACCCCCGAACCCTTCTTCGACAAGGTCAGCGTAACTTCGTCACGACCGTGCAGCTTGATGGCCAGACCTTTAAGGTTCAACAGGATTTCAATTACGTCTTCCTGTACGCCTTCGATGGCGCTGTACTCGTGGAGCACACCGTCAATCTCGGCCTCGACTACTGCGCAGCCGGGCATTGAGGACAACAGGATGCGTCGCAGCGCGTTGCCCAGGGTGTGGCCAAAACCACGCTCGAGAGGCTCGAGAGTGATCTTGGCGCGGGTTGGACTGACAACCTGCACATCAATATGGCGGGGTGTCAGGAACTCATTTACCGAAATCTGCATGGATGCACCTATTTTCTAGCCCTTACTTGGAGTAGAGCTCGACAATCAGGCTTTCGTTGATGTCGGCGGACAGATCACTGCGAGCAGGAACGTTCTTGAAAACGCCCGACTTCTTCTCAGTGTCTACTTCTACCCATTCTACGCGGCCACGTTGGGCACACAGATCGAGAGCTTGGACAATGCGAAGTTGGTTTTTTGCTTTCTCGCGAACTGCAACCACGTCACCAGCACGAACCTGATACGACGGAACGTTTACGGTCTGACCGTTAACGCTGATCGACTTGTGCGATACCAGCTGACGGGATTCGGCACGAGTCGAACCAAAGCCCATACGGTATACAACGTTGTCCAGACGGCATTCGAGCAGTTGCAGCAGGTTTTCACCGGTTGCACCTTTCTTGCCAGCAGCTTCTTTGTAGTAGCCGCTGAATTGACGCTCGAGAACGCCGTAGATACGACGGACCTTCTGCTTTTCACGCAGTTGGGTGCCGTAGTCGGACTGGCGACCGCGGCGTTGGCCGTGGATACCAGGTGCTGCTTCAATGTTGCACTTCGATTCGATCGCGCGCACGCCGCTCTTCAGGAAGAGATCGGTGCCTTCGCGACGAGCGAGTTTGCATTTTGGACCAATGTAACGAGCCATTCTTTACAATCTCCTGGATTACACGCGGCGCTTCTTCGGCGGACGGCACCCGTTGTGCGGGATTGGCGTCACGTCGGTGATGCTGGCGATCTTATAGCCACAGCCGTTCAATGCACGGACAGCGGACTCACGACCTGGACCTGGACCTTTAACGTTAACGTCGAGGTTTTTCAGGCCATATTCCAGCGCAGCTTGACCAGCACGTTCAGCAGCTACTTGAGCAGCAAACGGCGTGGACTTGCGGGAACCGCGGAAACCCGAACCACCGGAGGTAGCCCAAGAAAGCGCGTTACCTTGACGGTCGGTGATGGTCACGATGGTGTTGTTAAAAGAAGCATGGATGTGGGCGATGCCATCAACCACTGTCTTTTTAACTTTTTTACGAGGACGAGCAGCAGGTTTTGCCATGATTAATTTCCTGTCGATTCGCGTGGGCGATTACTTGCGGATCGGCTTACGCGGACCTTTACGGGTACGCGCGTTAGTCTTGGTACGCTGACCGCGTACTGGAAGACCACGACGATGACGCAGACCACGGTAGCAACCGAGGTCCATCAAACGCTTGATTTTCATGTTGATTTCGCGACGCAGGTCACCTTCAGTGGTGAACTTCGCCACTTCGCCACGCAACTGCTCAATCTGCTCGTCGCTCAGATCTTTGATCTTTGCGGCTGGGTTTACCCCAGTCACTGCGCAAATTTTCTGCGCAGTAGTGCGACCAACACCATAGATGTAGGTCAGCGAGATAACAGTGTGCTTGTTATCTGGAATGTTAACGCCTGCAATACGGGCCATTCAGTGGGACTCCAATTGACAGCTACCTACGCCCCGGAAGCCAAGAAATAGGGCGCGAGATAATATCGCTGTAATAACAAATAATCAACCCGGCAGCGCACTAGCTGCCGGGCTTCAAGCGGATCACACTCAGCCTTGGCGCTGTTTGTGACGCGGTTCCGCGCTGCAAATTACTCGAACAACACCTTCGCGGCGAATAATCTTGCAGTTACGGCACAGCTTTTTCACCGATGCACGAACTTTCATCACCAACTCCTCGAACCTTATGGGTACTCAGCGCAACATGCCGCTGCCGTAACCCTTCAGGTTGGCTTTCTTCATCAGGGATTCGTACTGGTGCGAAACGAGGTGTGATTGTACTTGGGACATGAAGTCCATCACAACCACGACCACGATCAGCAACGAGGTCCCGCCAAGGTAGAACGGAACGTTTGCCGCAACCACCAGGAACTGGGGCAGCAGGCACACGGCCGTCATATATAGAGCACCGAACAGGGTCAAACGCGTCAGAACGCCATCAATGTAGCGCGCCGACTGCTCGCCTGGACGGATGCCCGGAATAAAGGCACCGGACTTCTTCAGGTTTTCCGCTACGTCTTTCGGATTGAACATCAACGCCGTATAGAAGAAGCAGAAGAAAATAATCCCTGCACTAAACAGCAGAATATTCAACGGCTGACCAGGAGCGATCGACTGCGAGATGTCCTGCAACCAGCCCATACCTTCAGACTGACCGAACCAGGCACCCAGCGAAGCCGGGAACAGCAAAATGCTGCTCGCGAAAATAGCCGGAATGACACCGGCCATGTTCACCTTCAGCGGCAAGTGGCTTGTCTGCGCAGCAAAAACCTTGCGGCCCTGCTGACGCTTGGCGTAGTGAACAGCAATACGACGCTGACCACGCTCAATGAACACCACAAAACCGATAATCGCTACTGCCAGCAAACCGATGGCAACCAGGGCGAAGATGTTGATATCACCCTGACGCGCAGACTCGAAAGACTGCCCGATTGCTCTCGGAAGACCGGCGACGATACCCGAAAAAATCAACATCGAGATACCGTTGCCTACACCACGCTCAGTAATCTGCTCACCCAGCCACATCATGAACATCGCACCAGCCACAAACGTGGATACCGCGACGAAATGGAAGCCAAAGTCACCAGTGAACGCAACGCCCTGCCCCGCCAGACCAATGGACATGCCAATAGCCTGAACGAGAGCGAGAACGACGGTGCCGTAGCGGGTGTACTGGCTGATCTTGCGACGGCCAGCTTCACCTTCCTTCTTCAACTGCTCCAGCTGCGGGCTGACGGCGGTCATCAGTTGCATGATGATCGATGCCGAAATGTACGGCATGATCCCCAATGCAAAGATGCTCATCCGTTCCAGCGCGCCGCCGGAGAACATGTTGAACAAGCTAAGAATGGTCCCCTCATTCTGTCGAAACAGGTCTGCGAGTCGGTCCGGGTTAATACCTGGAACCGGGATGTGTGCGCCTATTCGGTAGACGATAATCGCCAGGAACAGAAAACGCAGACGAGCCCAGAGTTCAGACATACCGCCTTTGCCGAGCGCAGAGAGAGCACCTTGCTTAGCCATTTATTCCTCGAACTTGCCGCCAGCTGCTTCGATAGCCGCACGCGCACCTTTGGTGGCGCCGATTCCCTTGCCGATAGTGACAGCGCGAGTCACTTCACCGGACAGCATGATTTTCACACGCTGTACGTTGACGTTGATCACGTTGGCATCTTTCAGGGACTGCACAGTGACGATGTCGCCTTCCACTTTAGCCAGCTCGGACAAACGCACTTCTGCGCGATCCATGGCTTTCAGGGAAACGAAACCGAACTTCGGCAGACGACGATGCAGCGGCTGTTGACCGCCTTCAAAGCCTGGAGCAATGGTGCCACCGGAGCGGGAGGTCTGACCTTTGTGGCCACGGCCACCAGTCTTACCCAAACCGCTACCGATACCACGGCCCGGACGATGCTTTTCGCGACGGGAACCCGGCGCTGGACTCAGATCATTGAGTTTCATCGATTAACCCTCGACACGCAGCATGTAGTAAGCCTTGTTGATCATCCCGCGATTCTCGGGAGTATCCTGGACTTCTACAGTGTGACCGATGCGACGCAGACCCAGACCCTTAACGCACAGTTTGTGGTTAGGGATGCGGCCGGTCATGCTTTTGATCAGCGTTACTTTAACGGTAGCCATGATCAGAAGATCTCCTTGACGCTTTTGCCACGCTTGGCGGCAATGGATTCAGGAGACTGCATAGCTTTCAAACCTTTGAAAGTGGCGTGAACCACGTTTACCGGGTTAGTCGAGCCGTAGCACTTGGCCAGAACGTTCTGAACGCCAGCAACTTCGAGGACAGCACGCATAGCGCCGCCAGCGATGATACCGGTACCTTCAGAAGCAGGCTGCATGTACACCTTCGAAGCGCCGTGAGCGGACTTCATTGCGTACTGCAGAGTGGTGCCGTTCAGATCAACTTGGATCATGTTGCGGCGAGCAGCTTCCATTGCCTTCTGGATCGCAGCAGGCACTTCACGCGACTTGCCACGGCCGAAGCCAACACGCCCTTTACCATCACCAACCACGGTCAACGCGGTGAAAGTGAAGATACGGCCGCCTTTAACGGTTTTGGCTACGCGGTTAACTTGAACCAGCTTCTCAATGTAGCCTTCGTCGCGCTTTTGGTCGTTATTTGACATAACTTAGAACTCCAGCCCAGCTTCACGAGCAGCATCAGCCAGCGCTTTAACGCGGCCATGGTACTTGAAGCCAGAGCGGTCGAAAGCCACTTGCGAGACGCCAGCGGCCTTAGCACGCGTAGCGACCAGCTGGCCAACCTTTGTGGCCGCGTCGATGTTGCCAGTGGCGCCATCACGCAGTTCTTTATCCAAAGTCGAGGCGCTTGCCAGGACTTTGTTGCCGTCGGCCGAGATGACCTGGGCGTAGATGTGCTGCGACGAGCGGAACACGCAGAGACGCACGACTTCGAGTTCGTGCATTTTCAGGCGTGCTTTGCGAGCGCGACGCAGTCGAGTAACTTTTTTGTCGGTCATTTGCTATGCCCTACTTCTTCTTGGCTTCTTTACGACGGACGACTTCGTCCGCGTAGCGCACACCTTTGCCTTTGTACGGCTCTGGTGGACGGAAGTCGCGGATCTCAGCGGCCACTTGACCTACCAGCTGCTTATCGATGCCCTTGATCAGGATATCGGTCTGGCTAGGAGTCTCAGCGGTGATGCCTTCCGGCAGTTCGTAATCCACTGGGTGCGAGAAGCCAAGGGCAAGGTTCAGAACCGTGCCTTTTGCTTGCGCTTTGTAACCAACACCGACCAGCTGGAGCTTACGCTCGAAGCCTTGGCTTACGCCTTGGACCATGTTGTTTACCAACGCACGCGTGGTACCGGCCATTGCGCGAGTTTGTTGATCGCCATTGCGAGCAGCGAAACGCAGCTCACCAGCTTCTTCAACGATCTCAACGGACGAATGGATGTTCAGTTCAAGAGTGCCCTTGGCACCCTTCACCGAAAGCTGTTGGCCTGCGAATTTTACTTCGACACCGGCTGGCAGCTTAACGGGGTTCTTAGCGACGCGAGACATGCTTATCCCCCCTTAGAACACAGTGCAAAGAACTTCGCCGCCGACACCGGCAGCGCGCGCAGCACGATCCGTCATCACACCTTTGTTGGTGGAGACGATAGACACGCCAAGACCGCCACGAACTTTCGGCAGATCTTCAACGGACTTGTACTGACGCAGGCCTGGACGACTAACGCGCTTCACTTCTTCGATAACCGGACGGCCTTCGAAGTACTTCAGCTCGATGGACAACGACGGCTTAGCGTCGGTGGTGATCTGAAAATCCGCGATGTAACCTTCGTCCTTCAGGACTTTTGCTACAGCCACCTTCAGCGTGGAAGACGGCATGCTTACGACAGACTTTTCAGCCATCTGGGCATTACGGATTCGAGTTAGCATGTCCGCTAACGGGTCCTGCATACTCATGGGCTAGACGCTCCTAATACAGAAAAATTAGCCTTGCGGCTACTACTTGTCGCCGAGAACTTCCGGGCATGAAAAACACGGGCTCAGGCGAGCCGGTCATTCTAGACACACCCCAGAAATGAATCAAGCCCCAAAAGGGGCTTGATTCAGATTCAAGGCCACCGATGGTCAGGTTCTTGCAAACCCGACCATCGAGACTTTGACAGCAATTACCAGCTGGCTTTAACCAGACCTGGTACGTCACCACGCATTGCAGCTTCACGCAGCTTGTTACGGCCAAGGCCGAACTTGCGGTAAACGCCGTGCGGACGACCAGTCAGGCGGCAACGGTTACGCATGCGCGAAGCGCTTGCGTCACGTGGTTGCTTCTGCAGAGCTACTGTAGCTTCCCAACGTGCTTCTGGACTTGCGTTCAGATCAACGATGATAGCTTTGAGCGCTGCACGCTTGGTGGCGTACTTGGCAACAGTGAGCTGACGCTTCAGCTCACGGTTTTTCATGCTCTTCTTGGCCATTTTCCTACTCCAATCAGTTGCGGAACGGGAATTTGAAAGCACGCAGCAGAGCGCGGCCTTCATCATCGTTCTTGGCAGTGGTGGTCAGGGTAATGTCCAGACCGCGGAGAGCATCGATCTTGTCGTAGTCGATTTCCGGGAAAATGATCTGCTCTTTCACGCCCATGCTGTAGTTACCACGACCATCGAAGGACTTGGCATTCAGGCCGCGGAAGTCGCGAACCCGAGGCAGGGAGATCGACAGCAGACGATCCAGGAACTCGTACATACGCTCACGGCGCAGGGTCACTTTGACGCCGATCGGCCATCCTTCGCGGACTTTAAAGCCAGCGATGGATTTACGAGCGTAGGTCACAACGACTTTCTGGCCGGTGATCTTTTCCAGGTCAGCAACAGCGTGCTCGATGACTTTTTTGTCACCGACCGCTTCGCCCAAACCCATGTTCAGGGTGATTTTTGTAACGCGTGGAACTTCCATCACGTTCGAAAGCTTAAGTTCTTCCTTAAGCTTCGGTGCGATTTCCTTCCAGTAAATCTCTTTTAGTCGTGCCATGGTCTTCTACCTAGCAGTGTTCAAGCATCAACCGCTTTTTGGGTCGACTTGAAGACACGAATTTTCTTGCCGTCTTCTACTTTGAAACCAACGCGGTCAGCCTTGTTGGTTTCGCCGTTGAAAATGGCGACGTTAGAAGCGTCCAGTGGAGCTTCTTTTTCGACGATACCGCCTTGCACGCCCGACATCGGGTTAGGCTTGGTATGACGCTTAACCAGGTTCAGACCGCTAATAACCAGACGGTTATTAGCAAGAACCTTAAGCACCTTACCGCGCTTACCTTTGTCTTTGCCGGCGATCACGATGATCTCGTCGTCACGACGAATCTTTTGCATGTCGGATCTCCTTACAGCACTTCTGGGGCGAGCGAGACGATCTTCATGAACTTCTCAGTACGAAGTTCACGGGTCACTGGCCCAAAGATACGGGTGCCGATCGGCTCTTGCTTGTTGTTCAGAAGAACAGCAGCGTTGCCATCAAAGCGGATAATAGAGCCATCAGCACGACGTACGCCGTGACGAGTGCGGACTACAACAGCAGTCATCACTTGGCCTTTTTTCACTTTACCGCGAGGAATTGCTTCCTTCACGGTAACTTTGATGATGTCACCGATACCAGCGTAACGACGATGGGAGCCACCCAGCACCTTGATGCACATAACACGGCGAGCGCCGCTGTTATCGGCCACATCGAGCATGGATTGAGTCTGAATCATATAATTTCTCCGACCCCTAGTCCTTAGACTTCCACAGCGCGTTCGAGAACATCAACCAGCGCCCAAGACTTGGTCTTGGCCAAAGGACGAGTTTCACGAATAGTGACTTTGTCGCCGATGTGGCACTGATTGGTTTCGTCGTGCGCGTGCAGCTTAGTCGAACGCTTAACGTATTTACCGTAGATCGGGTGCTTAACGCGACGCTCGATCAGTACGGTGATGGTTTTGTCCATCTTGTCGCTGACAACACGGCCAGTCAGCGTACGGACAGTTTTTTCGGCTTCAGCCATGATTACTTACCTGCCTGCTGGTTGAGCACAGTCTTCACGCGAGCGATGTCACGCTTAACTTGCGAGAGCAGATGAGACTGCCCCAACTGGCCAGTTGCTTTCTGCATACGCAGATTGAACTGGTCGCGCAGCAAGCCGAGCAGTTGCTCGTTCAGCTGCTGTGCGGATTTTTCACGAAGTTCATTCGCTTTCATCACATCACCGTCCGTTTAACAAAGGCGGTGGCGAGCGGCAGCTTTGCAGCAGCCAGGGCAAAAGCCTCACGCGCCAGCTCTTCAGAAACACCCTCGATTTCATACAGGACTTTGCCTGGCTGAATCTGGGCTACCCAGTATTCGACACTACCCTTACCTTTACCCATCCGAACTTCGAGGGGCTTTTTGGAAATCGGCTTGTCCGGGAATACACGGATCCAGATCTTGCCGCCACGTTTAACGTGACGGGTCAGTGCACGACGCGCTGACTCGATCTGACGAGCGGTGAGACGACCACGAGCTACAGACTTCAGCGCGAACTCGCCGAAGCTGACTTTGCTACCGCGCTGAGCCAGACCACGGTTGTGGCCTGTCATCTGCTTGCGGAACTTCGTACGCTTAGGTTGCAACATTTGGCGTACCCCTTACTTAGCAGCTTTTTTACGAGGCGCTGGTGCTTGTGGTTTCAGCTCTTCTTGGCGACCACCAATTACTTCGCCTTTGAAGATCCAAACCTTTACACCGATCACACCGTAAGTGGTGTGAGCTTCGTAGTTGGCATAGTCGATGTCGGCACGCAGGGTGTGCAATGGCACACGACCTTCGCGATACCATTCAGTACGTGCGATTTCAGCACCGCCGAGACGACCGCTCACTTGGATTTTGATGCCTTTGGCACCAATGCGCATGGCGTTCTGTACTGCGCGCTTCATAGCGCGACGGAACATTACACGACGCTCCAGCTGCTGAGCTACGCTCTGCGCAACCAGCATACCGTCGAGCTCCGGCTTGCGGATCTCTTCGATATTGATGTGCACAGGCACACCCATTTGCTTGGTCAGGTCCTGACGCAGTTTCTCAACATCTTCACCTTTCTTCCCGATAACGATACCTGGACGAGCGGTGTGGATGGTGATACGTGCAGTTTGGGCCGGACGATGGATATCGATACGGCTTACGGACGCGCTTTTTAGTTTGTCTTGGAGATACTCACGCACTTTCAGATCTGCGAACAAGTAGTCCGCATAAGTCCGACCGTCTGCGTACCAGACGGAGGTGTGCTCCTTGACGATTCCCAGGCGAATGCCAATGGGATGTACTTTCTGACCCATCTCTTCGACTCCGTTACTTGTCAGCAACCTTGACAGTGATATGGCAAGACCGCTTGACGATGCGATCAGCACGGCCTTTGGCACGTGGCATGATGCGCTTCAGCGAACGCCCTTCGTTGACGAAAACGGTGCTGACCTTCAGGTCATCAACGTCTGCGCCTTCGTTATGCTCGGCGTTGGCTACGGCCGACTCCAGCACTTTCTTCATGATCTCGGCGGCTTTCTTACTGCTGAAAGCCAACAAGTTGAGCGCTTCGCCCACCTTCTTCCCGCGGATCTGGTCGGCGACCAAGCGGGCTTTCTGGGCGGAGATTCGAGCGCCCGACAACTTAGCGGCTACTTCCATTTCCTAACCCCTTAACGCTTGGCTTTCTTGTCTGCCACGTGCCCACGATAAGTGCGGGTACCGGCGAACTCGCCCAGTTTATGGCCGACCATGTCTTCGTTCACGAGAACTGGGACGTGCTGACGACCGTTATGTACGGCGATGGTCAGACCGACCATCTGTGGCAGGATCATCGAACGACGCGACCAAGTCTTAATTGGTTTGCGATCGTTCTTTTCCGCCGCCACTTCGATCTTCTTCAGTAGGTGAAGATCAATAAAAGGACCTTTTTTCAGAGAACGTGGCACTGTCGTATCCCTCTATTTACTTGCGACGACGGACGATCATTTTGTCGGTACGCTTATTACCACGAGTCTTCGCGCCCTTAGTCGGGAAGCCCCATGGCGATACCGGATGACGACCACCAGAGGTACGACCTTCACCACCACCATGTGGGTGGTCAACCGGGTTCATGGCAACACCACGAACGGTTGGGCGAACGCCACGCCAGCGTTTGGCACCAGCTTTACCCAGCGAACGCAGGCTGTGCTCGGAGTTCGAGACTTCGCCCAGGGTCGCACGGCATTCAGCCAGGACTTTACGCATTTCACCGGAACGCAGACGCAGGGTAACGTAAACGCCTTCACGAGCGATCAGCTGAGCCGAAGCACCAGCGGAACGAGCGATCTGAGCGCCTTTACCTGGCTTCAGTTCGATGCCGTGTACGGTAGAACCGACTGGAATGTTGCGCAGTTGCAGAGCGTTGCCTGGCTTGATTGGAGCCAGAGCGCCTGCGATCAGCTGGTCGCCAGCACTCACGCCTTTAGGGGCGATGATGTAGCGGCGCTCGCCGTCTGCGTAGCAGAGCAGTGCGATGTGAGCAGTACGGTTTGGATCGTATTCGATACGCTCGACAGTGGCGACGATGCCATCTTTGTCGTTGCGACGGAAATCGACCATACGATAATGCTGCTTATGACCACCACCGATGTGACGCGTGGTAATACGGCCATTGTTGTTACGACCACCAGTCTTCGATTTTTTCTCGAGCAGCGGTGCGTGAGGAGCGCCTTTATGCAGCTCCTGGTTGACCACCTTGACCACAAAACGGCGGCCAGGGGAAGTCGGTTTGCATTTAACGATTGCCATGATGCACCCCTTCCTTACTCAGCACTGCTGCTGAAATCGAGATCTTGGCCTGGCTGAAGGGAGATAACTGCCTTCTTCCAGTCATTACGCTTGCCCAGACCGCGAGCAGTGCGCTTGCTCTTACCCAGAACATTCAGGGTAGTGACGCGCTCTACTTTCACGCTGAACAGGCTTTCGACGGCCTTCTTGATTTCCAGCTTGGTTGCGTCAGTAGCAACCTTGAAAACGAACTGGCCTTTCTTGTCTGCCAGAACCGTAGCCTTCTCGGAAACGTGCGGGCCAAGCAGAACTTTAAATACGCGTTCCTGGTTCATCCCAGCAGCTCCTCGAATTTCTTCACGGCCGACACGGTGATCAACACCTTGTCGTATGCGATCAGACTAACTGGATCGGAACCTTGAACGTCACGTACATCTACGTGCGGCAGGTTACGAGCAGCCAGGTACAGGTTCTGATCAACAGCGTCCGACACGATCAAAACGTCGGTCAGGCTCATGTTGTTCAGCTTGCCCAGCAGATCTTTGGTTTTCGGAGTTTCAACAGCGAAATCCTGAACCACGACCAGACGATCAGTACGCACCAGCTCAGCAAGGATGGAACGCATTGCTGCGCGATACATCTTCTTGTTCAGCTTCTGGGAGTGATCCTGTGGACGTGCTGCAAAAGTGGTACCGCCGCCACGCCAGATTGGGCTACGGATAGTACCGGCACGAGCACGGCCAGTACCTTTCTGACGCCATGGGCGCTTACCGCCACCACGAACGTCGGAACGGGTCTTTTGCTGCTTGGTACCTTGACGGCCGCCGGCCATGTAGGCCACGACTGCTTGGTGAACCAGCGTCTCGTTGAATTCGCCGCCAAATGTCAGTTCGGAAACTTCGATCGCTTGAGCGTCATTTACATTTAATTGCATGTCAGCTTCCCCTTAACCGCGAGCCTTGGCTGCTGGACGTACAACCAGGTTGCCGCCAGTAGCGCCAGGAACAGCACCCTTGACCAACAACAGATTGCGTTCAGCGTCCACGCGCACTACTTCCAGGGACTGCACGGTCACGCGCTCAGCGCCCATATGACCGGACATTTTTTTGCCCTTGAATACACGACCAGGAGTCTGGCACTGGCCGATAGAGCCTGGGACGCGGTGGGATACGGAGTTACCGTGGGTGTTATCTTGCCCGCGGAAATTCCAACGCTTGATCGTACCCTGGAAGCCTTTACCCTTGGACTGACCGGTTACATCAACCAGTTGACCAGCGGCGAAGATTTCAGCGTTGATCAGATCGCCAGCCTGGTACTCGCCTTCTTCAAGACGGAATTCCATGGTGGTGCGACCAGCGGCAACGTTCGCTTTAGCGAAGTGGCCAGCCTGAGCTGCTGTTACACGCGAAGCACGACGCTCGCCGACAGTGACTTGCACTGCACGATAGCCATCGGTCTCTTCAGTTTTGAACTGGGTGACGCGATTCGGTTCGATCTCAATGACCGTGACCGGAATGGAGACACCTTCTTCGGTGAAAATACGGGTCATACCGCATTTACGACCGACTACACCAATAGTCATGTTGTAAACCTCATGAGTGTACGGGGCTTTCACCCGCTATGGCCGCCCATTTCAGAGCGTTACACGACTAAGACCGAGTCTTAGCCGAGGCTGATCTGCACTTCCACACCGGCCGCAAGATCAAGCTTCATAAGAGCATCAACGGTTTTATCCGTTGGCTGGACGATGTCCAGAACGCGCTTATGAGTGCGGATTTCGTACTGGTCGCGCGCGTCTTTGTTGACGTGCGGAGAAACCAGAACGGTGAACCGCTCTTTACGGGTAGGCAGTGGAATTGGACCACGCACTTGAGCACCAGTACGTTTCGCGGTTTCCACGATTTCCTGGGTTGATTGGTCGATCAGGCGATGGTCGAAAGCCTTCAACCTGATACGGATTTGCTGATTTTGCATTGGATTTCAGACTCCGGCTGCTATTCCCACCGAGCGCAATACGCCCGTTAAAAGGAGGCGCAATTCTATAGACGCCCCATATAGGTGTCAACCCAATAAAAAAGCCCCCGCTGAGCGGAGGCTTTTTCAAAGCATCAGGCAATCTCTATAAAAGAGAATTACGCGATGATTTTGGCTACGACGCCAGCGCCGACGGTACGACCGCCTTCACGGATAGCGAAACGCAGACCGTCTTCCATTGCGATGGTTTTGATCAGGGTAACAGTCATCTGAATGTTGTCACCTGGCATTACCATTTCAACGCCTTCTGGCAGCTCGCAGTTACCAGTCACGTCAGTAGTACGGAAGTAGAACTGTGGACGGTAGCCTTTGAAGAACGGAGTGTGACGACCGCCTTCTTCCTTGCTCAGAACGTAAACTTCTGCAGTGAAGGTGGTGTGCGGCTTAACCGAACCCGGCTTAACCAGTACCTGACCACGCTCAACGTCGTCACGCTTGGTGCCACGCAGCAGAACGCCGCAGTTCTCGCCAGCACGACCTTCGTCGAGCAGCTTGCGGAACATTTCAACACCGGTGCAAGTAGTAACGGTGGTGTCACGCAGACCAACGATTTCCAGCGGATCCTGAACGCGAACGATACCGCGCTCGATACGACCAGTCACAACAGTACCGCGACCCGAGATCGAGAATACGTCTTCGATTGGCATCAGGAACGGCTTGTCGGTAACACGTACTGGTTCTGGGATGTAGCTGTCCAGAGTCTCAACCAGTTTCTTGACGGCAGTGGTGCCCATCTCGTTGTCGTCTTTGCCTTCCAGCGCCATACGAGCCGAACCGATGATGATTGGAGTGTCATCGCCCGGGAAGTCGTACGTGGACAGCAGGTCGCGAACTTCCATCTCAACCAGTTCCAGCAGCTCAGCGTCGTCTACCAGGTCAGCCTTGTTCAGGAAAACCACGATGTACGGAACGCCTACCTGACGGGACAGCAGGATGTGCTCACGGGTTTGTGGCATCGGACCATCAGCGGCCGAGCAAACCAGAATAGCGCCGTCCATTTGAGCAGCACCGGTGATCATGTTCTTCACATAGTCAGCGTGACCTGGGCAGTCAACGTGAGCGTAGTGACGGATCTTCGAGTTGTACTCAACGTGAGCGGTGTTGATGGTGATACCGCGTGCTTTTTCTTCTGGTGCACTGTCGATCTTGTCGAAGTCAACGATTGCGGAACCGAAAACTTCGGAGCAAACACGAGTCAGAGCAGCAGTCAGAGTGGTTTTACCGTGGTCAACGTGACCAATGGTGCCAACGTTGACGTGCGGTAGGGAACGATCAAATTTTTCTTTAGCCACGACAATTAACTCCTAGCCTAAAGGGGCTTAATCAGCCTTGTTTTTTGGTTACGGATTCGACGATGTGCGTCGGAGCCGTATCGTATTTTTTGAATTCCATAGAGTAGCTTGCGCGACCCTGGGACATGGAACGAACGTCGGTCGCATAACCGAACATCTCACCCAGTGGAACTTCGGCACGAATTACTTTGCCGGACACTGTGTCTTCCATACCCTGGATCATGCCGCGACGACGGTTAAGGTCGCCCATCACATCACCCATATAGTCTTCAGGCGTAACAACCTCTACAGCCATGATCGGCTCAAGCAACTCACCACCGCCCTTCTGGGCCAGTTGCTTGGTCGCCATGGAGGCAGCCACTTTAAACGCCATCTCGTTGGAGTCGACGTCGTGGTAAGAACCATCGAACACGGTAGCCTTCAGGCCGATCAGCGGATAGCCGGCAACAACGCCGTTCTTCATCTGCTCTTCGATACCCTTCTGGATAGCCGGGATGTATTCCTTAGGAACCACACCACCTACAACTTCGTTCACGAATTGCAGACCTTCCTGACCTTCGTCAGCAGGAGCAAAACGGATCCAGCAATGGCCGAACTGACCACGACCGCCGGACTGACGAACGAACTTGCCTTCGATTTCGCAGTTCTTCGTGATGCGCTCACGATAGGAAACCTGAGGCTTACCGATGTTGGCTTCGACGTTGAACTCACGGCGCATCCGGTCAACCAGGATGTCCAGGTGCAGCTCGCCCATGCCGGAGATGATCGTTTGACCAGTCTCTTCATCAGTCTTGACGCGGAAAGACGGGTCTTCCTGAGCAAGCTTGCCCAGAGCGATACCCATTTTTTCCTGGTCATCCTTGGTCTTAGGCTCTACGGCAACCGAAATAACCGGCTCCGGGAAGTCCATACGAACCAGGATGATTGGCTTGTCAGCGTTGCAGAGGGTTTCACCAGTGGTGACGTCCTTCATGCCGATCAGGGCCGCGATGTCACCAGCGCGTACTTCCTTGATCTCTTCACGGGCGTTTGCGTGCATTTGCACCATACGACCCACGCGCTCTTTCTTGCCTTTAACCGAGTTGATCACACCGTCGCCGGAGTTCAACACGCCCGAGTAAACGCGGACGAAGGTCAAAGTACCCACGAATGGGTCAGTGGCAATTTTAAATGCCAGAGCGGAGAACGGTTCTGCGTCGTCTGCATGACGCTCCAGCTCGATAGTCTCGTCATCCGGGTCAGTACCCTTGATGGCAGGAATATCAGTTGGAGCAGGCAGGTAATCGATAACGGCGTCGAGAACCAGGGGAACGCCCTTGTTCTTGAAGGAAGAACCGCAAACAGCCAGGACGATTTCGCCAGCGATAGTACGCTGACGCAGAGCGGCCTTGATTTCCACGTTGGTGAGTTCTTCACCTTCGAGGTACTTGTTCATCAGCTCTTCGTTGGCTTCGGCAGCAGCCTCAACCATGTTGTTGCGCCATTCGTCAGCCAGTTCCTGCAGTTCAGCAGGGATAGGCTTGCGAACAGGAACCATACCTTTGTCAGCATCGTTCCAGTAAACAGCTTCCATGGTCAGCAGATCGATCTGACCCTGGAAATTGTCTTCGGAACCGATAGCCAACTGGATTGGCACTGGAGTGTGACCCAGGCGCTGCTTGATCTGACCGATCACGCGCAGGAAGTTGGCACCAGCACGGTCCATCTTGTTTACGTAAACAAGACGTGGAACGCCGTATTTGTTGGCTTGACGCCATACGGTTTCCGACTGAGGCTCAACACCCGAGGTACCACAGAACACAACGACAGCGCCGTCGAGTACGCGCAGGGAACGCTCAACTTCAATAGTGAAGTCTACGTGGCCCGGGGTATCGATTACGTTGAAGCGATGCTCGTCTTTGTACTGCTTCTCGGAGCCTTTCCAGAAGGCGGTAATAGCAGCAGAAGTAATGGTAATACCACGCTCCTGCTCCTGAACCATCCAGTCTGTGGTCGCGGCGCCATCATGCACCTCGCCCATTTTGTGACTTTTGCCGGTGTAAAAAAGGACGCGCTCGGTGGTGGTGGTTTTACCAGCATCCACGTGAGCGACGATACCGATGTTACGGTAGCGACTAATCGGAGTAGTACGAGCCATAAAGCCCTCGCAAAATTAGTGAAGCTAAAATTAGAAGCGGTAGTGCGAGAAAGCTTTGTTGGCTTCAGCCATACGGTGCACGTCTTCACGCTTCTTAACAGCAGCACCTTTACCTTCAGCAGCATCCAGCAGCTCGCCAGCCAAACGCAGAGCCATAGACTTCTCGCCACGCTTACGGGCGAAGTCTACCAACCAGCGCATTGCCAGAGCGTTACGACGGGACGGGCGAACTTCGACCGGAACCTGGTAAGTAGCACCACCAACGCGGCGCGACTTCACTTCGACCAGCGGAGCGATGGCGTCGAGTGCTTTTTCGAAGAGTTCCAGGGGATCGGTGCCAGCCTTACGGGTCGCAACGGTTTCCAGGGCACCATAAACGATACGCTCGGCAACGGCTTTCTTGCCGCTTTCCATAACGTGGTTCATGAATTTGGCGAGGATCTGGCTTCCGTATTTCGGATCGTCCAGAATCTCACGCTTTGCTGCTACGCGACGTCTTGGCATGATAAGCCCTCAAGCGGTCTTCAGGTTAGCTCGGGACAGATCCAATGGATGCGTGCCCGACCTTACTCTTATCGACTCAATAAAATAAAAATCTGCAAAACGGCCGATTACTTCGGACGCTTGGTACCGTACTTCGAGCGACCTTGGTTACGACCTTTAACGCCGGAAGTATCCAGGGAGCCGCGAACGGTGTGGTAACGAACACCTGGCAAGTCTTTTACACGACCGCCGCGGATCAGTACCACGCTGTGCTCTTGCAGGTTGTGGCCTTCACCGCCGATGTACGAGGAAACCTCGAAACCGTTGGTCAGACGCACACGGCATACTTTACGCAGTGCCGAGTTAGGTTTTTTCGGCGTGGTGGTGTACACACGGGTGCACACGCCACGACGTTGCGGGCAGTTCTGCAGCGCAGGTACGTCGGATTTCTCGACGATACGCTTACGCGGCTGACGTACCAGCTGGTTGATAGTTGCCATCTACTAGCTCCACTGTTGTCTTGCGACGCTATTGTCTTGCAAGAAAAGCAAAATGGCAGGAACGAATTCCCGCCAAATTTAGGGGATCAAGAGTCTAAAGAGGATCTTGTCCCCAGTCAAGGCAAGGCCCCGACCTCCCCGCCCCTCGAACCTCGACAAAATGTCTCGATTCGACGAACGGAGTGATCAGGGCCTTAGCTCATTTTTCGCAGAACTCAGTTACCGCTCGAGTTCAACGCTTCGGTCAGTGCAGCTTCCACTTCACTGGCGCTCACGCGCAACGGCTTGTCTGCTTCACGACGACGCTTGCGCTCGCTGTGATAAGCCAAACCGGTACCCGCCGGGATCAAACGACCCACGACCACGTTTTCTTTCAGGCCGCGCAGGTAATCGCGCTTGCCGGTGACTGCCGCTTCGGTCAGTACGCGGGTGGTTTCCTGGAAGGAAGCCGCCGAGATGAACGATTCGGTGGACAACGACGCCTTGGTGATACCCAGCAGAACGCGAGTGTACTTGGAGACAAACTTGTCTTCGCCGCCCAGACGCTCGTTCTCTACCAGTACGTGAGTCAGTTCCATCTGGTCGCCCTTGATGAAACTCGAATCGCCGGATTCAGCGATTTCAACTTTACGCAGCATCTGACGCAGGATGGTCTCGATGTGCTTGTCGTTGATCTTCACGCCTTGCAGACGGTAAACGTCCTGGATCTCGTTCACGATGTACTTGGCCAGCGCACTCACACCCAACAGACGCAGGATGTCGTGTGGATCGCTTGGACCGTCGGAGATAACTTCGCCGCGGTTTACCTGTTCGCCTTCGAACACGTTCAGGTGACGCCACTTCGGAATCAGCTCTTCGTACGGATCGGTACCGTCGTTCGGGGTAATGACCAGACGGCGCTTGCCTTTGGTTTCTTTACCGAACGCGATGGTGCCGCTGACTTCAGCCAGAATCGACGCTTCTTTCGGACGACGAGCTTCGAACAAGTCGGCAACACGCGGCAGACCACCGGTGATGTCTCGAGTTTTCGAAGTTTCTTGCGGGATACGCGCGATAACATCACCGATCGCGATCTTCGCACCATCCGCAACACCGACCAGGGCGTTGGCTGGCAGGAAGTACTGAGCGATAACGTCAGTGCCTGGCAGTAACAGATCCTTGCCGTTGTCGTCGACCATCTTCACTGCCGGACGAATTTCTTTGCCCGCAGCTGGACGATCTTTCGCATCGAGTACTTCAATGTTGGTCATACCGGTCAATTCGTCAGTCTGACGCTTGATCGTGATGCCTTCTTCCATGCCCACGTAGGTCACGGTACCTTTCATTTCGGTAACGATTGGGTGAGTGTGCGGATCCCACTTGGCCACGATTGCGCCAGCGTCGACCTTGTCACCTTCTTTAACCGAAATCACAGCACCGTACGGCAGCTTGTAACGCTCACGCTCACGACCGAAGTCATCAGCGATTGCCAGCTCACCGGAACGGGATACAGCAACCAGATGGCCATCCACTCGCTCAACGTGTTTCAGGTTGTGCAGACGGACGGTACCGCCATTCTTCACCTGAACGCTGTCGGCTGCGGAAGTACGGCTAGCCGCACCACCGATGTGGAACGTACGCATCGTCAGCTGTGTACCCGGCTCACCGATGGACTGGGCAGCGATAACGCCGACCGCTTCACCGATGTTCACCTGGTGACCACGAGCCAGATCACGGCCGTAGCACTTGGCGCAAATGCCGTAGCGGGTTTCGCAACTGATCGGCGAACGCACGATCACTTCGTCGATGCTGTTCAGCTCGATGAATTCGACCCACTTCTCGTCTACCAGAGTGCCGGCAGGAACGATAACGTCCTCGGTACCTGGCTTGAACACGTCACGAGCGATAACACGACCCAATACGCGCTCACCCAACGGCTCTACAACGTCACCGCCTTCAATGTGCGGAGTCATCAGCAGACCGTGTTCGGTGCCGCAATCGATCTCGGTTACAACCAGATCCTGCGCAACGTCTACCAGACGACGAGTCAGGTAACCGGAGTTCGCAGTTTTCAACGCGGTATCCGCCAGACCTTTACGAGCACCGTGAGTCGAGATGAAGTACTGAAGTACGCTCAAACCTTCACGGAAGTTCGCAGTAATCGGCGTTTCAATGATGGAACCGTCTGGCTTGGCCATCAGACCACGCATACCGGCCAGCTGACGAATCTGTGCTGCGGAACCCCGCGCACCCGAGTCAGCCATCATGTACATCGAGTTGAAAGACTCTTGATCGACTTCAACGCCGTGACGGTCAATAACCTTCTCTTTCGAGAGGTTGGCCATCATTGCCTTGGAAACTTCGTCGTTCGCTTTCGACCAAAGGTCGATCACTTTGTTGTACTTCTCGCCCTGGGTTACCAGGCCGGAGGCGTACTGGCTCTCGATCTCTTTCACTTCGTCGGTGGCAGCACCGATGATGCGGGCTTTTTCATCCGGGATAACGAAGTCGTTAACACCGATGGAAACGCCGGAGATGGTCGAGTAAGCGAAACCGGTGTACATCAACTGGTCAGCGAAGATCACGGTCTCTTTCAAACCAACCACGCGGTAGCACTGGTTGATCAGCTTGGAGATCGCCTTTTTCTTCATCGGCAGGTTGACGACGTCGTACGACAGACCTTTTGGCACAACCTGGAACAGCAGCGCACGGCCGACAGTAGTGTCGACAATACGGGTACCGCTCACGCTGTTGCCGTCACGGTCATTGACGGTTTCGTTGATACGTACTTTAACCTTGGCGTGCAGTGCGGCTTCGCCGGCACGGAACACACGGTCAACTTCCTGCAGATCCGCGAACACACGACCTTCGCCTTTGGCGTTGATCGCTTCACGAGTCATGTAGTACAGACCCAATACAACGTCCTGCGACGGAACGATGATTGGCTCACCGTTGGCTGGCGACAGAATGTTGTTGGTCGACATCATCAACGCACGCGCTTCGAGCTGGGCTTCCAGCGTCAGCGGTACGTGCACGGCCATTTGGTCGCCGTCGAAGTCGGCGTTGTACGCGGCGCAGACCAGAGGGTGCAGCTGGATAGCCTTACCTTCGATCAGTACCGGTTCAAACGCCTGGATACCCAGACGGTGAAGGGTCGGTGCACGGTTGAGAAGAACCGGGTGTTCGCGAATCACTTCAGCAAGAACGTCCCAAACCTCTGGCAGCTCGCGCTCGACCATTTTCTTGGCCGCTTTGATGGTTGTCGCGAGACCACGCATTTCGAGCTTGCCGAAAATGAACGGTTTGAACAGCTCGAGAGCCATCTTCTTCGGCAGACCGCACTGATGCAGACGCAGGGTCGGGCCTACGGTAATTACCGAACGACCGGAGTAGTCAACACGCTTACCGAGCAAGTTCTGACGGAAACGACCTTGCTTACCCTTGATCATGTCAGCCAGGGATTTCAGAGGACGCTTGTTCGAACCGGTGATAGCGCGGCCACGACGACCGTTGTCGAGCAGAGCATCGACAGCTTCCTGCAACATACGCTTTTCGTTGCGCACGATGATGTCCGGAGCGGACAGATCAAGCAGGCGCTTCAAACGGTTGTTACGGTTGATCACTCGACGATACAGATCGTTGAGGTCGGAAGTCGCGAAACGACCGCCATCCAGCGGGACCAGTGGACGCAGATCTGGCGGCAGAACCGGCAGAACGGTCAGCACCATCCATTCTGGAAGGTTGCCGGAACCCTGGAAGGCTTCCATCAACTTCAGACGCTTGGACAGTTTCTTGATCTTGGTTTCGGAGTTGGTTTGCGGAATTTCTTCACGCAGGCGGCCAATCTCGTGCTCCAGGTCGATAGCGTGCAGCAGTTCACGGACAGCTTCAGCACCCATGCGGGCATCGAAATCGTCGCCGAACTCTTCCAGCGCTTCGAAGTACTGCTCGTCGTTCAGCAGCTGACCTTTTTCAAGGGTGGTCATGCCTGGATCGATAACGACATAGCTCTCGAAGTAGAGAACGCGTTCGATATCACGCAGGGTCATGTCCATCAGCAGGCCGATACGGGACGGCAGCGATTTCAGGAACCAGATGTGGGCAACCGGCGAAGCCAGTTCGATGTGCGCCATGCGCTCACGACGAACCTTGGCCAGTGCAACTTCAACGCCGCACTTCTCGCAGATCACACCACGATGCTTCAAGCGCTTGTACTTACCGCACAGGCACTCGTAATCCTTTACCGGGCCAAAGATCTTGGCGCAGAACAGACCGTCGCGCTCAGGTTTGAACGTACGGTAGTTGATGGTTTCCGGCTTTTTAACTTCACCGAACGACCATGAGCGGATCATCTCAGGCGAGGCCAATCCGATACGGATGGCGTCGAACTCTTCGACTTGACCCTGGTTTTTCAGCAAATTCAGTAGGTCTTTCAAGGCCTTTCCTCCTGGCGGAGCAGAGAGCGGGCAATCCTGCCCCGCTCTCGATTCGCGTCACGTGTTATTCGGTTTCCAGATCGATATCGATGCCGAGGGAACGAATTTCCTTGATCAACACGTTGAAGGACTCGGGCATGCCCGGCTCCATACGGTGATCGCCATCCACGATGTTTTTGTACATCTTGGTACGGCCGTTCACATCGTCCGACTTCACTGTGAGCATTTCTTGCAGAGTGTAAGCAGCACCGTATGCTTCCAGTGCCCAGACCTCCATCTCCCCGAAACGCTGACCACCGAACTGTGCCTTACCACCCAGCGGCTGCTGGGTAACCAGGCTGTACGAACCGGTAGAACGCGCGTGCATCTTGTCGTCTACCAAGTGGTTCAGCTTCAGCATGTACATGTAGCCAACGGTAACTGGACGCTCGAACTTGTTGCCGGTACGGCCGTCGGTCAGCTGCATCTGGCCGCTTTCTGGCAGGTCAGCCAGTTTCAGCATGGCCTTGATTTCGCTTTCCTTGGCGCCGTCGAACACTGGAGTGGCCATTGGAACGCCGCCACGCAGGTTCTTCGCCAGATCCAGGATTTCCTGATCGGAGAAGCTGTCCAGATCTTCGTTACGACCGCCGATCTGGTTGTAGATCTCGTCCAGGAAGGTACGCAGTTCAGCGACTTTACGCTGCTCTTCGATCATCCGGTTGATCTTCTCGCCCAGACCTTTGGCCGCGAGGCCCAGGTGGGTTTCAAGGATCTGACCAACGTTCATACGCGAAGGTACGCCCAGCGGGTTGAGGACGACGTCGACCGGGGTGCCATTGGCATCGTGCGGCATGTCTTCAACCGGCATGATCACGGAGACCACACCTTTGTTACCGTGACGACCGGCCATCTTGTCGCCCGGCTGGATGCGACGACGGATTGCCAGGTAAACCTTGACGATTTTCAGCACACCTGGAGCCAGGTCATCGCCTTGCTGCAGTTTGCGCTTCTTGTCTTCGAACTTGTCGTCCAGCAGACGGCGGCGATCAACGATGTAGGCCTGTGCCTTCTCGAGCTGCTCGTTCAGAGCATCTTCAGCCATGCGCAGTTTGAACCACTGACCATGCTCAAGACCGTCGAGTACTTCGTCGGTGATGTCCTGACCTTTCTTCAGACCTGCGCCGCCTTCAGCCTTGTGGCCTACCAGAGCGGAACGCAGACGTTCGAAAGTCGCGCCTTCAACGATACGGAACTCTTCGTTCAGATCCTTGCGGATCTCGTCGAGCTGAGTCTTCTCGATCGACAGTGCACGAGCATCACGCTCAACGCCGTCGCGGGTGAAGACCTGTACGTCGATGACAGTACCTTTGGTACCGGTAGGTACACGCAGGGAAGTGTCTTTAACGTCGCTGGCTTTTTCACCGAAGATTGCACGCAGCAGTTTTTCTTCCGGAGTCAGTTGGGTCTCGCCTTTCGGAGTGACCTTACCCACCAGGATGTCGCCTGCGCCTACTTCAGCACCTACGTAAACGATACCGGCTTCGTCCAGCTTATTCAGTGCAGCTTCACCCACGTTAGGGATGTCCGCAGTGATTTCCTCTGGGCCAAGCTTGGTGTCACGAGCCACACAGGTCAGTTCCTGAATGTGGATCGTGGTGAAACGGTCTTCCTGAACAACACGCTCGGACAGGCAGATGGAGTCTTCGAAGTTGAAGCCGTTCCATGCCATGAACGCGATGCGCATGTTCTGACCCAGCGCCAGCTCACCCATGTCGGTGGACGGGCCGTCGGCCATGATGTCGCTACGCTGAACGCGATCACCCTTACGCACCAGCGGACGCTGGTTGATGCAGGTGTTCTGGTTCGAGCGAGTGTATTTGGTCAGGTTGTAGATGTCGACACCAGCTTCGCCGGTTTCAACTTCGTCATCAGCAACACGAACCACGATACGGCTGGCGTCAACAGAATCGATCACGCCGCCACGGCGAGCCACGACGCAAACGCCGGAGTCACGGGCTACGTTACGCTCCATGCCGGTACCTACCAGCGGCTTGTCAGCGCGCAGGGTTGGTACAGCTTGACGCTGCATGTTCGAACCCATCAACGCACGGTTGGCGTCGTCGTGCTCGAGGAACGGGATCAGCGACGCTGCAACCGAAACTACCTGCTTCGGCGAAACGTCCATCAAGGTGACTTCTTCAGGCGCCTTGACGGTGAATTCGTTCAGGTGACGTACGGCTACCAGTTCGTCGATCAGGACTTTCTGGTCGTTCATGGTCGCCGAAGCCTGCGCGATCACGTGGTCGGCTTCTTCAATGGCAGACAGGAACACGATCTCGTCGGTGACCACACCCTCTTTCACCACACGGTACGGGCTTTCGAGGAAGCCGTACTGGTTGGTGCGAGCGTACGCAGCCAGGGAGTTGATCAGACCGATGTTCGGACCTTCCGGCGTTTCAATCGGGCATACACGGCCGTAGTGAGTCGGGTGTACGTCACGGACTTCAAAGCCTGCGCGCTCACGAGTCAGACCGCCAGGGCCGAGTGCAGAGACACGACGCTTGTGGGTAATCTCGGACAGCGGGTTGTTCTGGTCCATGAACTGCGAGAGCTGGCTGGAACCGAAGAACTCTTTCACCGCCGCAGCCACTGGCTTGGCGTTGATCAGGTCTTGCGGCATCAGGCCTTCGCTTTCAGCCATCGACAGACGCTCTTTGACCGCACGCTCAACACGTACCAGACCAACGCGGAACTGGTTCTCGGCCATTTCGCCTACGCAGCGAACACGACGGTTACCCAGGTGGTCGATGTCATCGACGATGCCTTTACCGTTACGGATGTCGACCAGAGTCTTCAGTACCGCGACGATGTCTTCCTTGCACAACACGCCCGAACCTTCGATCTCGGTGCGACCGATACGACGGTTGAACTTCATCCGGCCGACCGCAGACAGGTCATAGCGCTCAGGGCTGAAGAACAGGTTGTTGAAAAGAGTTTCGGCAGCGTCTTTGGTTGGCGGCTCGCCTGGACGCATCATGCGATAGATCTCGACCAGCGCTTCCAATTGGTTGCTGGTGGAGTCGATCTTCAATGTGTCGGAGACGAACGGACCGCAGTCGATGTCGTTGGTGTACAGAGTTTCGATGCGAACAACGCCGGACTTGGCAATTTTCGCCAGGACTTCGGTGTTCAGCTCGGTGTTGCACTCTGCCAGGATTTCGCCAGTAGCCGGGTGCACGATGACCTTGGCGGTAGTGCGACCGAGGACGTAGTCCAGAGGCACTTCCAGGGTCTTGATGCCGGCTTTTTCGATCTGGTTGATGTGGCGCGCAGTAATACGGCGGCCCGCTTCAACGATAACCTTGCCCTTCTCGTCCTGAATATCCAGAACCGCAATTTCACCACGCAGACGCGAAGCAATCAGTTCCAGGCTGAGGGTTTCGCCGCTCAGATGGAAAACGTTGGTGGTGTAGAAAGCGTCGAGCACTTCTTCAGTGGTATAGCCGAGCGCACGCAGCAGTACCGATGCCGGCAGCTTGCGACGACGGTCGATACGCACGAACACGCAGTCTTTCGGGTCGAACTCGAAGTCCAACCACGAACCGCGGTAAGGAATGATGCGCGCGGAGTACAGCAGTTTGCCGGAGCTATGCGTCTTGCCGCGGTCGTGGTCAAAGAACACGCCCGGGGAACGGTGCAGCTGGGAAACGATTACACGCTCGGTACCGTTGATTACGAAGGTACCGTTCTCAGTCATCAGGGGAATTTCACCCATGTAGACTTCTTGCTCTTTGATGTCCTTGATCGCTTTGTTCGACGATTCTTTGTCGAAAATGATCAGGCGCACTTTTACCCGCAAAGGTACGGCGAAAGTTACACCGCGCAATACGCATTCTTTGACATCAAATGCCGGTTCGCCCAGGCGATAACCGACGTACTCCAGCGCAGCATTGCCGGAGTAGCTGATGATCGGGAAAACGGATTTGAAGGCCGCATGCAGGCCCACGTCGCGGAACTGATCTTTAGTCGCTCCCGCTTGCAAGAATTCACGATACGAATCCAGCTGGATGGCCAGGAGGTAAGGCACATCCATGACGTCCGGCAACTTGCTAAAGTCCTTGCGGATACGTTTTTTCTCAGTATATGAGTAAGCCATCAGCGTTCCCCAGCTTGGTCACCTGCTTGTTTGGCCCCTCCCGACGGGAGCAGCCAGAAAATCGTGCAAACCCCATGGTTTGCGCCACCGCATCGGGTGGTTACAGCGCCTTTATCAGCACCGACCCAGTCGGCTGCCAATAACGGAAAAAGGCCGGTGGCAAGAGCCACCAGCCATCAGCCTGTCGCTTGACGCTCGGGCTGGAGGAGCAAAGTCGATGCTTACTTCAGCTCGACTTTAGCGCCTGCTTCTTCCAGCTTCTTCTTGGCGTCTTCAGCAGCTTCTTTCGAAACGCCTTCAGCTACAACCTGAGGAGCGGTGTCTACTTTCTCTTTGGCTTCTTTCAGGCCCAGACCGGTCAGTTCACGAACTGCCTTGATCACGTTAACCTTCTTCTCGCCAGCTTCCAGCAGAACAACGTTGAACTCGGTTTGCTCTTCAACAACAGCGGCAGCAGCAGCTGGACCAGCAGAAGCAGCGGCAGCGGATACGCCGAACTTCTCTTCCATTGCCTTGATCAGCTCAACGATTTCCAGAACCGATTTTTCGCCGATTGCGTCGATGATTTGTTCGTTAGTCAGAGACATGACTTATTTCCTGAATTGGGGGATAGCCTGCAGGCCATCGAAATAAACAAAAATACGCGAGAGAGGAAACGCTCAGCCTCAGGCTGCAGCAGCTTCTTTCTGGTCGCGAAGAGCCGCCAGAGTACGAGCCAATTTGCTGGTAGCGCCTTGAATCACGCTCATCAGCTGGGAAATTGCTTCGTCACGGGTCGGCAGGCTTGCCAGAACGTCGATCTGATTAGCTGCGAGGAACTTGCCCTCGAACGCAGCTGCCTTGATCTCGAACTTTTCCTGACCTTTAGCGAACTCTTTGAACAGGCGAGCAGCAGCGCCCGGGTGTTCGTTGGAGAATGCGATCAAGGTCGGGCCGGTGAACACGTCGTTGAGAACACTGTATTCAGTGTCAGCAACAGCGCGCTTGAGCAGGGTGTTACGTACAACACGTACGTAAACGCCAGCTTCACGAGCCTCTTTACGGAGTCCGGTCATTGCGCCTACTGTTACGCCACGTGCATCAACCACGACAGCGGACAGAGCGACTTTGGCAGCCTCGTTGACTTCAGCGACGATGGCCTTCTTGTCTTCGAGATTAATTGCCACGGGTTTAACTCCTGCTTGTTACCGTTTCATCCAACCGAGGCCGGATGTCGTTTTGGTGTCTGATTCGGTAAGGAACCGGGAGCACCATCTGCGTAGGCTTGAGGTTTAAGACTTGCGTCGCCTACGGTCTTGGATAGCCCCCGCCAGGCAGGGACCCCAATCTTTCAATTAGCGCGAATATTCGCGCCAATTTTTGTCTTACGCGTCCAGCGAGCTCTGGTCGATAACCAGACCTGGGCCCATAGTGGTGCTCAGGGTAACGCGCTTGACGTAGATACCTTTCGAGGAAGCTGGCTTGATACGCTTCAGATCAGCGATCAGGGCTTCAACGTTTTCCTTCAGCTTGACGGCGTCGAAGCCCATCTTGCCAACGGAGGTGTGAATAATGCCGTTTTTGTCGGTGCGATAACGAACCTGACCAGCTTTAGCGTTCTTAACCGCAGTAGCTACGTCTGGAGTTACAGTACCAACCTTAGGGTTAGGCATCAGACCACGTGGACCGAGGATCTGACCCAATTGACCTACAACGCGCATTGCATCCGGGGATGCGATCACTACGTCATAGTTCAGGTCGCCGCCTTTCATTTCGGCAGCCAGGTCATCCATACCTACACGGTCAGCGCCGGCAGCCAGAGCGGCCTCAGCAGCAGGACCCTGGGTGAACACAGCAACGCGAACGGTCTTGCCAGTGCCGTGTGGCAGCACAGTAGCGCTACGAACAACCTGGTCAGATTTACGCGGGTCAACACCCAAGTTTACAGCAATGTCGAACGACTCGCTGAACTTGACAGTCGACAGCTCAGCCAGCAGAGCGGCGGCATCTACAAAGTTGTAGGCCTTGCCTGCTTCGATTTTGCCGGCGATAGCCTTTTGACGCTTGGTCAGCTTAGCCATTACACACCCTCCACGTTAAGGCCCATGCTACGAGCAGAACCGGCGATAGTACGCACGGCTGCATCCATATCAGCTGCAGTCAGATCCGCGTTTTTGGTTTTCGCGATTTCTTCCAGCTGAGCACGGGTAACAGTGCCAACCTTAACGGTGTTCGGACGAGCGGAACCGCTGGTCAGACCAGCCGCTTTCTTCAGCAGAACCGAAGCAGGGGTGGATTTTGTTTCGAAAGTAAAGCTACGGTCGCTGTAGACAGTGATGATCACTGGAGTCGGCAGACCAGCTTCCAGACCCTGAGTACGGGCGTTGAAAGCCTTGCAGAATTCCATGATGTTCACGCCGTGCTGACCCAGTGCAGGACCAACAGGTGGGCTTGGGTTAGCCTGAGCGGCCTTCACTTGCAGCTTGATGTAAGCGGTAATCTTCTTGGCCATGAGGCACTCCAATTACGGGTTCAAACGCCTCGAAAGGCTCCCCGGTTACTTGCGCGTTTATCCCAGTGACGACAAAACCCCACAGCCTATGGCTGCGGGGTTGGGATGCTTTTTCAGCTAGACCTTTTCGACCTGACTGAACTCCAACTCTACCGGAGTAGAGCGACCGAAAATGAGCACTGCCACTTGGATCCGGCTCTTTTCGTAGTTAACTTCTTCAACAACGCCATTGAAATCAGCGAATGGACCGTCATTGACTCGCACCGTTTCACCTGGCTCGAAGAGAGTCTTCGGCTTCGGCTTGTCACTACCATCAGCAACACGACGCAGAATCGCTTCTGCCTCTTTATCGGTGATTGGCGCAGGCTTATCAGCAGTACCGCCGATAAAACCCATCACCCGAGGAGTGTCCTTGACCAAGTGCCAAGTACCCTCATTCATATCCATCTGAACCAGCACATAGCCTGGAAAGAACTTACGTTCGCTTTTGCGCTTCTGGCCATTACGCATTTCAACCACTTCTTCAGTGGGAACCAGAATTTCGCCAAAGCCATCTTCCATGCCAGCCAGCTTTACGCGCTCGACCAGCGAGCGCATCACATGCTTCTCGTAACCCGAGTAAGCATGCACAACATACCAACGCTTAGCCACGGGACACCCTTAGCCGACAATCAAGGAAACAAGCCAACCGAGCAGGGAATCAAGCCCCCACAACAGCAACGCCATAACCAGGACAACAGCCACCACAATAAGGGTGGTCTGCGTGGTTTCTTGACGAGTTGGCCACACGACTTTACGAATCTCGGTGCGAGCTTCCTTAACCAGTACAAAGAAAGACTTGCCCTTCGCAGTCTGCAGGCCTACAAAGGCAGCTACAGCAGCGATGACAAGCAAAGCGAGTACACGGTACAGGATCGGCGAAGCAGAATAATACTGATTGCCAACAACGCCAACAACCACCAAAGCGACAACTACAAGCCACTTGAGCAGATCGAAGCGAGAGCCTTGAGCTTCAGCCTTAGGAGTCATCTATGAAGATCCTGTGAAAAGAAAGCCAGACACACCAAGTGAATCTGGCAGGTCAGGAGGGAATCGAACCCCCAACCTACGGTTTTGGAGACCGTCGCTCTGCCAATTGAGCTACTGACCTAAAACAAAATCAGGCCGACCATTATGCCGGCCCGAAAAATACATTGCAACCACTTACTCGATGATTTTGGCTACGACACCAGCGCCGACGGTACGACCGCCTTCACGGATAGCGAAACGCAGACCATCTTCCATCGCGATGGTTTTGATCAGGGTAACAGTCATCTGAATGTTGTCACCTGGCATTACCATTTCAACGCCTTCTGGCAGCTCGCAGTTACCAGTCACATCAGTAGTACGGAAGTAGAACTGTGGACGATAACCTTTGAAGAACGGAGTGTGACGACCGCCTTCTTCCTTGCTCAGAACGTAAACTTCTGCTGTGAACTTGGTGTGCGGCTTGACCGAACCCGGCTTGACCAATACCTGGCCACGCTCAACATCATCACGCTTGGTACCACGCAGCAATACGCCGCAGTTCTCACCTGCACGACCTTCGTCGAGCAGCTTGCGAAACATCTCTACACCAGTGCACGTGGTCTTGACCGTGTCACGCAGACCAACGATCTCAACCTCTTCCTGTATGCGAACAATGCCACGCTCAACACGACCAGTCACAACAGTACCGCGACCGGAGATCGAGAACACATCCTCGATCGGCATCAGGAACGGCTTATCAATAGCACGCTCAGGCTGCGGAATGTAGCTATCCAGAGTCTCGACCAGCTTCTTGACGGCAGTGGTGCCCATCTCGTTGTCGTCTTGACCATTCAACGCCATTAACGCCGAACCAATGATGATTGGAGTGTCATCACCTGGGAAATCGTAAGTGCTCAACAGGTCTCGCACTTCCATCTCAACCAACTCAAGCAGCTCCGCATCATCTACCATGTCAGCCTTGTTCAGGAAGACAACGATGTACGGAACGCCTACCTGGCGCGACAGGAGAATGTGCTCACGGGTTTGCGGCATCGGACCATCAGCGGCCGAGCAAACCAGAATCGCACCATCCATCTGTGCAGCACCGGTAATCATGTTTTTTACGTAGTCGGCGTGACCAGGGCAGTCAACGTGTGCGTAGTGACGCACGGCCGAATCGTACTCAACGTGAGCGGTGTTGATGGTAATACCACGAGCTTTTTCTTCCGGGGCGCTGTCGATCTTGTCGAAGTCAACGATTGCCGAACCGAAAACTTCGGAGCAAACGCGAGTCAGAGCAGCAGTCAAAGTGGTTTTACCGTGGTCAACGTGACCAATGGTCCCAACGTTGACGTGCGGCAGGGAACGATCAAATTTTTCCTTAGCCATCGATATCACCCTTAACAGAAGAATTAAGCAAACGATACAAGCCATTAAAACAAAGGCAGATATTTTCATATCTGCCTTGTTATATGGAGCTCTTGAGCGGATTTGAACCGCTGACCTCACCCTTACCAAGGGTGTGCTCTACCAACTGAGCTACAAGAGCAAAACACTTTGCACAACCTGCAAACTTGGAGCGGGTAGCGGGAATCGAACCCGCATCATCAGCTTGGAAGGCTGAGGTTCTACCACTAAACTATACCCGCGGAGCCTGCAGCTCACGCTTAAATCTGGTGGAGGGAGAAGGATTCGAACCTTCGAAGTCGTAGACGTCAGATTTACAGTCTGATCCCTTTGGCCGCTCGGGAACCCCTCCTAATCAGGCCGGCATTCTATATCATGCCAGCCTTCTGTCAAGCATTTTCTCATTTAAAAACCTGAGGTTAGCTGCATTGACAACACCCTACTGCTAGAACCTCTTCAGGTCTTCGCTGTGGAGCGGGCGCCATTCTATGCAAACTATTCGACAGGTGCAACCCCCTCGCACAGCATTATTTTATGTTTTAACTCATTGAATTCCTTGGAAAGGTTCTGCAATTGCACATCCCCCAGCCAGCGTCGGCTTTCAGGTGCGATCCGCACCCAGTAACCAGGCGCATCCGGGAGGTCGCGCGGCAAAGCTTGAAACTTGATCTCCATGCCAGTCAACCTTCGCTCGACAGCCTGAGCTACGTCCTGCCGCGAATAACCCCCTACATACAGGCACCCGCTATCTGGCTGAACAGCCTTGGCCTTGTCCCGCGCGGCATCAGTGGATTCGCTCAGCAGGCGAATATCCTGCTGCGAACCACGATACAGGCTCAAAGGCGTGACATCCTTGGCCCGCAAGGGCGCTTCTTGTTGATGCCAGATGTAATAGAAAACATTGAGCACTAGCAGTAGCAGGAACAACCAACGCATAAATACCTCAACTCAAAGGGCACGCCATCGCCAGACCCACGAACACCAGATCTGGAACCACGCGGGCTTCAGGGACGACGCCCGAGACAAGACTTGCGTCGCCACCCGTGAGAAAAACCACAAAGTCTTCACCCCAGTAACTGCGCGCCATCTCCAATTGCGTAAGCACGAATCCCCTGAGCATCAACGAGCATCCGCGCTCTACCGCTTCGACGGTGGTGCGACCAGGAGCAAGGCTTTCCAGCGCGCGCTCGGCTGCGATGTCGCCATACCGTATCTTGCGCGTGTGGGTGCGCAGCTGATGGCGCATCAAGGGCATCCCCGGACAGATGAAGCCACCGAGATGCGCGCCGTCGCTGCCTATGAAGTCAGCGGTAACAGCTGTACCGAAGTCGAGCACAAGACACGAGCCCGACGCCAGATGGAATCCACCCAGCATCGCCAGCCAGCGATCGAGCCCCAAGCGCTCGTATTCTTCATAGCCGTTACGAACACCGGACATTTCGCGAGAGGGCGCAGCGCAGGCAACTGACACGCCATAAGCGCTCTTGAGCAAGGCGGTCAATGCACCGGTTTCTTCGGTGGTCCTGACGCTTACCAGCCGGCAATAGGTCAATGACAGGCTCACGATGGCATTCAGGCTCTCGAGCAACGCCAGATCCGAGTCAACGACCCCCTCTCCCACCGTCATACCGCCGCCCGCACCCAGCACGCGCCATTTGATAAAACTGTTTCCGCAGTCGAGCTCAAGAATCATCACGCAACCTCAGGCTGAGCTCACCACCGCTAAAGACTTTTTCCACACCACCCACCTTCAAGCGCAAAGCACCTTGCTTATCGATACCCAGCACTTCGCCATCTATCTGGTTGACCCCGGCAATCAGCGATACGGCGCGCCCCTGCCACAGATGATTCTGCTCCCACTCCGACTGGATGGCAGCAAACCCATCGGTCTGATGACGGTGCAAATAACCCTGCAGCTTCACACCCAGGGCTGCGACCAGATGATTGCGATCGAACACCTTGCCAGTCTCGAGACGCATCGACGTCCATTGCTGATCAACCTCATCAGTCATCTGCATGTTTACATTGATTCCAACGCCTAGCACTACGTGGCATACGTCAGCGGGATCGCCCACCAGCTCCAGAAGTATGCCGGCGATTTTTTTCTGCCCGACCAATACGTCGTTTGGCCATTTAAGACCAGCAGTCGACACTCCGAGCTCGCGCAGGGCCTGCATCACTGCCAGGCCTACAACCAGACTGAGACCTTCCAGCTGCCGCATTCCACCGTCGATGCGCAACACCAGGCTGTAATAGACGTTTTCGGCAAAAGGGCTGACCCACTTGCGTCCGCGCCGCCCTCGCCCGGCCGTCTGCCGTTCGGCAACCACCAGAAATGGTGCGGCCTGGCCACGCTCGATCGCGCGCAAGGCCTCGGCATTTGTCGAGTCTATGGAGTCGAAGACCAGGGTGGGCCATTCGCAGGAAGGAGCCGCCTCGCGGATGCTGACAGGATCGAGCAGCGTCAATGGCGCAGCCAGTTGATAACCGCGGCCGCGCACTTTGTGGATGGATAAGCCCAACTCAGCTTCCAGGAGCTGGAGCTGTTTCCAAACCGCACTACGACTGACACCCAGGGCGATGCCCAGGGCCTGGCCAGAATGGAACCGGCCATCCTTAAGAAGCTTCAACAACGTCAGCATGCAAGTCTCGCCTCACAATGAGGCCCGCATGATAGCCATGCACCGAGCGATTGCATAGAAACACGAGGGCCTGAAGTTTCTTGCGGACAAAA
>NZ_JAEKEG010000059.1 GCF_016651255.1 Pseudomonas sp. TH10
CGGCAGGTGACGGGAGATCGCGCGGAAACCATAGGCCAGGCCATCACGTTTGCCGGTACCGGGAATGCGCACGAAGTCGAGCTTGACCCGCTCGGGCGGGTTCATCCGCAACCAGAGGCTTTTGACCAGCAGCTCATCGGACATTTCCACGATGGAGCAGACCACGGTGGTCGGCAGGCCGCAGTCGATGGCCTCGCGAATCACCGAGCTGTAGACCTGGGCGGTGGTCAGCGCGTCGATTCGGAAACTGGTGACCATCAGGAAGACGTGGGACGGGTCCGCCGCCTTGCCCAGCTTGCGCACTTTGCGGCGCAGGTGCGGGTAGACCACGTACAGAAACAGCATGCCGCGCAGGAAGTGCGTGGCACCCATCGAGTAGCGCCAGATACCCACGGCGCCAATCAGGAAAATGAAGTCCTTCGACTCGGAGTCGAACGTGGACGTGGGCAGCATCAAGGCCAGGCCCATCAACAAACTGAGGTAGAACAGCCAACCGGCGGCCTGAAGTAGGCCGTGCTTTAGCCTGTGCATAATCTGCATCCGTCTCTATCTCGGGCGAGCCTGTGGGGTGGCCCGATGGGGTTAAGAGCAGGCTTACAAAAAACTTGCAAGGTTACGGGTGACACCGATCTTTTCGGGTTCACTCGAAACCCGGGTGAACCTGTGTAGGCGCTGGCGAAGGCTGCGATCTTTGATCTTGATCTTTCAGGGTTCGCTCAGAACTCAAGTGACCCTGAAAAGATCGCAGCCTCGTTTCACTCGTCAGCTCCTACCGCGGGTTCGCACAGTTGTTGCGCGGCGCCGAAGAGATGCCTTGCGGTTACCAGCAGATACCTTCGGTGCGCGTACCGGCGTCGGTGGCCTTGGCCATGAAGCCGACCAGGTCGATGACCTGTTTGCCGTGCGGTGCTTGCTGGGCCAGCGCGCGGAATTTCTCGTCGCGGTTGCCGAGGATGATCACGTCGGAGTTGTCGATTACCGAATCGAAGTCCGCGTTGAGCAGGGACGATACGTGCGGGATTTTCGACTCGATGTAGTCTTTGTTCGCGCCGTGAACACGGGCGTACTCGACGTTGCTGTCGTAGATGCTCAGGTCGTAACCCTTGCCGATCAGCATCTCGGCCAGTTCCACCAGCGGGCTTTCGCGCAGGTCGTCGGTGCCGGCCTTGAAGCTCAAGCCGAGCAGGGCGACTTTGCGTTTGTCGTGGCTTTCAACGATGTCGAAAGCGTTCTGCACTTGCGATTCGTTGCTGCGCATCAGCGAGTTGAGCAGCGGCGCTTCGACGTCCAGGGAACCGGCGCGATAGGTCAGAGCACGCACGTCTTTTGGCAGGCACGAACCACCGAAGGCGAAGCCTGGGCGCATGTAGTACTGGGACAGATTGAGGGTCTTGTCCTGGCAAACCACTTCCATCACTTCACGGCCATCGACGCCGACCGCTTTAGCGATGTTGCCGATCTCGTTGGCGAAGGTCACTTTGGTTGCGTGCCAGACGTTGCAGGTGTACTTGATCATCTCGGCGACGGCGATGTCCTTGCGGATGATCGGCGCGTCGAGTTCTTCGTACAGCGATTGCAGAACGTCGCCCGACGCCTTGTCGAACTCGCCGATGACGGTCATCGGTGGCAGGTCGTAGTCGGCGATGGCGGTGGATTCACGCAGGAACTCAGGGTTGACCGCGACGCCGAAATCAACGCCGGCTTTCTTGCCAGAGCAGTCTTCGAGAATCGGGATGACCACGTTGGCAACAGTGCCCGGCAGTACGGTGCTGCGCACAACGATGGTGTGACGGGTGGTTTTTTCACGCAGGACAAAACCGATCTCGCGGCATACCGCTTCGATGTAGTTCAGTTCCAGGTCGCCGTTCTTCTTGCTCGGCGTACCCACGCAGATCATCGACAGGTCAGTGTCACGAATCGCTTCGGCGAAGTTGGTCGTGCCACGCAGACGACCGGTCTGGATACCCTGTTGCAGAAGTTCGCCCAGGCCCGGTTCAACAATGGGGGATTTGCCAGCGTTGATCATGTCGATCTTGTCTTTGGCAACGTCAACGCCAACCACGTCATGGCCCCGTGCAGACAGGCAACCGGCACACACTGCGCCAACGTAACCCAAACCAAATATGCTGATGCGCATCGCAATTACCTCAGTGTTTTATCAGGCCTTAGAAGGCCGGAGTTAATGGTGTTCAGCGTTCACTAGTGCACTCGAAAGTGCGGCTTACAGGCGCCACAATGCCGTGTGCAGGCATACGAAGTTCCGAGTGTCTAAATAAGTGCACTCAAGATGTGCGCAACCAGGCCTTATAGTTATGACGTGCCCTGTTATGCAGCGGATCTTCCTTGTGGAAGACTCTGGTGCAATCGTCTTGCGCGCTCGATGTCAGGCGAAAAGCCCGTGGATCAAGCGGTTTGGTGCTCAGGCGAGCACGTTTATAGGGGCGCGGCCTTGGCCTTGCAGGGGATAGCAGTGTGGCTTATCTCCAGTCCTTTCAGTGTTGCCCAAATGAGCGATTAGTTAGCGCTAGTTTATGTGACAACTTCGCTGCATGAATCCCTTATCTGCGTAAGTTATCTCGTACAAACTCGGCGAGAATCGTTACCGGTGGTATGAGCTATGCATTTGGACATAGTTCCTGTCCACTCATCGCGAAATCTGAAATTTCTTGAAATATTGTCAAAGATGGCACTGGTCTCAATTTGATAGCACTTTTGCTTTCGCCCTTTATAAATAGGCGATTAATCGCAGTAGATAGTTTTGTGCCACTACTGTGAAAAAAATTAGGTGCCACTACTGAAAAAAATGATCAGTGTCGAGTGAAACAAAAGTTAGGGGAGGGTGCGCTGTATTTTTGACGCCAGAATGTCGTCGATTCGAAGGGGATTGTCAGACGATCAAACGTCGGCGCACGGAGATCGTGCGCCGAGCCGGTGCATCACTCGGGAGCGTGGTCGCGCAAAAACACCAGATTATCGGGTTTCGATTGCTCGGCGCTGTAGCGATAACCCTGCACATCGAAGTGCTTGAGCTGGGCTGGATCGTTGATTTTTTCCTGGATGACGAAGCGGCTCATCAGGCCACGGGCTTTTTTCGCGTAGAAGCTGATGATCTTGTACTGGCCGTTCTTCTGATCCTTGAATTCGGTGTTGATGATCCGTGCGTTCAAGGCTGTGCGTTTGACCGCCGAAAAGTATTCGTTGGACGCCAGGTTGAGCAGCACGTCGTCACCCTGATCGGCCAGTGCCTCGTTCAGCCATTCGCTGATGCGCGTGCCCCAGAAGGCGTAGAGATCTTTGCCACGGGCATTGGCCAGTTTGGTGCCCATTTCCAGGCGATACGGTTGCATCAGGTCCAGCGGGCGCAGCAAGCCATAGAGGCCGGAGAGCATGCGCAGGTGTTTTTGCGCATAGTCGAAGTTGGCTTCGCTGAAGGACTGCGCGTCGAGACCGGTGTAGACGTCACCCTTGAACGCGAGCAGCGCCTGCTTGGCGTTCTCTGGCGTAAACGCGGGCGTCCAGCTGCCGAAACGCGCGGCGTTGAGCCCGCCGATCTTGTCGGACACGTGCATCAGTTCGCTGATCTGCGCCGGCGTCAGGTCGCGCAGTTGCTGGATCAGTTCCTGGGAATGGTCGAGGTATTGCGGCTGAGTGAAGCGCTGGGTCGCCGGCGGTGTTTCGTAATCGAGGGTCTTGGCGGGGAAATCACCATCAGCATGAAGTCTTCTCCTTTAATCGTGGGGGCGATTCTAGGGGGTTGTCTGCGTTGACTCCAGCTATGGGTGTGATAGGTGATCGGTGGTGTCATGGAAAAAGATCGCAGCCTCGTTTCACTTGGCAGCTCCTACGGGCCGGGTTCACCGGCACTGGGGTGCGGCATCCGGGGCAAGATCGCAGCCTCGTTTCACTTGGCAGCTCCTATGGATCGGGTTCACCGGGGGATTGGGTGTGCTCCTGTAGGAGCTGCCGAAGGCTGCGATCTTTTGATCTTCCCGATATATAGTGCCGCGCGGGTTTTGTTATGGAGACATCCCATTGCGTATCGTATTTCTGGCCCTCGCCTGCCTCTTAAGCCTCGGCGCCACAGCGGCACCCGGCGAGGTGGCGACGCTCGAGCGTAGCACCTGGCCCGAACAGCTCGGCAACCCGACCCTGTTCGACGTCGCGTCGCGCGCCGAGATCCTCATGTTCGCGCGGGTGCTGCTGGCCAGTGAGTCCATGGACGATGCCAGCCTGACCCAACGCCTGGGCCTGCGCACGATCAATTCGGACGCCGTCCATCAGCTGCGCGAGCGCCTGTGGCAGCGCCTGCTGACCAACTACAACTTCGCCCAGCAAAGCTGCGATCAGGACGCCTCGTTCTGCTTTCTGGTAGAGGACATGGCGACGCTGCGCGAACAGGCCGCCAAGTTTCAGGTCAGCGATGACAGCTACTACATCAAATGGGCCGAACCGAGTCGCCTGTTCCACGCTCAGTACCTCGACGAACTGTTGCGCAAGGCTGCGCTGTTCCCGCAAACCACCAGCGAAGTCGATCGTTTTGGCGACTATGAGCGCAACGGCGAAAGCATGCACGACCGGTTGTTTCTGCTGACCTTCGACAGCGCCGCCAATGCTGTCCCGGACAATTCCGCCTGGGTGACCGAGTACCTGCGCAAGGCGAACATCAGCGGCACGTTCTTCGTGCTGGGCAAGGACATTCAGGCGCGACTCGCCGAGCGTTCAGTGTCCAGCCTGCAAGCGACTTACTCGCAACAGTGCATCGGTGTGCAGGGTTGGGAATTTCGCTCCCACAGCCACTGGCAGGACTGGCAGGACTCGGTGAGGCGCAGCGCCGACCTGGTCAAAAGCAAGCTGCCGGAAAACTACGTGCCGCTGTTTCGCCCGCCGGACGGCCAGCGTCGCGCGGACGCGGCGGCCTTCTTCAAGGCGCAGGGCCTGCAGGTGGCGCTGTGGGACATCGACGCCCAGGACGGCGCGGGCAAGCTCAAGGCCAATCAGGCCGCACAACGGGTGCTGACGCTGATGCTGCTGTGGCGCCACGGGGTGATCAATTTCAATGTGAAACAGGATGCAGTGAAAACCGCGCTGCCCTGGCTGATCACGCAAACGGCGGCCAGCGGGATCGGTTGGGACGACTGTCAGGACGGTTTTCGCTGAACAGGACAAAAGCCCGTAAACATTGGGCGAGGGGCGAAATCTTGAGAGATTTCGATGCAGGCGGACTTCCGACTTTAACGGCACATTGCCTGCACGCCAAGGGCTTTTCGTCACTCTGAAAAATAAACTTCAAAAAAGCGTCAAAGTACTTTTTCCTGTCACCTGTTTTGGAGTATTACGAAGACAGACCGCCGAAACCTGCAACACAGGTGGCGTCTCCCAAGACCCAATTGTGTGTGCAGTTCACTTGATCCCTCGCAGGTGAGTTCGGTGGCTACTTCGAGGCGCAGCACTGTCATGGTATTGCGTCTACTGGCTCTGACAAAGGTGACCGAGTATGGATGATCACGGACGTAGCCCTTCTTCCAACCAGCCAATCCTTTATGTACTCGATACCAACGTATTGATTCACGATCCAAACGCCCTGCTTAATTTCGAAGAACACCACGTCGCGATCCCGATGACCGTGCTTGAGGAACTGGACAAGCTCAAGAGCGGGCATCACAGCGTGGCCGCCGAGTGCCGTCAGGCCATCCGGCTGATTGACAAGACCTTGGGCGATGCTTCCCCGGAAGACGTCGAACTGGGTGTGCCGATCCAGCGCGGGAAGGGCGGACCGAAGGGCTTGCTGTCAATTCTGATGAGCAAGCAGGCTGAGTCGAACCTGATTCTGCCCGAGCACCTGAACGACAACAAAATCATCAACCAACTGATCGACCTGCACACCCGCGACCCGCAAAAACCTGTGGTGCTGGTGACCAAAGACATCAACATGCGCCTCAAGGCACGCGCCTGCGGAATCGCGGCCGAGGACTACAGCACCGACCAACTGGTCGATGACGTGTCCCTGCTGCCCAACGGCTACCACAACATGACCGGCTCGTTCTGGGACCGCGTGAGCAAGGTCGAAACCCGTCAGGACCATGGCCGCACCTGGCACCAGGTGCAACTGATCGACAACCTGCCGGCGGTGCACATCAACGAGTTCATCATTGATGAACAGGGCTTCGTTGGCTGGATCAAGGAGATTGAAGAAGACCGCTTGCTGATTCTCGACCTGCATCAGGAACCGTTGCTGCACCAAGAGGCGTGGGGGCTCAAACCACGCGACATCTATCAAAGCCTGGCGCTGTACGCGCTGCTGGATCCGGACATTCACCTGGTCAATCTGTCGGGTGCTGCAGGTTCGGGTAAAACCATTCTGGCGCTGGCCGCTGCGATCGAGCAGACCATGGTCAGCAAACGTTATCGCCGCATCATCGCCACCCGCAGCGTGCAGGGTCTGGACCAGGAAATCGGCTTCCTGCCCGGCACCGAAGCGGAAAAAATGGAGCCTTGGCTGGGCGCCATCACCGACAACCTCGAAGCCTTGCACATGGATGACGAAAACACCCATGGCAGCGTCGACTACATCCTCAGCAAAGTGCCGCTGCAGTTCAAATCGCTCAACTACATTCGCGGTCGCAGCTTCCAGCAAAGCCTGATTCTGATCGACGAATGCCAGAACCTCACGCCGCACCAGATGAAAACCATCATCACCCGTGCCGGCGCCGGTTCCAAAGTGGTGTGCCTGGGTAACCTGGCACAGATCGACACCCCTTACCTGTCCGCGACCAGCTCCGGGCTGACCTACCTGACTGAACGCTTCAAGGATTTCCCCAACGGTGTGCACATCACCCTGCAAGGGGTGCCTCGCTCGATCCTGGCTGAATACGCCGAAACCCACCTGTAACTCTCCACACAAAACCGGGCGGCCCAAAAGCCGCCCGGTTTTTTGCCCATATTTCGCGCCTGCCGCCCCGTAGGAGCTGCCGAAGGCTGCGATCTTTTGATCTTGGTAGGAGCTGCCGAAGGCTGCGATCTTTTGATCTTGCTTCTGAAAATAAAGATCAAAAGATCGCAGCCTGCGTCAGCTCCTACGGTGTTTGGCGGCAGCCTTGCAATCTTGCGTGCGGAAATCTGACCCGCAGGTTTACAATCCACGCTCCTGATCAGGAGTAATCCCGTGCTGACTCATCTCGATTCCCAAGGTCGCGCCAACATGGTCGACGTCACTGAAAAAGCCGTGACGTTCCGTGAAGCGACGGCTCAAGCGCTGGTGCGCATGCTCCCCGAAACGTTGCAGATGATTGTCAGCGGCGGCCATCCCAAGGGCGATGTGTTCGCCGTGGCGCGCATTGCCGGCATTCAGGCAGCGAAGAAAACCAGCGATCTGATTCCGCTGTGCCACCCGCTGATGCTCACTGGCGTCAAAGTCGAACTCAGTGCCGAAGGCGCAGACGCCGTGCGCATCGTCGCCCGCTGCAAACTGTCCGGGCAGACTGGCGTCGAAATGGAAGCGCTGACCGCCGCCAGCGTTGCCGCGCTGACCATCTACGACATGTGCAAAGCCGTCGATCGCGGCATGATCATCGAAAGCGTGCGCCTGCTGGAGAAGGTCGGCGGCAAGAGCGGGCACTTTCAAGCGGAGCAGCCATGAACCTGACCGTGAAATTTTTTGCCCGTTACCGTGAAGCGCTGGGCGTGGATTCGGTAAAGGTAGAAGGCGATTTCGCCACTGTCGATGACGTGAGGGCACTGTTGGCAAAGCGTGACGGCGCTGAAGTGTTGAGCGAGCAGAACCTGATGTGTGCACGCAACGAAGATCTCTGCCAACTCGATGAACCGGTGGTCGATGGCGACGAAGTGGCGTTTTTCCCTACCGTGACCGGAGGCTGAGCCATGGCAATTCGCGTGCAGGCCACGCCGTTCGATCCGGGCGCTGAAGTCAACGCGATGCACGCTGCCAACGTCGGCGTCGGCGCGGTGGTGAGTTTTGTCGGCTACGTGCGCGACTTCAATGATGGGCTGGATGTGGCGGGGATGTTCCTTGAGCACTATCCGGGCATGACCGAAAAAGCCCTCGGCAAAATCGCTATCGAAGCGGAGCAGCGCTGGCCGCTGCTGAAGCTGGAAGTGCTGCACCGCATCGGCGCGCTGGAGCCGGGCGAGCCTATCGTCTTCGTCGGCGCCGCCAGCGCCCATCGCCAGGCCGCTTTCGACGCCTGCGCGTTTGTCATGGACTACCTGAAAACCCGTGCACCGTTCTGGAAGAAAGAAAACACCAGCGACGGGCCGCGTTGGGTTGAAGGGCGCGACAGTGATCATGCCGCTGCGGATCGCTGGAAGCGATAGATCCTCGTCGTCCTCAGATACGCCTTCGCGGGCAAGCCCGCTCCCACAGGTCTTGTGTTGTTCCCATAATGTGTGAGCCACATCCGTCCATGTGGGAGCAGGCTTGCCCGCCAAGAGGCCATCAGCTTCACCATTGAATTCAGCTTGGTACTCCTCCCGACCACTGGCCAATCCCCCAATTGACGATCAGTACAAAAAAGTCCAGTATGGAATTATAAGTACAAAAAAGGCCGTCCCCAGTTCCAGCTTTTTCTTCTGTCTTGCCAAACCAACAACAACCCGCGAGAGAACGAACATGAAGAAACTCCCCCTCATCACCGGTCTGGCCCTGAGCCTGTTGGCAAGCGCCAGCGTGTTCGCCGCCGAGCAAACCCTGCGCATTGGCATCGAAGCCGCTTACCCACCCTTCGCCTCGAAAACCGACCAAGGTGAAATCGTCGGTTTCGACTACGACATCGGCAATGCCCTGTGTGCGCAGATGAAGGTCAAGTGCGTGTGGGTCGAAGGTGAGTTCGACGGTCTGATTCCGTCGCTGAAGGTGAAGAAAATCGACATGGCGCTGTCGTCGATGACCATCAACGAAGACCGCAAGAAATCAGTGGATTTCACCCACAAGTACTACTTCACCTCGTCGCGTCTGGTAATGAAGGACGGCGCCACGGTCGATGACCAGTACGCCAGCCTCAAGGGCAAGAACGTCGGCGTGCAGCGCGCGACCACCACCGATCGTTACGCCACCGAGGTGTTCGAGCCGAAGGGCATCAACGTCAAGCGCTACAGCAACAACGAAGAAATCTACATGGACCTGGCGGCGGGGCGTCTCGATGCGATCTTTGCCGACACCATTCCGCTGAATGACTTTCTGTCGATGCCACGTGGCCAGGGTTATGCGTTTGTCGGGCCTGAGTTGAAGGATCCGAAGTACGTGGGCGAGGGCGCGGGGATTGCGGTGCGCAAGGGCAACACCGAACTGGTCAGCGAGCTCAACAGCGCCATCGACGGCATTCGCGCCAATGGCGAATACCTGAAGATTTCCGAGAAGTACTTCAAGTCGGACATTTACGGCGACTGAGCAAAAGCATCGCCAGCAGGCTGGCTCCCACAGTTCTGAATGCGTCCCAGAGCGGGACAGCAGTCCGAGGCTCCCACAGAGCGCATTTCGCTGTGGGAGCCAGCAGGTTGGCTCTCACAGTTCTGAATGCATCCCAGAGCGGGACAGCAGTCCGAGGCTCTCACAGTTGAGCGCATTTCAATGTGGGAGCCAGCAGGTTGGCTCTCACAGTTCTGAATGCATCCCAGAGCGGGACAGCGGTCCGAGGCTCTCACAGTTGAGCGCATTTCAATGTGGGAGCCAGCAGGTTGGCTCTCACAGTTCTGAATGCATCCCAGAGCGGAACAGCGGTCCGAGGCTCTCACAGTTGAGCGCATTTCAATGTGGGAGCCAGCCTGCTGGCGATTCGGTCGCAAGCACATGCACATCTGTGTCAGTAGCCCACGTTAATCCCTTCTTAACCGCCCTGTCGTTTATTCCCCGACATCTATTCCATGCGCCCCGGGGCTCTCCAAGCCAGGGGCCAGCGTGTAGACTTCCGGTCAATCGAATTCAGAAGGGAAACGCAATGAGCGAGGAAACGATGCGGTTGGGCCGTGAGCGGCGCTACCTGGTATTGCTGGGCATCATCTGCCTGGCGCTGATCGGCGGCGCGCTGTACATGCAAATCGTCCTGGGCGAGGCGCCTTGCCCGCTGTGCATCCTGCAACGTTACGCATTGCTGCTGGTCGCGGTGTTTGCCTTCATTGGCGCGGCAATGAGCACCCGGCGCAGTATTACCATCCTTGAAACCCTGGTAGTGATCTGCGCGCTGGCCGGTGTGGCAGTGGCCGGGCATCACGTCTACACCCAGTTCTACCCGGCGGTCAGCTGCGGTATCGACGTACTGCAGCCGATTGTCGACGGGCTGCCGCTGGCGAAGGTCTTCCCGCTGGGGTTCCAGGTCGACGGCTTCTGTTCCACCCCGTATCCACCGATCCTCGGGCTGTCCCTGGCCCAGTGGGCGCTGGTGGCTTTCGTGCTGATCGTGGTACTGGTGCCGTTGCTGACGGTGCGTAACCGCAGGGCGCTGCGCTAACCCGCTGCTGTTCCCAGGATTACCGAGACGCCCCGGCCTTCGTTGAGCAGGCCGGGGCATTTTTTGTGGGTAAAAAGCCTGTTTCAGCCCTGAAGTAAAAAGAGCGTGATGTGCGACAGTCGAGGGTGCGACAGGTGTGCGACATGTTGTCACAGCGCAAGTGTCGCAGGGCGTTTCAAAGTGGCTGATTGGCGCAGTTCTGCGCGACGAAATTGGCCCTGGTTTCAGGTGCGCGCCGTACAACCGAAAAACCTCGAACAGGCAGTTTTAACAGGCCCTGGCGATTTGCCGGAGCCCTTGTCATATAGGGGCTACGGCGGGGTAGGCCGAGGCTGAAAAGCCTTCGGAGCTGTCTGAACTGAGGCGGATACACCTACATTTTTTGGTGTTTTTGTTGAGAATCGATTTCGATAACATGCGGAACTTTTGCAAAAATGGTGATGGATTGTTGCTCGAATGGATAAAAATTATTTCGGGATAAGACATGGTGTATAGGGCGCTACCTATCTACAATCGCCCGCACTGAATTCCCGGCACTGTTCAGCCTTTATTAAGGAGCACTTTATTAAAGGGCTGCGCAGGAAGTCGGGTGTCGAGCAAGTCGAGAGGCTTACAAGACACCCAGGTGTCGGTGCCTTCCAACTTTCCGCACCAAATGGAATTGGTCTGTAACAAGGCCTTTGACCACGAATTCGAATAAGAACTTAACGCTGTCCCGGGATTTGTCGAGCGTCTGACGCGCGACGGGCGGCCCTTATTCAATCCAAAGAAAATGCCAACCCTTGGCAGGGTGAAGTGTTGGCGATCAAAACCCAACTGCATTGCGCAAGCTGCTTTAGAGGTCGTGAGATGAGTAAAAACAGGTACCCCAGATTACTAGGCCTAGTGCCGCTGCTCGGCACGTTGTTGCTGGGAGGCTGCAACATGACCTTGCTCAATCCAACGGGCCAGGTCGGCCTGGAACAGCGCAACCTGATCATCACCGCGACCCTGCTGATGCTGTTGGTCGTTGTGCCGGTTATCGTCATGACCTTCCTGTTCGCCTGGAAATACCGCGCGTCGAACAAGAACGCCGTCTACACCCCGAAATGGTCGCACTCGACCAAAATCGAAGTGGCTGTGTGGACCATCCCGGTCCTGATCATCATTGCCCTGGGTTACATCACTTACATCTCGACTCACGAACTGGACCCTTATCGTCCGATCGAGTCTGACGTCAAGCCAGTGACCATCGAAGTGGTCGCGCTCGACTGGAAGTGGCTGTTCATCTACCCGGAACAAGGCATTGCCACGGTCAACAAGATCGTGTTCCCGGCGCACACGCCAATCAACTTCAAGATCACCTCTGACGCTGTGATGAACTCGTTCTTCATCCCGGGTCTGGGCGGCCAGATCTACGCGATGGCGGGCATGCAGACCAAACTGCACCTGATCGCTGACCGCAACGCTGAAATGGACGGTATCTCCGCCAACTACAGCGGCGCGGGTTTCACCGGCATGAAGTTCAAAGCCATCTCAACGACTCAGGAAGATTTCGACGCCTGGGTAAGTGAAGTCAAGAAGTCACCTAAACAGCTTGATCAAGCTGAATACGCAGCCCTTGCCAAGCCAAGCCAGAACAACCCAGTCGAGCTCTACTCCTCGGTCACGCCGAACCAGTTCCAGATCATCGTCGACAAGTACGAAGGTATGAAGCCGGGCAAGCCACTGAAGCACGAGAAGAAAGAGAAAGAAGTGGCGGCCACGGAAATTGACTCGAGTTCGCATTCAGCTGCCGGGGCAGAGGAGTAAACGATGTTTGGTAAATTAAGTTGGGAAGCAGTCCCATTCCACGAACCGATCGTGATGATTACCATCGCCATGATCGCGCTCGGTGGTCTGGCGCTGTTCGCTGCAATCACCTACTTCAAGAAGTGGACCTACTTGTGGACTGAGTGGTTGACCTCGGTTGACCACAAGAAAATCGGCGTGATGTACATCATCGTCGCCATGGTCATGCTGCTGCGCGGCTTTGCTGACGCCATCATGATGCGTACCCAGTTGGCCATGGCCACCGAGGGTTCGCCTGGCTACCTGCCGCCTGAACACTATGACCAGATCTTCACCGCTCACGGTGTGATCATGATCATCTTCATGGCGATGCCATTCTTCACCGGCCTGATGAACCTTGCAGTGCCGCTGCAGATCGGCGCACGTGACGTTGCCTTCCCGTTCCTGAACTCCCTGAGCTTCTGGCTGCTGGTATCGGGCGTCGTACTGATCAACCTGTCCCTGGGCGTCGGCGAATTCGCCAAGACCGGCTGGGTTGCCTATCCACCGCTGTCGGGCTTGCAATACAGTCCTGGCGTGGGCATGGACTACTACATCTGGGCGCTACAGCTGTCCGGGTTAGGTACGACGCTAACGGGGGTTAACTTCCTCGCGACCGTGCTGAAAATGCGTACCCCTGGCATGAAACTGATGGACATGCCGATCTTCACCTGGACCTGCACCTGGGCCAACGTTCTGATCGTGGCTTCGTTCCCGATCCTGACCGCTACCCTGGCACTGCTGACCCTTGACCGTTACATGGATTTCCACATTTTCACCAATGAACTTGGTGGCAATCCAATGATGTACGTCAACCTGTTCTGGGCGTGGGGCCACCCTGAGGTATACATCCTGATCCTGCCGGCATTCGGCATTTTCTCGGAAGTCATCTCGGCCTTCACCGGCAAGAAACTGTTCGGCCACCACTCGATGATCTACGCCTCGGGCGCGATCTCGGTACTGGGCTTCATGGTTTGGCTGCACCACTTCTTCACCATGGGTTCGGGTGCAAGCGTCAACGCCTTCTTCGGTCTGGCGACGATGCTGATTTCCATCCCGACGGGTGTGAAGCTATTCAACTGGCTGTTCACCATCTACCAGGGCCGTCTGCGCTTCACCAGCCAGGTGCTGTGGACTCTGGGCTTCATGGTGACCTTCGCCATCGGCGGCATGACCGGCGTACTGCTGGCCATCCCGGGTGCTGACTTCGTTCTGCACAACAGCCTGTTCGTGATCGCGCACTTCCACAACGTGATCATCGGCGGTGCGGTATTCGGTTACATCGCCGGTTTCGCCTTCTACTTCCCGAAAGCGTTCGGCTTCAAGCTGCACGAAGGCTGGGGTAAAGCAGCGTTCTGGTTCTGGATCTCGGGCTTCTTCGTCGCGTTCATGCCGCTCTACGTACTGGGCTTCATGGGCATGACCCGTCGCCTGAACGCCACCACCAACCCTGAGTGGGTGCCGTACCTGTACGTCGCCATGTTCGGTGCGGTGATGATCGCTGTCGGCATCGCCTGCCAGCTGATCCAGTTGTACGTCAGTGTGCGTGACCGCAACAAGCCAGAGAACGTTTGCGATCACGGTGACCCGTGGAATGCACACACCCTGGAATGGTCGACCTCGTCGCCACCGCCGTTCTACAACTTCGCTGTGCTGCCAAAAGCTGACTGCATCGACCCGTTCACCGAAGCCAAGGAAAACGGTACTGCGTACCAGCAACCGGCCAAGTACGAGCCGATCCACATGCCGAACAACACTGCCACTGGCGTAGTGATGGGCGCGCTGTTGACCGTCTTCGGTTTCGCCATGATCTGGCACATCTGGTGGCTGGCCATCGCGAGCCTGGTAGGCACTGTCGTCTACTTCGTGATCCACGCTGCACGTGATGACCAAGGCTATATGGTTCCGGTTGAAACGATCGAACGTATCGAAGCCGAGCAGCACAAGCGTCTGGTCGCGGCAGGGAAAATCCCGGCCAACGCCACCCGTGTTGAAACCTCGTTGGAACAGGCTTAAACCATGTCGAATTTAGTGACCAATGCTGGACACGCCCATGGTGAACATGGGCACGATGACCATCACCACGATTCGGGCGAGATGACCGTATACGGTTTCTGGCTCTACCTGATGACCGACTGCATTCTGTTTGCGTCGATCTTCGCGGTATACGCGGTACTGGTAAACAACGTCGCCGGTGGCCCTGCGGGCCACGACATCTTCGAACTGCCATACGTGCTGGGCGAAACCGCTCTGCTGTTGTTCAGTTCGATCACCTACGGCTTCGCCATGCTGGCGTTGTACAAAGGCAAGAAGCAGCAGGTTCTGGGCTGGTTGTTCATGACCTTCCTGCTGGGCGCAGGCTTTATCGCCATGGAGATCAACGAGTTCCACCTGCTGATCTCCGAGGGCTTCGGTCCTAGCCGTTCGGGCTTCCTGTCCGCGTTCTTCACCCTGGTCGGTACCCACGGTCTGCACGTATCTGCGGGTCTGATCTGGATGGGCATCATGATGTACCAGGTCAACAAGCACGGCCTGACGACGACCAACAAGACCCGTCTGAGCTGCCTGAGCCTGTTCTGGCACTTCCTGGACGTGGTGTGGATCTGCGTATTCACCGTTGTTTACCTGATGGGGACCCTGTAATGGCTAACGCACACTCCCATGACAGCCACGACGCCAGCCACGGCAGCGTCAAGTCCTACGCGATCGGCTTCATCCTTTCGGTGATCCTGACCGCTATTCCGTTTGCACTGGTGATGTACCCGTCGTTGCCGAAATCGATCACGCTGATGATCGTTCTGGCTTTCGCCGTGATCCAGGTGGTTGTCCACCTGGTGTACTTCCTGCACCTGGACCGCTCGGCCGCCCAGCGTAACAACGTCATTGCGTTTGTTTTCGCCGCGATCGTTATTGTCCTGCTGGTTGGCCTGTCGCTGTGGATCATGTTCAGCATCCACACGTACATGATGGCGAAGTGAGGTAGACCCGATGTCGCTCAAGCACTTTATCCAAATCACCAAACCGGGGATCATTTTCGGTAACGTGCTTTCTGTGGCAGGCGGGTTCTTCCTGGCCTCGAAAGGGCATGTCGATCTGGCGGTGTTTCTGGCAGCCATGATCGGCACGTCCCTGGTTGTCGCCTCCGGTTGCGTGTTCAACAACTGCATCGACCGCGACATCGACCTGAAGATGGAACGCACTAAAAACCGCGTGCTGGTGCAGGGCTTGATCTCCCTGAAACTGGCCCTGGTTTACGCGACCATCCTTGGTGTTCTCGGCGTTGCGTTGTTGTACAAGGTGGCCAACCCGTTGGCTGCCCTGTTCGCGGTAATCGGCTTTGTTATCTACGTCGGCTTCTACAGCCTGTACCTCAAGCGCAAGTCGGTTCACGGCACGCTGGTGGGCAGTCTGTCCGGCGCCATGCCGCCAGTGATCGGTTACGTGGCTGTAACCAATAGCTTCGACATGGCCGCGCTGACGTTGCTGGTGATGTTCAGCCTGTGGCAGATGCCGCATTCCTACGCCATCGCGATCTTCCGCTTCAACGATTATCTGGCCGCATCGATTCCGGTGCTGCCAGTGAAGCGCGGGATTCAAGTGGCCAAGAAGCACATTCTGCTCTACATCCTGGCGTTCCTCGTGGCGACCTTGATGCTGACCTTCAGCGGCTACGCCGGCATGAGCTACCTCGCTGTAGCAGCGGCCATGGGCATGTACTGGTTGTACATGGCCTGGACCGGCTACAAAGCGGTGGATGACACCGTCTGGGCACGTAAGCTGTTCGTGTTCTCGATCTTCACCATCACCGCGTTGAGCGTCATGATGTCCCTGGACTTCAAGGTGCCGGCGGAGTTGCTGCTGACGTACGCGCCGTAAGGCACAAAGGCTTGAAGAAAAACCCCGCACATCGAGAGATGTGCGGGGTTTTTTATGGGCGACAGTTCATGCGCTGCCACCAATGTTTACAACGCCGAACCCCTGTAGGAGCTGCCGTAGGCTGCGATCTTTGATTTTGATCTTTGGCAGGAACAGACATTGCTGAAGATCAAAAGATCGCAGCCTGCGGCAGCTCCTACAGAGACCTCATGCTCGACGCTGATATTTTTGAGGATGAGCCTGTGGGTACTGCGTTAAACACTCTTAGCGATCCGCTGGCAGTGGAGCACGACGGTTTGATGACCTGTACCGGTATTTGATGCGTGTTACGAGAACTCAAAAAAAGGTGCACGGTGGTGGCAGACGTTGACCGGCTATGGTGTTTTTCGCTCATGGCGCATGTTAATGAGTACGTAGGAAGTCTCTGAAGGAGTGTTCTGAAAATCTGCAAAGCAGTGTTCGCATGGTTGTGAGCGCTCAACTTCTGTCGTTAGATTTCCTTGTCGGGTGGTTTTTAAGAGCCCTGAAGTCAACTGTCGTTAGAGGGCTGTTAGCGTGAATGCATCAAAAAAATACCTGACCGATGCGGCGGTCCACCAGGCTCTGTTACTGGTCGATCTCACCGAAAAAAGCGCTCCCGAGCATGCCGTCCGACTATTGCTCAATGAAATCCTTCAGCGCCTGGCTGCAAGCGGCTGGCCCCAGGCTCAACTACAGACAGGCCCACGCGTGGTGTCTGCCGAGGAAAACTACGGGTTGCTCGGCTATGACCCCGCTGAAATCACATTGGGCAGCGAACATACCCGTTGGGTCGATGAGCACTCTCTGTTGCGTACGCAAACCACCAGTCAGATTCCTTCTGCGCTGCAGCGTGCGGCTCGTAGTCGGCAGCCGGGGAGACGATATTGCTGGCCGCGCCCGGTATCACCTTTCGCCGAGACAGTCGTGACCGCTGGCATTGCGCGGAGCCGCATCAGATGGATATCTGGGTCCTCGGTGATCCGCAGCTGTCGACGCACGAGCATTTGCTGCGCCTGGTCGGCGATATTCTTCAGGCCGCCGTGCCTGAAAAACCATGGGTCTACAGCGACAGCCCGCATCACTACACCGAAGGTGGAATCGAAGTGAATGTGATAAATGACGGCGCTCCCGTCGAGGTCCTGGAGTGCGGTCGTATTGCACAATCGTTGTTGGAACGGTTGCAGATAGATCCATCGCGTCATGGTGGGTTGGCGCTCGGGATGGGGCTGGATCGGCTGACGATGCTGCGCAAAGGCATTCCGGATATTCGCTTGCTGCGGGATCAGAATGTACGGGTGCAGGCGCAGATGCACGATTTGAATCCATGGCGTGCGGTTTCGCGTTTGCCGTCGATTGCTCGTGATATTTCGCTGGCGGTCACACCGGGGTTGAGCGAAGAAGTGTTGACCGAAAAAATGTTACTCGCGGCCGGTGACTGCGCCGAATGGATTGAGGAAATGCAGGTCAAGGGACGTTGGGGATTCGCTGACTTGCCTGTGCAGGCCGTCGAGCGTCTCGGGCTGTTGCCGGGCCAGGAGAATGTACTGCTCCGGGTGGTGCTTCGAGATTGTTCGCGATCGATCACGACGGCTGAGGCGAATGCCTTGTACGCGGATATCCAGTGCGCGTTGCACGAAGGCGCACCCGGGGCGGGGTACAAGATGGATGTTTCGAAGGTTTGATGCCGAGTAGGCAAACCGAACCCCCGTAGGGGAGGGTGGTGGTCGGCTATTCTTGTGGTTTATCCAGCAACCGGAAAAAGCGCTCGCGCACCTGGCTGCTGTCGCTGTGGGCGACGTTGAAGCGCAGGTGCTGGCCGGCGTCCGGGGCTTTGCTGAGCAGGGTGCCGGGGGCCAGGACCAAATCGATTTCCAGGCCTTTCCTGGCCAGGGTCTCGGCATGGTACCCATCAGGTAATCGGGTCCAGATGAACAACCCCTCATGGGGCAACGATGACACCGAGCAACCGGCTTCTTCCAGCCAGCGGGTCACCCGGTTGCTCGAGTCGTAGAGCCGGTCCACGGTGCGGCGGGTGTGTTTGGCGTAGCTGCCGTCGCTGAGCATGTTGCAGACGATCTGCTCGGCCAGTTCCGAGGTCATGCCGCCGGCGGCCATCTTGAGCCCGATCATGCGTGCGGCCAGTGGCGGCGAAAGCACCGCGTAGCTGACGCGACTGTTGGCGGTCAGGGTCTTGGAGAAGCCGGACACATAGCTGACGTTGTCCAGCCCGCCTGCCGCCAGGCGCGGGGTACCTCGTTGTTGCAGGTCGCAATACAAATCGTCTTCGACAATGTGGAAGCCGTAGCGGTGACTCAACTCCAGCAAGCGATAGACCTGCGCCGGCGAGAACGAGTGTCCGGTGGGGTTATGCAGACTGTTGTTGGTCATGTAGAGCACAGGCCGATGGGCAATGACTGTTCGCTCGAAAGCTTCGAGGTCCATGCCCTCGACACCCCGGTGGACGGTGACGACCTTGGCACCGTGCAAGGCCAGGTTGGTGTGCATGGTGAAGTAGCACGGGTCGTCGAGCAGCACGGTGTCGCCGGGTTTGATCAGCAGGCGCATCAGCATATCGATGGCCTGCACGGTATTGGCGGTGGTGACGATCTGCTCCACCGGCACCTCGATGCCGATGGCTGTCAGCTTGACCCGCAAGGCTTCGCGCAACGGCGGATAACCGGCGGCCACGCCGTATTCACCCATGCGCAGGGAGGCGTCGCGCAGGGTCCCGCGCACGGCTTTGAGCAACTCATCGGCCGGTAGCCATGAGGAAGGCAGAAAACCTGCGCCGGGACGTAGTGCGCCGTTGTCCTGCAGCACAGCGCGGCGGACCACGCTGAGCGTGTCCTGAGGCAGCAGGTCGGGGCCGGCATCCAGTTTGGGCATGGCGCTGGAGCGGTGTACGAAATGCCCCGAGCCCTGGCGGGAAACCACCAGGCCCTTGGCACGCAGCCGATCCAGGGCGTCGACCACCGTGGACTTGCCCACATTCATCAGGTCCGAAAGCTCGCGAATGGGCGGCAGGCGGGAGCCGTGGGGCAGGCCGCCCTGGTTGATCGCCACCGACAGCTGATCGACGATCTGCTGCACTAGCGGTACGCCGGGCTGGAATTCGATGGCCGCGATGACTGCGCGTTGAACCTGCATTTTACTGGTCTCTCCGGCAGTAAAGTTCGTTCGATTCTATACGAACTTGCTCTGATCAAGACAAGTGCTCTCTCTACCATCACCTTACAGTCTTTCCTGATTGTCGGCGTTTTTGCTCGCACAATCATTTGGTTCCAGAGGTGTTGCATGAGTATCGAGACAACGGCCGCCATCGCCAAACCGGTGATCAACATCCGTCTGTTCACGATCCGGATCATTACCGCCGTGTCGTTGTTTGCCGTGCTGGGCAAGGCCAACGTCTGGCTCGACACCGCCACCAACAGCATCCTTGCCCTGGGTTATCGGGCGTTATTATTGCTGCTGCCGTTGACGTTGCTGGTGCTGGGCCGTCGTTCCCTGAGCGTCACCCTGCTGTGCGCCGCCCTGGGGTTGGTGCTGCTGGCCGTCACCAGCAACCAGGGCATGGTGATGTTCGCTGCGGCGCTGTTTGCCTATGGCATCGCGATTGCCGGTTACCTGATCAAGAGCGAAGCGGCCCAGACCAAGGAGGGCGCAGCCTACAACCGGGTGGCGATGAACATGGGCAGCCTGCTGGCCGGGCTGATCCTGCTGTCGCCACTGCTGACCCCGCCCCTGTTTTTCCTCGGTGCCGCCAGCTTTGTCCTGCTGTGCGTGCCCATCGCCATGGGCGCGACCTTCACCACCCAGTCAGCGGCAGCCAGTCCGGTGACACAGGACGGCAGTGGCTGGCGCAACAAACTGCCGTGGGCGATCGCCGGCATCGTCATGGGCATCAAGCTGTTTGGTGTGTTCTCGATTCTTCCGCAAGCGATCCTGCTCGAAACCGGTGAGTTGCCAGCGTGGTACGGCCTGATGCTGATCCTCAACAGCGCGGTCGTGGTGTTCGCCCAGGTGCCGGTGATGAAACTCATCGAGCGCACGGGTCGCTTCAAGGTACTCGCGGTGATCGGAATCATCGTCGCAGGCTTTGTGGTGCTCTCGTCTCCCGCGGCCTTTCATGTGGAAACCCTGATCGGCGCGTTGATTTGGGTGGCCTTGCTGTCCATCGCCGAGTGCGCCTTCAGCTACCTCGATTACTTCTCGGTCAAGCAGAACAACATGTTCGTCAAGGAAGTGTCTCTGGGCGTCGGCGCCGGGCTAACGGTGCTGATCATGCGGGTGGTGCCGGCGCCCTACAACGCCTTGTTGCTGGCCGCCATCGGCGCGGGCGGGATTCTGGCGTGGTACTGGCTCAACCGCACATCCAACGCGGCGCTGCACGACTGAGCCATTGCGGTTGCTTTTTTTGCTTCACAGGCAGGAGGTTTCATGAAGACGACGTCATGCGTAGTAGTGGTCGGGTACAACGGCAACCGGGTTCACGATATCCAGAAGCTGCGCGACCTCTGCAAGACGCTCTACAACGCAAGGCTGATCCTGGTGGTCGAGCGCATTGCCCCTGATGACGACCAGGTGGCGGACCACGTCTGCAGCGCTTCACTGGCGCCCGAGGATGTAACCGATTCCCTGGAACTGGTGGTGGGCTGCCTGGCGGTCGATCGCTGGAAACTGATCGGCGTGCTGCCGTTTTCCGACCGCGGGGTGTTGCTCGGCGCGGCCCTGGCCAGTCATTACGGACTCCCGGGTATCACGCCCAACGAAGCACGGGCGGGGCTGGACAAGCAGATTTTCCGCAAGCTCGAAGCCACCTCCAGCAAGGCTCCCGAAGATTACCGGCCAGTATTTTCAACCCGTGTCGAGAGCCTGGCAGAACTGCGCCAGCGGGTCGTCGAACTGGGTGGCAGGGCGTTCATCAAGCCCGCCTGTGAAGGTGCCAGTCGCGGCTGCCGGGTGATCCATCACCCGTCCGAATGCGACGAGGCATGGCAGGCACTCAAGCCTTATCGCAGTGGCGGCATCGTGCTTGAAGAATTGGTTCGCGATGCTCGGGAATACAGCTGGGACTATGTGGCCGGCAGCACCTGGATCACCGAGAAAACCACGACCGAAGGCGCCTTCCGGGCCGAGATCCAGCAGGTGGTGCCTGCGCCGTTGCAAGGTGATGCCCAGGCCCGCCTGGCAGCGGCGGGGCGGCACATGTCGGGGCTGGTCTCCTTGGACAACGGTGCCTACCACAACGAAATCTTCCTGCGCCCTGACCAGCTCACTTCGGCGGTGGAAACCAACATGCGCCCTGGCGGCATGCACATCTGGGACCTGGCGCGCATTGCCTTTGTCGACTTCGACCCATGGGAGCGCTGGGTAAGGTGGGCCGTGGAGGGCCAGTGCGAGCGACAGGATCCGGTCGCGCGGGGTTACTGCGGCATTCGCCTGCTCAGGGCGCCGGGTGGTGGCCTGTTGCGTGACCTTCCAGACATCGACGCCGTGGCGCGGATGCTCGGCATCGAGTTGGTGGCGGCCGTGTATGAGCGGCGCATCGGCGACTCGGTGTCGGCGCTGGTCAAGGACAACACTTCATTTATCGGCCACATCGTCCTGTTCAACAAGGACTACGAGCAGCTCACCAGTGACTTGTTGCGCCTGGCCGAGGCGGTTGAAGTGCGCATGGAAGTCGCCTGCCTGGCGCCGCCCGCCAGAGCGATGGGCTGAACACGATTTGATTGAGAGGTAATACCCATGTTTGAACAAACAACTTGTGATGAGCGCTTCCTCACCCTTGCCAAGGAGTTGGGTTACGACATCTACGGCGAAAACACTGCCGGCGGCCACTACGCGCCGTTGGTACGGCACCATGATGAGCTGTATATCAGCGGCATGGTGCCGCGCATGAATGGCAAGATCCAATACCCCGGACGGGTTGGCCTGGAGCTCAGCCTCAGTGATGCCCAGGCAGCCGCCAGCATCAGTGCCATGCGCGGGCTGGCGTTGATAGTGGATGCCATCGGTTCGCTGGATAAAATCAAGTCGCTGGTGCGGGTCACTGTGTACGTGAAATCCACCGCGGACTTTGTCGACCTCAGTGAAGTGGCCAATGGCGCATCGGACGTCTTCAGTCATGTGCTGGGGGATGCGGGTAAACATACAAGAACCACAGTTGGGGTTTATCAGTTGCCAAAGAATGCGGCGGTGGAAGTGGACATGATCGCAGCCTTGCGGCCTTCTGCGTTATAAGCGCGGCGTGTTGGGTTTACAGTGTTGATGGCTTCACCTACTGTTCGGTGAATTGACGTCGACATCAAGTTGGAAGGCGCGAATGGATAATGTTCAAGGTGCTTTTTTTCATATGACGAGTTTCGCCAGAGTTTGCATCAGCCGCCCCAGAGTGCGCGGGTATGGACGAGCGATAAACTTGCCGCAATGCGCGAAAGTCTTGCGGCCAGCGAAGTCGATATCGTCGCATTGGCCCACGACAGCAGCCTTGAAGGCTGCAAGTTGACACCGGGTGTGGCGGTGTCCATGCAATGGTTGAAACCCGGCGCTGTGTTGAATGGCCACGCCCATGGCTGGTGGCATCTGTTTGTCATACAGGCCGGCAGCGGCCTGCTGACCATGGGCGAGGATGACGAGGTGCGCGCCAGCACCGGCGACGTCCTGCTGGTGCCCGCCTGGACCCGACATGGCTTCGTCAACACCAGCACCACCGAGTCGATGGCCATGCTCAACATGAGCAACATGCCGCAATTGGCGTTGCTTTCCAGTATGGCCAACGCAGTGAGCTGAGCCTCGACAACCCCCAAACTCTGTTTGCTGTCCTTCCGGGAGTCCGCATTAGCCGACTCCCTTTTTTGTTTTTGTATTCTCCGATGCGCGATTTCTGTATCCGTGTAAACAGATAGTTTCTGTATCTGTTCAGTGCGTGAGCAACTATCTAGCATCGACTCCAGTGCAACGGATTAATAGTCTTGATGCAAGGGAGTGGTCCATGGAAAGTGCAAAGATAAAGTTGTACGTAGGGGCGGATTTTGTCAGTGCTTTTGCCATGTCGGCATTTGTGGCGCTGAAGGAAAAACAACTTCCGTTTGAATGTGTAACCCTTGATTTGGAAAGTAGAGAGAACTATCAGGCGAGTTATCGAGACCTGTCGATGACTTGTAAGATACCTACCCTGGTCCATGAAGACTTCGCGCTTTCAGAGTCTTCGGCCATTGCCGAGTACCTGGACGAAATAGCGCCCGAGGGCCGAAAACTGTTCCCGGCAGACACCCGGCTACGCGCCCGGGCCCGCCAGCTTCAGGCCTGGTTACGCAGCGACTTGCTGATCATTCGCCGGGAGCGTCCGGCGGATCTCATCTACTTCGGAACAAAAGACACGCCCCTGTCCGAGGAGGCCCTGGTGGCCGTGGACCGATTGTTCTTCGTGGCCGATCGCCTGCTCAAAGGCGGCGCCGATCACCTGTTCGGTGACTGGAGCATCGCTGATACCGACCTGGCAATCATGCTCAACCGCCTGCTTGCCAATGGCGATCATGTGCCGGCGCGACTTGCCGCCTATGTTCGCCGGCAGTGGGACCGCGACAGCGTGCGGGCGTGGATGGACATCGAGCGCACAGCGCCGGCTGCCCAGTAACTCGCCAGGAATTCATCGGGAGCGCTGCCATGCAGGGAATGTCGGAGCTGCACAGATACAAGCCCTATAACGCCCGGACCATCCGCGAGACGCCGTACTGGCACAGGCTCACGCCAGCGTTACAGGAAGCCATGGACGTGGTCGCGCGGGTGATGCCGTTTCGCACCAACGAATACGTGCTGGAAACATTGATCGACTGGGACAACATTCCCGACGATCCGATTTTCCGCATGACTTTCCCCCACCCGGACATGCTGTTGCCGAAGGAGTATGTGTCGCTCAAGCAACTGATCGAGCAGGACGACGCTGCGGCCATCAAGCGCCGAATCGAAGCAATCTGGCTGCGCATGAACCCCCATCCGGCCGGCCAGCTGACCCATAACAGCGCAAGCCTGGACGGTAAAGTCCTGCCGGGCATTCAGCACAAGTACCGGGAAACCGTGCTGTTCTTCCCTGGCGCCGGCCAGACCTGTCACGCGTACTGCACCTTCTGTTTTCGCTGGGCGCAGTTCATCGGTGAAGAAGAACTCAAGTTCAACGCCCGTGAGTCCCAGGAACTGGTGAGTTACCTGCGGGTGCACACCGAAGTCACTGACGTGCTGATCACCGGCGGTGACCCGATGATCATGAACACTCGCTCGCTGGCCGGTTACATCGAGCCGCTGCTGGAGTTGCCGCACCTGCGCAGTATCCGCATCGGTACCAAGTCGGTGGCTTACTGGCCGCAGCGGTTCGTCAGCGACAAGGATGCCCCCGAGCTGCTGGCACTGTTCCGGCGAATCGTCGCGGCAGGCAAGCACTTGTCAGTGATGGGGCACTACAACCACCCGGTCGAGCTGCGCCAGGACATCGCCCGCCAGGCCGTCGAACGCATTCGCTCCACCGGCGCCGTGTTGCGCATGCAGGCGCCGGTGATCCGCCATATCAACGAAAACCCCGCCGATTGGGCCGAGCTCTGGACCGAAGGCGTGCGACTTGGCGCGGTGCCCTATTACATGTTCGTCGAGCGCGACACCGGCCCTCGTCATTACTTTGCAATGCCGCTGGCCCGGGCCTTCGAGATTTTCCAGGCGGCCTATCGCAGCGTGTCCGGGCTCGCCCGCACGGTGCGCGGCCCCTCGATGAGCACCTTCTACGGCAAGGTTCTGATCAACGGGATTGAAACCGTGGCCGGAGAAAAAGTCTTCGTGTTGCAGTTTCTCCAGGCCCGGGATCCGCAATGGGTGCTGCGCACCTTTCATGCGCAATTCGATCCCCACGCCAGCTGGTTCGATGACCTGCGCCCAGCTTTTGGCGAGCGGCGATTCTTCTTTCAGGACGAGCCGCTGGCTGCACCCGAATTGATACCGGTCCTGCTGGAAACGGCATAGGACGATTCATCAGGAGACATGGACATGAGTGGCATCCCGTTTGATCAGCGCGAAGGGGTTATCTGGCTCGACGGCGAGTTCGTCGAATGGTCCCAGGCGCGCTTGCATGTGTTGACCCATGGTTTGCATTACGCGAGCACCGTGTACGAAGGCGAGCGTGTGTACAACGGCAGAATCTTCAAGCTGCGCGAACACAGCGAGCGGTTGTATCGCTCGGCACAATTGATGGATTTCGTGATTCCCTATGAGCTGGCCGAACTGGAATCGGCCAGCCATGAACTGCTGCAGCGCAATCACGTGGTCGACGGATACGTGCGGCCGGTGGCATGGCGTGGCAGCGAAATGATCTCGACTTCGGCCCGCTTCAATCGCGTGCACCTGGCGATCGCCTGCTGGCAATGGCCGAGTTACTTCGACCCGGCAGGGCACATGGGCGGCATTCGCCTGAAGACCGCCGACTGGCGCCGGCCGCCCCCAGCAGTAGCCCGTTCGAAGCCAAGGCTTCGGGGCATTACCAGATCGCCACCCTGAGCAAGCACGATGCAGAAAACAACGGCTTTCACGATGCGCTGATGCTCGACTGGCGCGGCCATGTCGCCGAGGCCACCAGCGCCAACGTGTTCTTCGTCAAGGACCGGACGCTGCACACGCCGCTGCCCGACTGCTTCCTCAACGGCATCACCCGCCAGACCGTAATCGAATTGGCCGGGGCGCTGGATTACCAGGTGGTCGAGCGCACGATTCTTCCTACTGAGCTCAGCGACTTCGAGGAGTGTTTTCTGACGGGCACCGCTGCCGAAATCACCCCCGTGCGCAGCATTGACGAGCAGCGCTATCGCCCGGGCAACGCCTGTCGCGAATTCATTGCCGCCTACACCGCCACCGTCAACGCCGGATAAACCGCCAGGAATCTCACCATGTCCGATCAAGGGATTGCATTTAAAACTGATGTTTCACTGGGCCACCGCCACGAAGAATTGGCAGCACGGGGCTGGACAGTACTGACCGCCGACGAATTTGCCGATGACGTGGTCGGCACCCTGCAGCAGTTCGGTCCGATCATTCCGCAGTTCAACGGCCAGACAGCGTTCGCGATTACGCGCAAGCCGGGCTACGAAGACCTGCCGTACTCCCAGAGCATGAACGGTATCGGCCCGCACACCGAGGCACCGGTCTATGCTCCGCCGCCACGTTACCTGGCGTTGCATTGTCATCAACAGGCGACCTGCGGCGGCGGCCACACGGGCCTGGTCGACGGCTACCGGTTCCTGGCATTGCTGGAACGCACCGAGCCGCAGTTGCACCAGTGGCTCGTCGAGACGCCCGTGGAGTTCGTGGCCACGGCCAAGCCTGGGGAAGCCGCGCAACGGCGGGTTAAGGAATACATCCTGACGCCGACGCCAGACGGCGACATCTTCCGTTTCAGCTACAACCAGTTTCACTACGGCGACGTCAATCCCTCCAAAGAAAATCTGCAGCAATCGCTGGTGGCCAACAGCACCTCGCCGCTGGCGCGGTTCGCGGTGCTGGGGGAAGCGTATTTCCTGGAGCACAACACCCCGGTGTTGATCCCGAACGGCTGCCTGCTGATTTGGGACAACTGGCGGATGATCCACGCCCGCAGTCGTTACACTGACCCGGCGCGCAACCTGACCCGCTACTGGCTGGCCTGATTTTTCCGGTGCCGTTCATTTTATTTGCGTACCCCTGGGTGGGTACGCGTCCTACAGGTAATGCGTTATGCAAACAGCCATCGAGATCGCCAAAGTCGATCATCAATTGATCGTGCGGCTCAACCAGGCATGGACCAAACGAGCCACGGTGTGTGCGCCGGACAAGTGGCAGGCCGGCGAAGCCTTCGACCCTGCGCGTCCGGATTACCCGGAGTGCATGGTGCCGTTTTTTCATCACCCGAAATTCCAGGCCCTGAGCGAGGAGCTCAAGAGCAGCGTGCTGACCTGGGGCTGGATCGGCTACAACCTGCGCACGGTCACGGCCGAAGAACATGTGGTAAACCCCGCATTGAGCGTCATCGCCAATCAATACCTGGGGCAGCATGACTGGCATTTTCGCGAGGCGATGCAGCAGACGCTGATCGACGAGCACTACCACACCCTGATGCACCTGCGCGCGATCGAGCGCACCCGGGTCGACCGCGCGCTGGACCAGACGCTGGACTTGCCGCCGTCGGTGACTTATCTGCGGCTGCTGGCCCTGCGCGAAGCATTGCCCGAACAGTGGCAGCGGGACCTGGCCTCGATCACTTTTGCAGTGGTGGCCGAAATCAGCGTCAATGCCTACCTGGATCTATTGGCGGACGACCAGAGCATCCAGCCGCAAAACCGTCGCGTGGCCGAGCTGCACAATCGTGACGAGTATGCCCACAGCAAGGTCCTGGCCGAGGTGGCCAAGGTCATGTACGGGAACATGCAGCCGCCGCAGCGGGAATTTTCGCCCGTACGTTGTCCGTGGCCCTGAGTGCGTTTGTCGCCCAGGACTACTCGATGTGGGAAGCGATCCTGACTCAACTGGGGGTTGAGGACGCGGCGCTGATCATCGCCGACACCCGTGAGAGCAACCGTAATGCGACCATCATGCGCGACTACAGCGGGCTCCAGCGTCTGGCCGAGGACCTGGGTATCACCGGGCAAATCGATTTCGACTTCCGGCCGACGCTCAAGACCGCATCGGTGGCCTGAATCAGGAGTTGCGCCATGTCCGTTCCCGAGTACGAAGTGTTCGCCATCCGTGTCGGTGCCAATGCCCAGCGCACGGCACGGGAGAAATTTTCTGTACGACGCCTGTTGTGGTGATCCTGACGCGCCGATGCCGCTGGATTATTACTTCTGGGTGATTCGCCATGAGCAACGCGTGATCGTGGTGGATACCTGTTTCCAGCCGGCCACCGCAGATCGGCGCAACCGTCAGATGTATCGCTTGCCGGAAGAATCCCTACGCCAACTGGGGATTGATCCGGCGCAGGTCGACAACCTGGTCCTGACTCATCTGCACTGGGACCATGCCGGAAACCTGGGTTTGTTTCCCAAGGCCACCGTGCACCTGCAGGAGGCGGAACTGCGCTTCTGCACCGGACCGAAAATGGCCCATCGCACGGTGAACAAAACCTACGAAGTCGACGACGTGATGTCGGCGCTGCCGCCGCTGTTCGAGGGGCGCATGCGTTTGCACACTGGCACCGTCGAGGTCGCCGCCGGCGTGACCCTGCATCCAGTGGGCGGGCACACGCCGGGCAGCCAGGTGGTGCGGGTCAATACCCGGCGCGGTTGGATTGTGCTGGCTTCGGACGCTGCGCATTTGTGGGTGAACATTCGCCAGCGCAGTCCGTTTCCGATTATCGATGACCTGGCGCAAACGCTGGAAGCCTTCAACGAGATCGAGCGCCTGGCGGACGGCGAGGAGCACGTCATCCCTGGCCACGACCCCCTGATCGCCGAGCGTTTTGCGCATTGGAATGATGACCCGCACATCATCTGCCTGCACGAAAACCCCAGCTGAAAAACGCATTGGGGCCTGCACCTGAACCCGACCTGCAACACAGCCCTCGTACGGGTTACGTATACACCCCAGGTATCTCCATCAAACCGGCTTCACCTCTGGTTTTTCAGGAGTAGTCCCAGGGTCGCCACCGCCTCCTCGATCCTCGGCGTGAACGGCGCGCCACACGCGATTCTCAGGCAGTGCCCAAACCCCGGCCCATTGGAAAAGATATCCCCAGGCAAAATCTGAATACCCACCTTCAACCCCTCATGAAACAAACGCATCGAGGCATACCCAGGCGGCAATTCCACCCATAACAGGGTGCCGCCCTGCGGCTCGGTCACGCGGGTGTCTTGGGGAAAATGCCGCAGGATCGCGGTGTGCATCTGCTGGCGCTGCTGGGTCAGGGTGTTCCTCAGTCGGCGCAGGTAACGTTCGTAGGACGGCGTCTTCATGAACGCACTCACCGCCAATTGCGACAGCGCCTCACACCCCTCGACTGGCTGTGCTTGAGCATCTCCACCCGGTCGTGCCAGCGCCCGGCACTGATCCAGCCCAGGCGCATCCCCGGCGCGAGGGTCTTGTTCAGCGAGGCGCAGTAGATCAGGTTGTCGCTGCGGTCCCAGTGTTTCAGCGTGGACAACGGTTGCTCGGTGTCCACCAGGTCGCCGTAGGTGTCGTCCTCGATCAGCACCGTGGCGTGCTCGGCGCACAGTTGCACCAGTCGGGCCTTGTGCGAGTCGGGCATGATGCTGCCCAGGGGGTTTTGCAGATTGGGTATCACGATCACGGCGCAGATCCGTTCAGCACCTCGTAGTAATTGTTCCAGGGCAAACAGATTGATCCCGCAGTGCGCCGTTGCCGGCACCTCGCGCACCCGCAGATTAAGGCTTTCGAGAATCTGCAGCAGGCCGTGGAAGGTTGGCGACTCGACGGCAACCGTATCACCGGGCTGGGTGACGGCGCGCAGGGCCAGGTTAAGCGCCTCGGTGGCGCCGTTGGTGATCACGATCTGCTCGGCGCTCAGGTGGGTTTTGCTGGTCAGGGCGCGGCGAGCGAGGATGTTGCGCAGTGCGAGGTTGCCGCTGGTGGGCGCGGTGGTGCCCAGCAGCTGTTGATTCTGACGCAACGCCTTGACCATGTGGTCCTGCAGGGTCTTCAGCGGGTAGAGCTGCGGCGCGCAATAAGGGTTGGCGAAATTGACTTTGATCGTCGCTCGCTGGCTCGCCTTGAGTACCGACGACACCTGTTGGTGAATGCCGACGTATGCATCGGCAGCCAGCGGCGGCGGTGGCAGGGGTGGGGCAGGGGTTCCGGCTGGCGAATATAGTTGCCCGAGCGCGGACGCGCCTCCAGCACCCCCTGGCCCTCCAGCTCCCGGCACACCTGCACCGCAGTCGACAGGCTGACCGCGTGCTTCTCCATCATCAGGCGGATCGACGGAAAGCGTTCGCCGGTTTTCAAGGTGCCGCTGCGGATCGCGTCGAGGTAGTGATTGGCTAACTGACGGTACAGGGGAAGTGTGTTCATGCAGGCCTCAGCAGTTGCACCACTGAGGTCGGGGCTGGACAGTGAGTAGACGCTCCCCGCAGGCGGACCCATGGTGCTCGAGGGTTAAGGGAAGTGTTAGTGCTGATTCGATACTGGAACAGTAGTCGCGGACTTGCCTGAATCGCAGGCAATAAAAAGCCCCGCACAGGGGCGGGGCTTGGGAGAAACACGAGCTGGCGAAAAAGCCTGCAGCTTGCTCGCGCTTGAGTGGGCAGCACTCAAAAAAGAAGCCGTGCTGCCACTATTACGCGGCCGCTACGCAATCCAGGGGCGCGAGCTCCCGCGCCACGGGGAGGGCGCTGCGCTGCGGGAGGTGTGTTACTGGGCAGCGATGCTGAAGCCATCGAACGCTGTCTGTTGCTGCAGGGCGGTGATGATGTTCTTGCGGTTCACAGCCTGCTCGGTGCCCTCGTTATCAACGAAGACTTCGCTTTCCAGTTCCGCTTCTTCACCTTCACCGACGAAGGTGAAACCGAGGAATTCCAGCGCTTCACGGTCAACGCTCAGGCGCGAGCGCGGCGTGCGCATTGGCAGAGTTACGCTGATGCCGTCTTTACTGATGGTGAAGATTTCGACTTCTTTCTTCTTGGCTGTTTTGCTCTTGCCGCCACTCGGGTTGCTGATCGCCTGATGAGTCTGGTTCAGCACTTTGAGAGCCAGGCCGTAAACGATTTCCTGGAACGCCGGATCGTCCTTGAAGCTGGACAGGATGCGGCCGATCGGGAACTTGCTGCTGAGGTCTTCCAGTGCCGCGATATCAGCGGCCTCGGCGTCCTTGAGCTGCTTGAGTTCGCCCATCAGTTCGTAGGCCTTGTCATCGTCAAAGCTGTCGTGAGCCTGGCGGATCGCGGCACGCAGTTCGCGGATCTGGTCGCTTTCACGGGTCGACTGGAACGCGTCCAGGACCATCTCGCTGATGATTTTGGCTTGTGGCAGGTGTTGTGAAAGATTGATGGAGTTTTCGTATTCCGCTTTGGACGATTCGGTGACTACGGATTCAGCGGTGTTGAAATCGGACATTGAAATTTCACTACTTTTTAACTTGAGTGGAGATGAGCAAGCCCGTGGGCTTTTTCAGGCCGACTAATCTATTGGACCGGCGTCGTGTTGTCACGGACGAACAGGCCAGCGGCCAAAACATCCACCTCGGTACCCTCGTAGGAGCTGCCGCAGGCTGCGATCTTTTGATCCTGATCCTGATCCTGGCGGCCCCCACCTAGCCAAAGATCAAAAGATCGCAGGCTTCGCCAGCTCCTACGCATGAGTTGCCTTGAGGCCGCGAAACACCTGATAGAACCTGATCGAACGCCCGCAGAACAGACCGCTGGCAATCCCGGACGCGCAGGCCTTGAGCAACAGCAATGGCAGCGTGTTGGATTGTTGCGGGTGAACCTCGGCCTCATAGCCGAAGTAGTAATTGACCGCAAACAACAGCAGATAGAGCACCAAGGTCTTGCTGGTACCGGGCAGGATCAGCCCGGCTCCCGAGGCATCCAGCCTGACGTCCTGGCTGGAAAAACCAGCAGGCCAGCGGCGCTGCCCACCAGTACGGCGACCAGCCAGAAGCCCAGCGATAACACCGGATGCAGCGCCAGATTGAGCGAATACAGGGACCAGGCGAGCAGGATCGGCGGCGTGATCAGCAGCGAGATTTTGCTTTCCCGGGTGGGGGAGAGGGCCTTGATCCCGAAATAGCAAAGCAGTACGAAGAGCGCGTAGACCCACGGCGGGGTATTTTGCAGGGCGTTGAGCATCTTGACGTGTCCGTGTCGAAAAGCGAGCGTGGATATTAGCCCTGTCGGGTTCTGTGCATTGGCCTATTTTCACGCGGGGCGGTGAACTATCCGAACGTGTCTTGCCTGCCTGAGAGCCCTGTGGGAGCAAGGCTTGCCCGCGATGCAGGCACCGCGGTCCTTCAGACCTTTCCCGGCGTATTCAGATTCATCGACCGCACCGCCAATTGCGTGGCAACTTCCTCATCCACTGGCAACGAAAACACCAACGTCGCCCCTTGGCCCGGCACATCCAGCAAACGAATCTCGCGGCCATGCAACTGCAGAATCCGCTGCACAATTCGCAACCCCAATCCGCCATCCCGCCGCGCGCCGCCAATGTTGAACGGCCGCAGAAACAACCCCTCACGTAACTGCGCAGCAATCCCCGGGCCGCTGTCACTGACCGTGATCTCGACGAACCCGCCCTGCGGGACCAGGCTGATGCTGATGATTCCGCCCACCGGCGTATGGCGCAGGGCGTTATCGAACAGGTTGGTCAGCACCCGCTCGATCAGCCCCAGGTCGGCAAAGACCCCGGACACCGTTGACGCAAAGTTGGCCTTGAGTTGCACCTGGCGCGCTTCGGCGGTCAGTTCGAACTTCTGGAAAATGTCCTGCACCAGGTCGGTCAAGGAAAACCGCTCCAGCACGGGCTGCACAAATCCATGCTCCAGCCGCACCAGCTCCAGCAGCGACTGTGCCAGCCCGCCAACCTTGCGGCTCTGATCCAGGGCGATGCCCAGGTAACGGCGGCGGTCGGCCACCGACAAGCGTCGCGTCCTTGAGCGACAAGGTTTCCAGATAACCATGCAACGACGCCAGGGGCGTGCGCAGGTCGTGGGAGATGTTCGCCACCAGCTCGCGCCGCTCCTGGTCCTGGCGAGTCAACGAGCGCCATTGTTCGCTCAGGCGCGCCTGCATCTGGCGGAAGGCGGCGTCGAGTACGGCGATTTCGTCATGGCTGGCGGCTTTTTCCACGGGTGCCGGGGGTGTTTGCGGCATGCCATCGATATCGAACTGGCTGACGTTCGCGGTCAGGCGCCTCAAGGGCCGGGTGATCAGCGAGAAGGCCGCGAGACCGGCGATCAGGCATAGCAACGCCACCAGCCCGATTGACCACAGGGCCGTGTTCAGCGCCGCGCTGGTGGCGCCTTGTTCGGCGAAGCGGTCATGTTCCTCGCCGAGCAGTACCACATAGAGGTAGCCAACCGGCTTGCCATCGACCTTCAACGGCGCGGCGCTGAACACCTTACGCCCTTCAATGCTGCGCGGGTCATCGCCAAGGATCGGCAGAGGTTGATCGTTGAGCAGTTGGCGGATCGGCGCCAGATCGACCTGCTGCCGACGAAGCCGGCCCTCGGGTGCGGCATTGCCGACGATCCGCCCCTCGGTGTCGAGCAGATACACCTCGACACTCGGGTTGACCAGCATCAACTGACTGAACAGTTCGCGCACGGCACCGGGCATCAGGCCATTGCTGTCCATCAGCACCGTGTCGTGGGCGATGTGTTGCGCCAGATCCCTCGACAGCCCCTGCACCACCTCCAGCTCATGCATCTGACTGGAACGCACTTGCAGCCATGCCGAGGTGCCGCAGCACACCAGCAGCAACACGGCGAAAACGATGGACAGGCGCTGCGTCAGGGTCAATTTCATGGATGTTCTGCACCGAATTTATAGCCGCGGCCCCACACCGTGAGGATGCGCGAGGGCTGGGCCGGATCTTTTTCGATCTTTGCCCGCAGGCGATTGATGTGGGTGTTCACCGTGTGTTCGTAGCCCTCATGGCTGTAGCCCCAGACGGCGTTGAGCAGGTCCATGCGCGAGAATACTTTGCCCGGTTGGCGCGCGAAGAAGTACAGCAGATCGAACTCCCGTGGCGTGAGATCGAGGCGCTGCCCGTCGAGACTGACATCGCGGGTGATCGGGTCGATGCTCAGGCCATCGAGGCTGAGGCTGCCGGCGTCCATCTTCAGATTGCGCGCCATCGCATCGACGCGGCGCAACAAGGCTTTGACCCGGGCCACCAGTTCGAGCATCGAAAACGGCTTGGCGAGGTAATCATCGGCGCCCAGTTCAAGGCCAAGAATGCGGTGCAATTCGCTGGAGCGGGCGCTGGTGATGATGATCGGCGTGTAGCGGGCCATGGCCCGGGCGCGGCGGCAGATTTCCAGACCGTCGACCCCCGGCAGCATCAGGTCGAGGATCAATGCATCCCAATGACCTTGCTGCAGCAGGCGCATGCCTTCGTCGCCGTCGGCGCTGTGTGTCACCTCGAATTGTTCATCCCGCAGATGCAGGCAAATGAGGTCGGCGATGTGCAGGTCGTCCTCGACCACGAGAACGCGTTTGGTCTGTTCCATGAAACTCAGTCCTTCGGCGCGATAGGCGCATTGTGCGGGTTTTCCTCCGGGCGAGTTATCACGAATTCGTTAACTTCCCGTGAGGATTTGGCGATCAAACCAAGCCTAGGCTGTGTTCCATGAAGGGCATCTGGAATTTTTGGAGACGGCCATGTTTTCACGGCGGCAGATTCTGTTAGCGGGCGGCGGGCTAGGGGTTGCAGCCCTGGTGGCGGGTGTATTGCCAAAATTTGCCGGTCGCCGCTCATTCATTGGCGATTTCATTGGCGATGCCAATGCCGCAGAGGTCTTCGAAGTGACGCACAGCGACAGTGAATGGCGTGCCCTGCTGAGCGACGAGCAATACGAAATACTTCGCGAAGAGGGCACTGAGCGCGCCTACAGCAGTGCGCTGAACGATGAACACCGGGACGGTACGTTCGCCTGTGCCGGTTGTGACCTGGCGCTGTTTTCCTCGGCCACCAAATTCGACAGCCGCACCGGCTGGCCGAGCTTCTGGGCGCCGCTGGACAACGCGGTGGGCATTCGCCAGGACCGTTCATTCGGCATGGTGCGCGAGGAGGTGCACTGCCGACGATGTGGCGGTCACCTGGGGCATGTCTTCGATGACGGGCCCCAACCCACTGGCCAGCGTTACTGCATGAACGGCCTGGCGATGAAATTCACGCCGGCTTGATCTTTCGTTTCGGGAGCTAGACCCATGAAATTATCCTTCACCTGGCGTCGCACACTGCTGAGCCTGGCCGCTGCTGGCGTTATCGGTCAATGCTCGGCCTTCTCCCTGGGCACCGGGGACGCAGTGGTCATTCCACCTCCGGCACTCGACCCAACCACCCAGGCCCGCAGTGAAACCGCAGTATTTGCCGGCGGCTGTTTCTGGGGCGTGCAGGGTGTGTTCCAGCACGTCAAGGGCGTGAAAAAAGCCGAGTCGGGATACGCCGGCGGTAGCGCCGATACCGCTCGCTACGAGCGAGTGAGCGACGGCGACACCGGGCACGCGGAAGCTGTCGAAGTCACGTTCGACCCGACTCAGGTCAGCTACGGCACCCTGCTGCAAATCTACTTCTCGGTGGCCCACAACCCCACCGAACTCAATCGCCAGGGGCCGGACAGCGGCACTCAGTATCGATCGGCGATTTTTATCCGCAGCGGCGAGCAGCAAAAGGTCGCCCAGGCGTACATCGCCCAGCTCGACGCCGCGCATTCGTTCAGCAAACCGATCGTGACCAAGCTGGAAAGTTACAACGGTTTCTACCCGGCTGAGGATGAACATCAGGACTTCCTGACGGAACATCCCACCTATCCCTACATCGTCATCAACGACTTGCCGAAAGTGGCGCAGTTGAAACAGCTGTTTGCGGATCGATACCAGGAGAAACCGGTGCTGATCAAGGGCGGGTCGTAACCTTAGGCCTGCACATCGGTCAGGCGCTTGCCCATTTCGAACGCGCGCATTTCAAACCCCAGTTCTTCATAGAGGCGCTGCGCCGGCGCGTTGAAGCCCCACACGGTCAAACGCAAATCCGCCGCGCCCTGGTCGAGCGCCCAGGCTTGGGCCTGCGCCATCAATGCGCGGCCAACGCCCTGGCCTCTGGCCGCCTGGTCAACACAGACCGAACCGATGCGCCCGACTCGCTGCGGTTGCATCAGCGAGCCCTTCGATTCGGTGACTTGCACGGTGATGAAACCTATCACCGTCGCAGCCTGTTCGGCGAGGAACACCGCGTGATTTTCGCCCTCCAGGCTTGGTCGCCAGAAGTCACTGTCGCGGGCGAAATCCCCGGTCGAGGGTGCGTAGATGTCCGGCCGGTGCTGGTGGTGCAGGCTGTTGAGTTGCTGGCCCAATCTGCAAATGGCCAGCAAATCCTGGGAAGTGGCTCGGCGGTAAAGGGTAGGGAATGTCATTGGCTGTCCTTGGCGTGTTGATGAAGCGAGATGCTCAACGCAGACACTAAACATCGTCGCTCTCCTTGTCGATCAGGTCACCGCGCAGACTAGTGCATGCCGGGCTTGACTGGATCCTGCTTGCCCCATCGCTGCATGGCGCATTGCCTACCAAGCCAAAATCAGTAGTGATACCGGCACATCACAACCCGAAGCTCTCCGTCCTCAACTGAATATACGAGGCGATGTTCTGCCGTGATTCGCCGGGACCAAAAGCCGCTCAAATTGTGTTTGAGCGGCTCAGGCTTCCCAAGTCCGGTGAAAGGCTCGCGCTGAATTGATTTGATCAGCAGGTTGATTCGCTTGAGGCCTGCCTTGTCATTGTGTTGGAACCACAGACAGTCGTCCCAACCTTCAGGAGTGAACTCGATATTCATTCTTCAATGAGTTGCCTGGCTTTGGTTTTTCCTGCGCGCAAATTGCCGATCGATTTGATCAGGCGCTCGGCATTGGCTGGAGAGCGCAGTAAATATGCCGTCTCCTCCAAAGCGTTGTATTCCGCCAGGGACATCATCACCACCGGCTCGCCTTTTTGACGAGTCACCAGCAGTGGGGCACGGTCTTCGTTCACTCGATCCATTGTTTCGGCCAAGTGCGCTCGAGCTGTCGTGTAGTTGATGGTTTGCATGTTGTAGTCCTCGCCTGAAGCTAAGAACGTACAGAAATGAGTACAGGATGGCAAGATAATACCTCTGAGTGGTCGCTACTCAAACGGTGCATTTGCGTATGAGCTGAGTATCACCCGATAGCCGCCGAGACGTTTCTGCTAGTGATGTAGGCCTTTTCCGATAAATGCGCCATCCTGCATTCCGCCAGGATCAGGTCGGTTTCTGACTGGGACGCTCTTACATATTCCTTTGTAGGCGTGAGCCTGCTCGCGGTACAGACGACCCGGGCCCCCGTCAGTCCTCTTGCGGCGCCACCATCCGCGTCTTCGGCAGGCCGTTTGAATTGTGTTGATAAATCGCCTGGGGCTGACCCTGTTCGTTAAAGAACACCTGCCCGATCCCCGCCGAATTCCACAGCCGTTCACCCGCTTCAGCATGCTCCGGCACATGCGGCACAATGCGCATCAGCCGACGCTTGGTCAGCCAGTTCAGCGGCGAGCGCGGCGAGTAGAGCCAGCGGTTGAGCCGGTCGAACCACTCCAGCAACCTCGGCGGAAACTCGTTCTTGATGCCACTGCTGGTGACCTGCCAGATCCGTGGTCCGGCCTTGCGGTGTCGGATAAGTACTTCGTAGACGAAGGAATAATGCACATCGCCGGACAGCACCACGTAATTACCCGGTGTGCGCGAGTGGCGGAAAATGTTCAGGATCACCTGCGCCGCGCCGCGATGGGCCATCCAGTTTTCCGCGTCCACCAGCAGTGGATATCCGCACCAACTGAAGACTTTCTGCACGGTTTCAATCAGCTTCACGCCGAAGATCGGCGCTGGCGAAACGATGATCGCCGACGGGTGATCGAGCAGCTCCTGTTGCAGTTCGCTCAAGGCCTCCCAGTCGAGCAGGCCGGAAGGTTGCTTGAGCGCCATCTCACTGCGCCAGCGCCGGGTGCGGGTATCGATGACCACCAGCGCAGGACTCGTCGGCAGTACGAAATGCCAATTTTGAAAGCGCAGCAGGTCGTCAATCAGATCGTCTTGCAGCGGGCTGTCGAGGTATTGGTCATCGCCGCTGGTGCTCAACCCCAGAGTTTTCTCCAGCAGCCCTTTGAAGGCGTCCGGGTTATTGCCCCAGCCCTGACACAACATGTAAGCGATCAACGCGTTGCCGATGATGCGTTTGGAGAACGGATGGCCGTAGGCCGTTTCCTCCCATTGCGCGGACAGGTTCCAGTCGTCGGTGATGTCGTGATCGTCGAAAATCATCAGGCTCGGCAGATGCGCCAGTGCTCGAGCGACGTTGCCCAGGCCAGCCTTGAAACCGTCGATCCGCGTCTGTTCGAGGGCATAGCGCTTGCGTCGTTCGGGCGTCAGCGCAGGGGCTTGCGGATTGATCAGCGCCCAGGCAACCGGCGACCATACCAGCAAGTACATCGCCATGACTTCGGCCAAAGTCACCAGGTGGTTATCGGCATTACTGCTGGTGAAAATCGGCTTACGCGCACCGCCGAAAAATCGCTCACGCAATGTCTCGTTGCCTTCCAGCGCCGGTAACAAATCCGCACGGTGGTAGTAACTGGCAGGGTGTTCGTAGAGCTTGGCGCTGTCACTGACAACGGCACCTTCGAGGTGTTCGTCGAACAGGCCCAGACGCTCGATCAAGGCGTGAATCGCCCTCAGCATCGGCCCGGCAACGTCGTCGGCGTAGACCTGATCGCCGCTCATCATCAACAGGGCCGGGCGTTGTTGCGGATCGGTTTCGGTTGCCAACAATCGATCGACACAGAGCAAACCATCCGCTGCGGGGTGATGTGGCTTGCGGCAGGAGCCATGTAGCAGTTGATCAATCCGCGAACGCAGAACGAAGTTCGGGCTCGTCGCATCGCCATACAGCAGATGCGGTGCCCACTCAGCGATCCCAGTGATGCCGTCAATCAGCAGGTCATAGTCGATACGCGTGTCGCAGGGCAGGGCGCTGTCGAGGAGCACATCGATCAAATGCACGAAAGCATGGCTGCCCACCGCAATCACCGTGCACTGCGTGGCATCGAGGCGGATGTCGGCGACACCCTGCACACGCAGGGTCAGCTCCAGCTCCCGCGACCCCACCAGCCACAGCAACAGCCGCGTGGGCTCCAGGCGCCGCAACAGCGGGCCGGCGAGAACCGGTGGCAGGGAGTGAAGATCGGCGGTTGGTGGCAGCGGTACGGACATCCGGTCAAGGCTCTTGGTGCGCAGAGGCGGGCGATGATAACGCAGGTGGCGGCGGACAGCGAAAGCATCGCGGCATCGCCGCGGGCACTTGTTGCGGTGCCGCGTGCCCAAACTCGGCGTATCGCGGATCCTGGCGATCCTGCCCGGGTTCAATGGCGTGTTGATGACCGCGATATTTGCGGCGGTCAGCGTTCGGGCGATTGAAGTGGCGGTGAAGGCCAGGGCGGGACAGGAGTAGGTAAGCCTGCGGCAACATGCTTAGATAGGCATTTAAACCATAGGGAATGGCACATGATCGACTTCAACAACAAAGGCTTCTTCAAGCTCAAGCAAAACGACGAATACGCCGAACGGGTTACCGCACTGCTATTGGAGGGGAGCAGGTCATCGACGCCTACAAATCCATGCGCGACGGCGTGGTGTTTACCAACAAACGCATCATCGCAGTCAACGTCCAGGGGCTGACGGGCAGCAAGAAAGACTTCACCTCATTGCCGTACAAGAACATCGTGGCGTACTCGGTGGAAACGTCGGGAACCTTCGATCTGGACTCCGAACTGGAGATCTACTTTTCGTCGCTGGGCAGAGTGAAATTCGAATTCACTGGCCGCACCTCGATGGTGGAAATCTCCAAGTTGATTTCCCAGCACCTGCTCTGAAGCGGGTGCCCCCGAAAAGCCGGGGCCTGGCACCATTCGCGCCCGACCCCGAACCAGCGGGAGCCCCACTGCACACCTCTAGCCCCCAGCAGACAACCAAAAATCCAGACCCCAAACACCACCCCTGTGGGAGCGGGCTTGCCCGCGATAGCGCCAGATCATCCACGACAAACCCAAATGACCCAGCACCATCGCAAGCCCACCCTCAGACTAACCCCCAGAATTCCCCCGCTCCCGCATCAAAACCTTCACCGAATCATCAACCAACGCCTTACTCATAGCCACCAGATAATGCGCAGCCCAAGCATGCCGCCCATTGTCCTTCGCATAAGCCGCATCCTCAGTCAGCGACTTGGCAAGGCTAAGAAAATCAGAAGCCATCGATAACGCATCAGCAATGGGCACGCCACCAATGACGTGAAACATCGCTTGATTACCGAGGTAGATCGCGGGGTGAAGCCGATGGTTTTGAGTTCTGGATTGTCGGTCATTTGCCACCTCCGGAGAGGGAGATGCAGTGGCCGAGGGTGGATGGTGGGGCGTTACGCAACTGGGAACAGCGTAGAGGGGGAAGCCAAACTTCGTACGGTTTGATTCTGCGCATTTCAGGTGCTCCTAGATTTAAGAAGCTGCCACGTTCGTTTCCAAGCGAATGGGTGACAGCTGTGCGCAGGTTGGAAAACCGGGAATCTAGGAAACCGGCACGCCCGAAGACGTCCCACGCACAGCCGCCATAGATCACGACTGCGAGAGTAAAAACTCCTGCAAACGTGAGTAAGGCACTGATGCGCTTCCAGATTTGATCGGGTTTCCAAGCCCGGTCGCTGAGTTGGCAGCGACGGCGGAAGGGTATCGCGCAGGCCCTTTTCCTGCAACCTTTGAAAACATCCTGTTTGAGGCACAATCACTGGAAACTAGCCAACTTAGTAGCAGTAAAGATGTAAAATTGTTTAAGAGCTTTCCGATATCTGTTTCGGCATTTTTAATGCGGGCAGTACTTAAAAAGTGCGTTGCGCATTTTTGTACTCAGTATGAGCGAAATTTGGCAGAGATTTTTTATTTTGAGGCTATGATAATAAGTTAAATGATCAGGGGGTTTTATGGACGTTAGCATATATAATATTGCTAGGTTGTTTAGCAGTAAGCATGTCGGGCAATCAAAAATTAGCAAGCTAGAGGGAGGATTAATACAAGGAAAAAATAATGTAGATAAGTTAGAGTGTGCCATCAAGTCTAACTACCACCACATGTTTGGCTTGTCGCAGGTAGATGCATTGAAGTTTTTAGAAAAAACAGAGTTGCAGCTAGATAAAACACGTGCTAAAGCAGCAAGTTTCCGAGATACTGTTAATAATGAATATCACAAAAAATCCGTGCAGAAAGATAGATCGCTGAAAGTAAATGAAAGTTTACTTTAGAGTGAAGGCTTAGG
>NZ_JAEKEG010000060.1 GCF_016651255.1 Pseudomonas sp. TH10
CAGGCTGATCGCGTGGACCGCATCGTCGACATGGCGCAAGCCGAAGCCGAGGACGTGACCCGTCGTCTGGCTCGTGAAGAAGGCATTTTCTGCGGCGTGTCCTCGGGCGGTGCGGTGGCAGCGATGCTGCGCCTGTCCAAAGAAGTTGAAAACGCGGTGATCGTTGCGATCATCTGCGACCGTGGCGACCGTTACTTGTCGACCGGCATTTTCGACGCGCCCAACTGATGGCCAAGCAAGAGAGAGGCCTGCGCTTTCAGCCCACCGGCGGCAGCAAGGCCCCGCAAATCCCGACCGGCAAAAAGCAGCGCTTGAGCATCGAGCGCCTGGCCAATGACGGTCGCGGCATCGCGTTTTTCGAAGGCAAAACCTGGTTTGTCCTCGGCGCCCTCGCCGGTGAAGAAGTCGAAGCACGGGTGCTTGGCGCCCACGGCAAAGTGGTCGAGGCGCGCACCGAGCGCGTGTTCAAGGCCAGTGAGCTGCGCCGCCCTGCACCGTGTCCGCATGCCGGTCGTTGCGGCGGTTGCAGCGTTCAGCATTTGCCCCACGGCGAACAGCTTGCCCTGAAACAGCGCATGCTCGCCGAGCAATTGTCGCGCGTTGCTGGTGTCGAACCTGAAGAGTGGGCAGCTCCGCTGACCGGCCCCGAATTCGGCTATCGCCGTCGCGCCCGGATTGCGGTGCGCTGGGACATGAAGGCAAAGAAACTCGAAGTGGGTTTCCGTGCGGCCGGCAGTCAGGACATCGTCGCGATCAGCGAATGCCCGGTGCTGGTACAGCCCTTGCAACCGATCATGACCCGTTTGCCGGAGATGCTCCGTCGTTTGAGCAAACCGCAGGCTCTGGGCCATGTCGAACTGTTCAGTGGATCCTCGCTGGCGGTGCTGCTGCGGCATATGGCGCCGTTGTCCGAGGCGGATCTGAGCATCCTCAAGGACTTCTGCCAGTTCCATGAAGCGCAACTGTGGCTGCATGGCGAAGGCGAGCCGCAATCGGTCGATGCGACCCAGTCGCTGGGCTATCGTCTGGAGCAGTGGGATCTGAATTTGGCGTACCGGCCCGGCGACTTTATCCAGGTCAATGCCGGCGTCAACGAGGCAATGGTCGCGCAGGCGCTGGACTGGCTGAAACCGACTCGCGACGAGCGCGTGCTGGACCTGTTCTGCGGCTTGGGCAACTTCGCTTTGCCGCTGGCCAGATCGGTGCGTGAGGTGGTGGCGGTTGAAGGCGTGCAGACCATGGTCGAGCGTGCGGCAGCGAATGCCGCCAGTAACAATTTGCATAACACAAAGTTTTTTCAAGCCGATTTATCCCAGCCTTTGAGCGATGCCCAGTGGATCGGAAACGGCTTTTCTGCGGTACTCTTGGACCCACCGCGTGACGGTGCTTTCGAGGTGGTTCGCAAGCTCGCGACCCTGGGTGCCAGACGGTTGGTGTATGTGTCGTGCAACCCTGCAACTCTGGCGCGCGATACGGTTGAATTGATCAAGCAGGGCTACCGGTTAAAACGTGCCGGGATTCTCGATATGTTTCCTCAGACGGCACATGTCGAGGCCATGGCGTTATTTGAAGCGAGCCAGGATGGCTTGTCTGAATCCGTCTGACCTGTCCGGTCAGCGCTCGCACCAGCCCCGCGAGCGCAAACGGGCAACAAGGGTCAGCGATTTGACGCATTGAATCTGCGTCGTAGGGAAGGTAAAGCAACATGGTACAGGTGAGAGCACACCAGCCGATCAACACTGACGGCAGTATCAATCTCGAGGCTTGGCTCGATCACGCGGTCAGTGTCGATCTGGCACTGGATCGCGAAGCCTTGAAAGAAGCCTGCGAGTTTGCTCGCGAGGCCGAACAACAGTCCAACGCCAAGAAAAATCTGTGGTCCGAAGGTTCCGGCAGTTTCAGTACCGGCCTTGAGATCGCCGAGATTCTCGCCGACCTCAAGCTCGATCAGGATTCGCTGGTCGCCGCGGTCCTGTACCGCGGCGTCCGAGAAGGCCAGATCGAGCTTGCGGCGGTTAGCCAGCGCTTCGGCCCGGTGGTGACCAAACTGATCGACGGCGTGCAGCGCATGGCCGCCATCAGTGCCAGCCTGAGTCCGCGCCAGTCGATGGTGATGGGCACGCAAGGGCAGGTGGAAAACCTGCGCAAGATGCTCGTGGCCATGGTCGACGATGTCCGCGTCGCACTGATCAAACTGGCTGAGCGTACCTGCGCCATTCGCGCGGTAAAAACCGCCGACGACGAAAAGCGTAACCGTGTCGCCCGGGAAGTCTTCGACATCTATGCGCCGCTCGCGCACCGGCTCGGCATCGGTCATATCAAATGGGAACTGGAGGACTTGTCCTTCCGTTACCTGGAACCTGATCAATACAAACAGATCGCCAAGTTGCTCCATGAGCGGCGGCTCGACCGTGAGCGTTTCATCGCTGACGTGATGACCCAGCTCAAGGACGAATTGCAGGCCACAGGCGTCGACGCCGACATCAGCGGCCGGGCAAAACACATCTATTCGATCTGGCGCAAAATGCAGCGCAAGGGTCTGGAATTCAGCCAGATCTACGACGTGCGTGCCGTGCGTGTGCTGGTGCCGGAAATGCGCGACTGCTACACCGCGCTCGGTATCGTCCACACCTTGTGGCGGCATATCCCGAAAGAGTTCGACGACTACATCGCCAACCCGAAAGAGAACGGCTACCGCTCGCTGCACACGGCAGTGATCGGGCCTGAGGGTAAAGTGCTTGAGGTGCAGATCCGTACGCACTCGATGCACGAAGAAGCCGAACTCGGTGTTTGCGCGCATTGGCGCTACAAAGGCACCGACGTCAAATCCGGTTCGAACCACTACGAAGAGAAGATCTCCTGGCTGCGTCAGGTGCTCGAGTGGCACGAGGAACTGGGCGACATCGGCGGTCTGGCCGAACAGCTGCGTGTCGATATCGAGCCGGATCGGGTCTACATCTTCACCCCCGACGGTCACGCCATCGACTTGCCCAAAGGCGCGACACCGTTGGACTTCGCCTACCGCGTACACACCGAAATCGGCCACAACTGCCGTGGCGCGAAGATCAACGGGCGTATCGTGCCGCTCAACTACAGCCTGCAGACCGGTGAGCAGGTCGAGATCATCACCAGCAAGCACGGCACGCCGAGCCGCGACTGGCTGAACTCCAACCTCGGTTACGTCACCACCTCGCGGGCGCGGGCGAAGATCGTTCACTGGTTCAAATTGCAGGCGCGTGATCAGAACGTCGCGGCCGGTAAAACCCTGATCGAGCGCGAACTCACGCGTCTCGGTCTGCCGGCGGTGGATTTCGACAAGCTGGCCGACAAGGCCAACATGAAAACCGCCGAAGACATGTTCGCCGCCCTCGGTGCTGGCGACTTGCGCCTCGCGCAGTTGGTCAACCTGGCGCAACAACTGGTCGAGCCGGAACGCGGCAACGAACAGCTGGAACTGATCCCGCGCAAAGCCACCGGCTACAAACCGGGCAAGCGCGGTGACATCCAGATCCAGGGCGTCGGCAACCTGATGACGCAAATGGCCGGTTGCTGCCAGCCGTTGCCGGGGGATGCCATCGTCGGTTACATCACCCAGGGCCGTGGCGTGAGCATTCACCGTCAGGACTGTGCGTCGGTGCTGCAACTGTCGGGGCGCGAGCCAGAGCGGATCATTCAGGTCAGCTGGGGGCCGGTGCCGGTGCTCACCTATCCGGTGGACATCATCATCCGCGCCTACGACCGTTCCGGTCTGTTGCGTGACGTCTCGCAGGTGTTGCTCAATGAGCGCATCAACGTGCTGGCAGTCAACACCCGCTCGAACAAGGAGGACAACACCGCGCTGATGTCCCTGACCATCGAGATTCCGGGGCTGGATGCGCTGGGGCGGTTGCTGGGGCGCATATCCCAGTTGCCGAACATCATCGAAACACGGCGCAACCGTACCCCGTGAAGAACGACGCCGATCAACTGTGGGAGCGAGCCTGCTCGCGAAGAGGGAGTGTCAGTCGACATCATTGTTGCAGACACACCGCTTTCGCGAGCAGGCTCGCTCCCACAAGGTTTTGTGGTGAGAGATAAATGATGTACAGCCTTGAAGACCTGCTCCATCTGATGAACCGTCTGCGTGATCCGGAGTACGGTTGCCCGTGGGACATCAAGCAAACCTACGCGACCATCGTTCCGCACACCCTCGAAGAAGCCTACGAAGTGGCCGACGCCATCGAGCGTGGCGATTTCGATCATTTACAGGGTGAGCTCGGTGATCTGTTGTTTCAGGTCGTCTATTACAGCCAACTGGCCCGGGAAGAAGGGCGCTTCGAGTTTGCAGGTGTCATCGACAGCATCAGCCGCAAGTTGATCCGTCGTCATCCCCACGTGTTCCCGACCGGGGATTTGTACGCGCCGCTGGATGTTCCTCGTTTGACGGAAGAACAGGTCAAGCAGCGCTGGGAAGAGATCAAGGCCGAAGAACGTGCCGAGAAATCTGCCGCGCCAGAGCAGCTGTCATTGCTCGACGACGTGCCGGCCACGCTCCCGGCCCTGTCACGTTCAGCCAAGTTGCAGAAGCGCGCAGGGCAGGTCGGTTTCGACTGGCCAGATGCCTTGCCGGTGCTGGACAAGGTTCGTGAGGAGCTTGATGAAGTCCTCGAAGCCATGTCTGAAAACGATCCCGTCGCCGTGGCTGACGAGATCGGCGATCTGCTGTTTTCCGTGGTCAATCTGGCCCGGCATCTGAAGGTCGACCCGGAAACTGCCTTGCGTGGCGCCAACGGCAAGTTCGAAAGACGTTTCCGTTTTATCGAACAGGCATTGCGCGACACCCACCGTCCCATAGAAGATTGCACCCTCGAAGAGTTGGACGCCCTGTGGGGTGAAGCCAAACGTCAGGAAAAGAATGCGCCCAGCTGCGGCTGAGCAACTGCCCAAGTGAGTAAGCCCGATGAGTATTTCCCTTCGCGACCAGTTGCTCAAAGCAGGTCTGGTTAACCAAAAGCAGGCCAAGCAGGTCAGCAAAGACAAACAGAAGCAGCAGCGTCTGGCCCACAAAGGTCAGGCCGAGCAGGATGATACCCAGCAGCGCCTGGCCCAGGAGGCGCAGGCCGAAAAGGTCAAGCGTGACCAGGAGCTCAATCGTCAGCAGCAAGAGAAAGTAGAGGCCAAGGCCCGTGCCGCACAGGTCAAGCAATTGATCGAAGCCTCGCGCCTGCCCAAGTTGACGACCGAGGACTACTACAACTTCGTTGACGACAAGAAGGTCAAGCGGATCTGCGTCAATACGCTGATGCGCAACAAGCTCAGCAGCGGTTCGCTGGCGATCGTGCACCACGGCGGCGGCTATGAAGTCATACCGCGTGAAGCAGCCCTGAAGATCCAGGAGCGGGATCCGCAACGTATCGTCTACATGAATGTGCAGACCGAAGAAGTCGCTGCCGAGGACGATCCATACGCGGCCTATCAGATCCCTGACGATTTGATGTGGTAAGCCGTTAGGGCACCCAACGACGACAAACCCCGCTCATGGCGGGGTTTGTCGTTTTCAATGCTGTAGTGACTCAGGCGCAGCGCCTAGGCGGAACGAAGTTCGCGTTGCTGCTCCAGTGTTTCCAGTTCGGCCTTGTAATTGTGGGCATCGATCTCGTTGTGGAACATGCCGACCAGCAAGTCTTGTTGATGCACGTCCCAGATCCGGATACCGGCGGCTACGCCTTCGTGGGACATGTGTGAATCGTCGCGTTCAGTTACTTTTACAGTCATCTGCTAGCTCCAAATCTCAAGTTATCTGCAGCAAGGCGTGTGCAGGACTCTTTTATATGATTTGTTAGCTTGCTAAGTAAACGCTTGATTCGTGCAACGTATTCTTGCGTAAAACGCAACAGTGCTGCAGCCCGCTAAATCCGCGACATTCGGTCGCAGGACGCAAAGTTTCATGACAGAAGTTTCATTTTCAAAGAGGGTGTTGACCCACGATAGCCCGTAGGAGCTGGCGAAGCCTGCGCTCCCAGGGAATGGCGGCGCCCAAACCAAAAAAACGCCCCGAACCAGTCGGGGCGTTTTTATGTGTGGCTCAAGCTCGGGGAATTACTTGCCTTCCCAACGCTTCAGTACCAGCGTGGCGTTGGTGCCGCCGAAGCCGAAGCTGTTGCTCATCACGGTATTGAGGGTGGCGTTCTCGCGGGTCTTGGTCAGCACCGGCAGATCGGCCACTTCAGGGTCCAACTCGTCGATGTTGGCGGAACCGGCAATGAAGTTGCCTTCCATCATCAGCATGCAGTAGATCGCTTCGTGAACGCCGGCGGCGCCCAGGGAGTGACCGGACAGGCTCTTGGTCGAGCTGATCGCTGGAGCCTTGTCGCCGAACACTTCACGCACACCTTTCATTTCCGCGACGTCGCCGACCGGAGTCGAAGTGCCGTGGGTGTTCAGGTAGTCGATCGGGGTATCAACGGTGGACATTGCCATCTGCATGCAACGGATCGCGCCTTCGCCACTTGGGGCAACCATGTCGTAGCCGTCGGACGTTGCACCGTAGCCAACGATTTCGGCGTAGATTTTCGCGCCACGGGCCAGAGCGTGTTCCAGTTCTTCAACCACAACCATGCCGCCACCACCCGCGATAACGAAACCGTCACGGTCTTTGTCGTAGGCACGGGAAGCTTGTTCCGGGGTGTCGTTACGCTTGCTGGACAGAGCGCCCATAGCGTCGAACAGGAACGACTGGCTCCAGTGCTCTTCTTCACCGCCACCGGCGAAGACGATGTCCTGCTTGCCCATCTGGATCTGTTCCATGGCGGTACCGATGCAGTGAGCACTGGTGGCGCAGGCAGAAGCGATGGAGTAGTTCAGGCCCTTGATCTTGAACGGCGTGGCCAGGCAAGCGGAAACGGTGCTGCTCATGGTCCGCGTGACACGGTACGGGCCGACACGCTTCACGCCTTTCTCGCGCAGGATGTCCAGCGCTTCCATCTGGTTCAGCGTGGAAGCACCGCCGGAACCAGCGATCAGGCCGGTACGCGGGTTGGACACTTGCTCTTCGGTCAGACCGGAGTCAGTGATCGCGTCTTTCATGGCCAGGTAGGCGTAAGCCGCTGCGTGGCCGACGAAGCGATAGATCTTGCGATCGATCAGCTCTTCAAGGTTGAGGTCGATGGAGCCGGAAACCTGGCTACGCAGACCCATTTCGGCATATTCCGGGTTGAACCGGATGCCAGGGCGGCTTGCACGCAGGTTAGCGGAGACGGTCTCTTTGTCATTGCCCAGGCACGAAACAATGCCCAGACCAGTGATAACGACGCGGCGCATGCGAATAACCCTTAGAAGTTGTCAGTGGAGGTGAACACGCCGACGCGAAGGCCTTCGGCGGTGTAGATTTCGCGACCGTCAACAGACACCGAACCGTCGGCGATGGCCAGGTTCAGCTTGCCCTTGAGGACGCGCTTGATTTGAATGTTGTAGGTGACTTTCTTGGCAGTCGGCAGTACCTGACCGAAGAATTTCACTTCGCCCGAACCCAGCGCACGGCCGCGGCCCGGCAGGCCTTGCCAGCCCAGGAAGAAGCCGACCAGTTGCCACATGGCGTCCAGACCCAGGCAGCCCGGCATTACCGGATCGCCTTCGAAGTGGCACGCGAAGAACCACAGGTCAGGGTTGATATCCAGTTCGGCGACCAATTCACCTTTGCCGTACTTGCCACCTTCTTCGCTGATCAGGGTGATGCGATCCACCATCAGCATGTTCGGGGCGGGCAGTTGCGCGTTACCTGGGCCGAACAGCTCACCGCGACTGCAGCGCAGCAGATCTTCCCGAGTAAAGGCGTTTTGTTTGGTCATGCGAGCTCCTCAATAATCCCATGCGGCAGGTGGGGCAAATCTTCCCGACCGTTCGAAGCGTTCATGCCTCGAACCGGCAGCCTACTCATAGACTATTGCGTTGTGGTGAAAGTCACAGCACCAAGGACATGAATGTACACTTGTGCACTGAAATTTTTAATCAAGCCTCTTTTGAGGCTCGTTCGGGTGCCTAAGACTGCCGCACTTTCGCTTTTCACGCCAGTCGCAGATGGTCGAAAGGCCCACACTACGACACCCAGCGCTGCAGAATCTGCTGCAGATCATTACGTTTGAACGGCTTGGCCAGATAATCGTTCATGCCCGCCGTTAAACACGCTTCGCGATCGCCCTGCAAGGCGTTGGCGGTCAGGGCGATGATCGGCACGTTGTCGCAGCCGGGCAGTTTGCGAATTTCCCGGGTGGCCTCGTAGCCGTCCATGACCGGCAGGCGGCAGTCCATCAGGATGGCCTCGAACATCAGGCTTTCCGCGCTGCGTACCGCCTGAGCACCGTCGACGGCGACGCTGACAGTAAAGCCCAGACTGCGCAACATTGCTTCGATGACGGTCTGATTGACCGGATTGTCTTCCACCAGCAGCACGTTGCGCCCCTGCCACCCTGGCCGTCGCCATTCGGCGCGCGCGGTGCTGGCAGTGGCGGCAACGCCTGTTTATAGAGGGCCAGCGGGATTTCCAGGGTGAACACCGAGCCGAGGCCTTCTTCACTCTGCGCCCGCAGAGTACCGCCCATGCGTTCGGCGAGTGTCCGGGCGATCGGAAGGCCCAGGCCCGTGCCACCGTAGCGCCGTGAAATCGAACTGTCGGCCTGCTGGAAGGCGTTGAACATCAACTCCAGACTTTCGGTGGAAATACCGATGCCGCTGTCGCGCACCGAGCAGGTAAACCACAGCAGTTCATGATCCAGCGACTGCCATTGCGCTTCGATGCTGACCCGCCCTTGTTCGGTGAACTTCAGCGCATTGCCGACCAGATTGACCAGAATCTGCCGGATCCGCGTCGGATCGCCCTGCACTTGCAAGCCGCGCATGTCCTCGGGGATCCGCAGGTTCAACGCCAGGCCCCGTTGCACGGCGCTGTGCTGAAACGACTGGGCGCAGGCGCCGATCAGTTCGGCCAGATTGAACGGAATGTGCTCCAGCTCCAGTTCCGAGCGCTCGATCCGCGAGAAGTCGAGAATGTCGTTGATGACTTTCAGCAGATGCTCGGTGGACTCTGATGCGAGCGCAGCGTATTCGACCTGCTCCTCGGTCATCTCGGTGGTTTCGAGCAGTTGCAGCATGCCCAGCACGCCATTCATCGGTGTGCGCAGTTCATGGCTCATCATCGCCAGAAAATCGGATTTGGCGTTGTTGGCCTTTTCTGCCTCCTCGCGCGTCTGGATCAGTTGCGCCATCGCCTGATGCTGTTCGCGGCTGGCCTGCTCCAGCGCCTGGGCAAGGTTATTGATGTGTTGCGACAGCGCGCCAAGCTCGGTGTCGTCGACAATCGGTAGCGGGGTTTTATAGTCGCCGTCCTGAATCGCCTTGACCGCATTGCCGATATTGCGGATCGGCTGCGACAGGCTGCCTGCCAGGCGCCTGGCGATCAGGAACGTAAACAGCAGCGCAAACAATGCCAGGATCGCGGCCTTGAGCAGGATTTCCTGCTGGCGCTGATTGAATGCGTCGTTCGACAGGCCGACGATTACCCGCCCCAGGTAATCCTCGGTGGGGGCGATGCTGGCGACCCGGCTGTTCTGGAAGAAATCATTGTTGAGCGCGATCCGTTGCAGGCGTACGGGGGCCTGGAACACCTCGACCTGCTGTGAGCGGTTATGGGTTTCCGAAGGTTGCTCGACGTACACCAGGATGCGGTTGGCGCTGTCCTGGACTTCAAGGAAACGCACATTGGGCGTGGCCAGGGTGGCTTTAAGCAGGCCTTCGAGCACCTCGTTGTTGCCGGAAATGACGCCATACTCAGCGGCGGGCGCCAGTTGGTTGGCAATCAGCTGACCGGTGTGATTGAGCTCCTGGCGCAAGTCCTGGATGCGCACGAAGGTGAAAAAGCTGATCAACAGCAGCGTCAGCAACAGGGCAGGGCCGAGGCTGATCAGTTGCGTGCGGGTGTTGATGTCCCAACGACGATGGAAGGTCACGGGCGGCTTACTCCTTCGGCCAACTGTGTTGCGACAGATGCTTCATTGATCTGTTCAATACCTAATGAACGAGCAACCTGCGGGTTGTTCAGGACTTTGAACCGATCGGGATAGTGCGTGCGTGGCCAGGTGGCTGGCGAGCGGTCGAGCAACCGGTCGAGCACGGCCAGCCAGTCGTTCTGGTCGCTGTAGGTGCTGGCGAGGCTGCCCGCCTTGACGAAGGCGGCGTTCGGGCCGACCAGCGCCATTTGCCGTGAATAGCTGCTAAGCAGCAGGTTTTTGACAGTCTTGGGGTTGTACAGGTCCGGATCGTCGAGGCCCAGCAATACGTCGCTGTTTTTCAACAGGCTTTGCAGGGGGCGGCTGTCGTTGATGTCTTCCCAGTGCTCGGCGACGATCTCCATGCGCAGGGGGCCCGCAGCCTGGCGCAGTTCCTTGATCAGGAACTCACTGTGCTGATCGTAGAGCACGCCGATCCGTTTTGCCTGGGGCAACAGAATGCGGATCAGGCGCAATTGGCGTTCAAGGGGCGGATCGCTCCATAGCAGGCTCAGGTGCGGGGGTAGGGCGGACCCCAGGCGCTGTCGTGCCTGCAGACGACTGATGCGCAACACCAGTGTGGGCGGGCCTTGGGCATCCTGCAGGCGCCAGTCGAGGCTTGGCGGGTCGAGCAGTACCAGTCGGGTGTTGCCTGGCAGTTTTCCCGGCGCAGGCAGATTGGCCAGTGGTTCAAAACGCACCCGGTCGCCCGGCCGCCGCTCGCTCAGTGCCGCGGCGAAGGAGCGCATGCCGGGACTGTCGTCGGCGCCGGTGAGCAGAATATCGGCGGCATTTGCCGTCAGCAGGTTCAGCAGGCCGCCAATGGCCAGGCACAAACCGGCCAACAGGCGGCCAATGGTCGGCGTCTTTCCTGACAAACGACCTGGCATTCTAAAACTCCAGCTGCGCGCTGAAATACATCACCTGGCGCTGGTCGTACTGGTTGTCGATAAAGGTAGTGGGTTGATGGTCCAGGCGCTGCTGCAGCACGCCGGCCAGTTCCAGGCTGGCCTTGCCCAGCTGGATGCGCTTGGCAATACGTGTGTCGACCCGTTCGAAGCGGTAGCCGTTCAGCGCATCGTTGCCGTAGTAGAACAGGGCGCTGTTCCAGCCGTGCCCCCAGTCTCTCAGCCAACCGGCCGAGCCACTGTTGCGCGCGGTCTGCAGTTCATCTTCCGGATTGCTCGCGTGAGCATCGACGTAGGCATAGGTCAGGCGCAGGCGGTCGGTGCGGTTGATGCTCCAGTCCATTTGCGTTTCGGCCCCGGTAAAGCGGGCCTGGTTGGCGTTGCTGGCGATGTACTGATTGTTGCGCAATGGCTCGCTGATCATCCCGGTGATTTCGTCGTAGAACAGCTTGATGTCGAGCGCCAGGCCGAGCTCGGCGAAGTAGCCGTTGTAGCCCAGCTCCCGCGAGCGCATGTGCTCCTGATCGAGATCGCCGGGGCCGCGCGTCTTGACGAAGTAGCGCGCCGACGACTGACCGTACGCCGAGGGCCGCAGGTTGCTGACCTGATAGCTCCAGTTGACGTTGTTCTCGAACATGTCCGGCGAGCGGATGGCTTCGAGTACACCGCGCGCAGACCATGGCGCGGGTTGATCAGGTAATTGATCGCCAGTCGCGGGGTCAGGGAGCTGCCGATCAACCGGGTGTCTTCGAACATGGCGCCGCCCTGCAGCAACCAGTGCTCGGTGGCGCGCCACTCCAGCTGGCCGAACGTGCGCCAGGTGGTGTCATTCAGGGTGCCATTGAAGTAGGTTTCGGAATCTGCCCGGTCGTAACGATAGTTCAGGCCGCTGACCAGGCGCAGGCTGTCGGACAGGCTCAGGGTGTCCTGCAATTCCAGGTCGAAGCGTGATTCCCGGGTACTCTGGTCGATATCGCCGCACAGGGTCTGGCGGGCGCCATTGTTCCATTGCCCCAGCACCTGATTGCCCAGCTCCCGTTCCGCAGCCGGGCCCGGCGGCGCACCGGTGGTGGTGAAGCGTGCAATATTACGCGCCAGCGCTTCGGTGTAGTTGGGGTTGAGCTGCCACAGCCGGGTCAGTTCCGGGCTGAATGACACTTCGGCATCGCAGGCACGCCATGTCTGCTGGCGGTCCCAGTGCTGGGCGGTGCCCTGGATATAAAGGCTGTGATCGGGATCGACGTCGAGGTTCCAGCGCAGTGAGCCTGCGTAGGTCTTGGCAACTACGTCGGAATTGTTACCCGCGTCAGTAATCCCCGAGAACACCGGCCTGTAGGTGTACGGCCGTTGGTTGCTGCCGTCCTTGGCGTTGAGCTGCCAGTCAATGCTCTGTCGTTCATCGAGTGTCTGGCTGACGGCGAGATTAATGCGGTTGAGGCGACGGCTGTCGCGGTAGTCGGCGCCGTTGCGGTCAGAGTCAAAGCCGTCGTCTTGCAGACCGGACAGCGACAGGCGCAGATCGCCGGAATCCCAGCCCATGCCCTGGCTGGCGTAGTAATCATTGATGTCACGCTGACCGCGGATAATTTTCATCCGGGAGCCATGGCTGTCGGCGGGGCGGCGGGTAATGATATTGACCACTGCCATCAGCGCGTTGGCGCCATAGCTGACAGTGTTCGGGCCGCGAAAGACTTCGATGCGCTCGATGTCTTCCATGGCCACTGGAATATCGCTCCAGTCGACCGTGGCCAGACCGGCGCGGTACACCGAACGGCCATCGATCAACACTTGCATGCGGCGCGCCCCGGTGGCGTTGGTGCCGTGGTAATTGACCGCCGCCTGGTTGCCGCTGATGTTGCCGACCATCATTCCCGGCACCAGGCGCAGCAGTTCGCTGATGTCGCGGGCGCCGCTGGCGTTGATCAGTTCGCTGTCGAGTACGGTCATGCTCCCCGGCACTTCCGCCGGCGTCTGTTTCAGGCGCGTGGCCGTCAGCACCTGCGGCAATGCTTCGCCGTCCATGAACAGGTCGTCCGCCTGCAACACCGGGCTGAACAACAGCGCCAGAACCAGCGGCGAGCGCGATGACGTGGAACCAAATGACACAACACATCCCTGATCGTGGTGAATGGGCGCGCATGTTAACCGAGCCGGTCGACTTTTCCATGGCGGATGCCGGCATTTCCGAGGATTTGTTGCGCGTGTCCCGGTTCTCGAGGCTAATTGACGTGAGGGCTGGCCGCGACCGGGACGCTCCGTATAATGCCGGCATCGCCATTGGTATGGATTAACGGATTGCATATGACTGAACAGCGCCCGATTGCGGTCCTGGGAGGCGGAAGTTTTGGTACCGCCGTGGCCAATCTATTGGCCGAGAACGGCCATCAAGTCTTGCAGTGGATGCGTGACCCCGAACAGGCCGAGGCCATCCGGGTCAATCGCGAAAACCCGCGTTACCTCAAAGGCATCAAGATTCTGCCAGGCGTGACCGCTGTCACCGACCTGCAAGCCACTCTCGACGCCTGTGATTTGTGCTTCGTCGCGCTGCCTTCCAGCGCACTGCGCACGGTGCTCGCCGCGCACGCCGAGCGCTTGAGCGGCAAGATGCTGGTCAGCCTGACCAAAGGCATCGAAGCCCAGACCTTCAAACTGATGAGCCAGATCCTCGAAGAGATCGCTCCGCAGGCGCGCATCGGCGTGCTGTCGGGGCCGAACCTGGCGCGGGAAATCGCCGAGCATGCGCTGACTGCCACGGTGGTCGCCAGTGAAGACGAAGAACTTTGCAAGCAAGTGCAAGCCGCGCTGCATGGCCGCACTTTCCGCGTTTATGCCAGTGCCGACCGTTTTGGCGTCGAACTCGGCGGCGCGCTGAAAAACGTTTACGCGATCATCGCCGGCATGGCCGTGGCGCTGGAAATGGGTGAGAACACCAAGAGCATGCTGATCACTCGCGCCTTGGCGGAAATGACCCGATTTGCGGTGAATCAAGGAGCGAACCCGATGACCTTCCTCGGTCTGGCCGGTGTTGGCGATTTGATCGTCACGTGTTCCTCACCGAAGAGCCGCAACTATCAGGTCGGTTTCGCCCTCGGCCAAGGTTTGAGTCTCGACGAAGCCGTGTCGCGCCTCGGTGAAGTCGCCGAAGGGGTCAACACTCTGAAAGTGCTCAAGGCCAAATCCCAGGAAGTCGGCGTGTACATGCCGTTGGTCGCCGGCCTGCACGCGATCCTGTTTGAAGGACGCACGCTGGAACAGGTGATCGGTCTACTGATGCGTGCCGAACCGAAAACCGACGTCGACTTTATTTCCACCAGCGGTTTCAACTGAATTTATCTACGCACGTCCAATCTATTGAATCAGGGAGCGAGAAATGAACGAACCGAAAGAAGAAGCCAAATACGAGTCCATTCTGCTGCGCGTGCTGTGGATGATCGTTTACGTGCTGGTCTGGCAAGTCGCGCAATTCATCCTTGGCGCAGTGGTGCTGGTACAGTTGATTTATCGTTTGATCTACGGTGCCCCGAGCGCCAGCCTGATGAATTTCGGCGACAGCCTGAGCCAGTTCCTGGCTCAGATCGGTCGCTTCGGCAGCTTTCACAGTGACCAGAAGCCCTGGCCTTTCGCCGACTGGCCGACGCCGCGCACACCTGAAGGTGAAGCGCCGCACGCAGTGCCGCCAGCACCGCATCCGGCCCGAGATGAGGAACCGAAACTATGAAACTCTGGGTATTGCGTCATGGTGAGGCTGAGCCGCACGGCACACGTCCTGATTCCGAGCGGGAATTGACGGCCAGTGGCCGCGCCGAAGTGTTGCGCAGTGCTGCTTTACTGATCAGCGAGCCGTTGACGGCGATCTACGCTAGTCCTTTCAAGCGTGCGCAGCAGACGGCAGAACTGGTGCGTGAAGCCCTGGGTTTCAAGCCGGATATTCGCACGGTCGATTGGCTCACTCCCGATTCCCGCCCACAAGCCGTGGCGGAGCAGCTGGTATCTGTCGATTATGCGCTGCTGGTGAGTCATAACCCGCTGGTGGGCAATCTGCTCGGGTATCTGCAGCATGGTCATGTGCAGGATCCGGAGCGAGTGTCTACGGCCGGACTGGCGGAGCTGGAGGGCGATTTACCGCTCGCGGGGGCGATGAAGCTCAACAGCATCAAGCATCCTTGATTGTTCAGCGATCGCTGTGGGAGCAAGGCTTGCCCGCGATGAGTTCACCGATTCACAACCGGCCACCGGAGGCGACCCCATCGCGTGCAGGCCTCATTCATACGGCAATAAAATATCCAACCAAGCAATCGCTTGGTTGACTACGCTTGCTCCAGACCAATAAAAGGAGCGAGTCGCATGCCTGGCGCTTTTCGATTGCCTCTGGATGTCTTCTACGAGCGTGAAGCCCGCCATCCCCGCCAGCGTTATCTGGTGCAACCCACGGGCGGCGGACAGGTCGAAACGCTGACCTGGGCCGACGTTGGTCATCAGGCACGCTGCGCTGCCCACTGGCTGCGAGCGCGGGAATTGCCCCAAGGCAGCCACATCGCCCTGATCTCGAAAAACTGTGCGCACTGGATCATTGCCGACCTGGCGATCTGGATGGCCGGCCATGTGTCTGTTCCGCTCTACCCCAATCTGACTGCCGAATCGGTGAGCCAGGTGCTCGAGCATTCCGAAGCGGCGCTGGCGTTCATTGGCAAGCTCGACGACTGGCCAGGCATGTCCCGGGGCGTTGCCGCCCATCTGCCGACCATCAGCCTGCCACTGCATCCTCCGGGTACTTTCAATTTCAGCTGGGCCGACCTGCAGGCCAGTTCTCCCATACAGGACGATCCCAAACCTGCCGCCGACGAACTGGCGACCATCATCTACACCTCCGGCACCACCGGCATGCCCAAAGGCGTGATGCACAGTTTCGCCAATCTGGGTTTCGCCACGAGCCGCGGCACGCAGTTGTTCGGCCTCAACGAGTCGGACCGCCTGCTGTCCTATTTGCCGCTGTGTCACGTGGCCGAGCGGATGTTCGTTGAACTGGCGTCGATCTACACCGGGCAAACGGTGTTCTTTGCCGAGAGCCTGGACACCTTCCTCACCGATCTCAAGCGTGCGCGGCCGACCGCAATGTTCGGCGTGCCACGGATCTGGACCAAATTCCAGATGGGCGTGTACAGCAAGGTCCCGGCGAAGCGTCTGGATTGGCTCCTCGGTCTGCCGTTTATGGGTAAACGGGTCGGGCACAAAGTGCTCGCCGGGCTGGGGCTGGACGCCTTGCGTGTGGCGCTGTCCGGCGCGGCGCCGGTGCCGCAGACCTTGCTCAACTGGTATCGGAAACTCGGCCTCGACGTGCTGGAGGTCTATGGCATGACCGAGAGCTGCGGCTACTCGCACATCTGCCTGCCGGGACAATATAAACAGGGCTGGATCGGCAAACCGTGTCCGGATGTCGAGGTGCGCATCGATGAGTCGGGCGAAGTGCAGGTGCGCAGTCAGGCCAACATGCTCGGCTATTTCAAGGAACCGCAGAAAACCGCCGAAACGATTACCGAAGACGGCTTCCTGCGCACCGGCGACAAGGGCGAGCAGGATGCCGAAGGACGCCTGCGCCTGACCGGGCGGCTCAAGGAAATCTTCAAGACCAGCAAAGGCAAATACGTCGCCCCGGCACCGATCGAGAATCGTCTGGCGGTGCATTCCCGGATCGAGCAGGTCTGTGTCGTCGGCGATGGATTGAGCGCGCCGCTGGGTTTGTGTGTGCTCTCCATCGTCAGTCAGGAAGAAGGTCGCGCCAGTCTGCACTCGAGCCTGGAAAAACTCCTGGAAGAGGTCAACGCCGCGCTCGACAAGCACGAACGCCTGCGTCGGTTGGTGGTGGTCAAGGACAGTTGGGGCGTCGAAAACGGCTTTCTCACCCCGACGCTGAAGATCAAGCGCAACGTGATCGAAGCGGCTTACGGTGGGCGGTTCGAGGAATGGAGCGAGCGCAACGAGACCGTGCTGTGGCAGGATTGAGCGACAACCAAAACAACCAAGGAAGTCTGCGATGAGCTTGTGGCGTACCACTCCCAATATCGAGCAGTTGAACGCAATCCAGAAAAACACCATTGGCGAAGTGCTGGACATCCGCTTCGAAGCGTTCGACGAAGAGTCGCTGACCGCGAGCATGGTCATCGACCATCGCACACACCAACCTTACGGCTTGCTGCATGGCGGCGCTTCGGTGGTGCTGGCGGAAACCGTCGGTTCGATGGCCAGCTATCTGTGTATCGATGCCAGCAAGTTTTACTGCGTCGGGCTTGAGATCAACGCCAACCATTTGCGTGGGTTGCGCAGTGGACGCGTGACGGCAGTGGCCAAGCCGATTCATATCGGCCGTACCACGCACGTCTGGGACATCCGTCTGACCAGTGATGAGGGCAAGGCCAGTTGCGTGTCACGGTTGACCATGGCGGTGGTGCCACTGGGTGAGAATCCTCCGGCGCGCTGAGGTTTTAAAGTCAAAAAATCGTTCGAACGCGGCCCGAGCTTTCGGACGATCTTTTAATCTCTGCGATATCTCCTACCACCATTCCTGACCGTTATGGTCATTGCCGTAACCCACCGTCTTACGGACAATCACCCCCATGTTCTCGCTCATGGATTTGCCGGTATGCCGCAACAGATATTCTTCGCCCACGCCAACGGTTTCCCCTCCGGAACCTATGGCAAATTGTTTGCGGCGCTGGCGCCTGAGTTTCAGGTCACGCATCTGGAGCAGCACGCCCACGATCCGCGCTTTCCGGCGGACGACAACTGGTACAACCTCGTGGATGAACTGATCCATCACCTGCAACAGCAGCCGGAGCCGGTGTGGGGCGTCGGCCATTCCTTCGGCGGCGTGCTGCACCTGCATGCCGCGTTGCGCTGCCCGGAGTTGTATCGCGGGGTGGTGATGCTTGATTCGCCGGTGTTGACTCGTGCCGATCAATGGGTGATTCGCGCCGCCAAGCGCTTTGGCTTCATCGATCGCCTGACGCCGGCCGGCCGCACCCTGGGCCGGCGCGAAGAATTCCGCGACATGGACAGCGCCCGCCGCTATTTTGCTGGCAAAAGCCTGTTTCGCAGCTTTGATCCGGAGTGCCTGGATGCCTACCTGCTTCACGGATTGCATCAGGTTGGCGACACCTTGCGATTGCGCTTCGATCCTGCCACGGAAATCAGTATCTATCGGGGCGTGCCCCATACCAGTCCTGGCCGGGCGCGGCAGTTGAAAGTGCCGCTGGCGGTGGTTCGCGGGCACAAGAGCCGGGTGGTCATGCGCCATCACGCCAGTGCCGTGGGTCGCATGCCGCTGGGTGAGTCCCTGACCATGCCCGGCGGCCACATGTTTCCGCTCGAGCGTCCCCAGGATACCGCCACGCTGCTGAAGAACCTGTTCAGCCGCTGGCAAGCTCGTCCCAAGCAGGATTGCGCATGAGCCATGCCGTGGAAGAAATTCGCCTGAACCTGCCGCACATCGAATTGGCGGCACACTTGTTCGGGCCTGAGGACGGGCTGCCCGTGATCGCCTTGCACGGCTGGCTGGACAACGCCAACAGCTTTGCCCGGCTGGCGCCCAGACTCCATGGCCTGCGTATCGTTGCCCTGGACATGGCCGGGCACGGTCATTCCGGACACCGGCCCGCCGGTGCCGGCTACGCGATGTGGGACTATGCCCACGATGTACTGCAAGTGGCCGAGCAACTGGGTTTGCAACGCTTTGCGCTGCTGGGCCATTCGATGGGGGCGATTGCTTCATTGATCATCGCCGGTTCACTGCCGGAGCGCATCAGCCATCTGGCATTGATCGACGGCGTGATTCCTCCTACAGACAAAGGCGAAAATGCGGCCGAGCGCATGGGCATGGCCCTGCAAGCGCAACTCGATCTGCGCGAGAAGCGCAAACCGGTCTACCACACCCTCGACCGTGCCATCGAAGCGCGGATGAAAGGTCTGGTGGCGGTCAGTCGTGAAGCGGCGGAGCTGTTGGCTCAGCGCGGGTTGATGCCGGTGCCCGGCGGTTACACCTGGCGCACCGATAATCGACTGACTCTGCCATCGCCGCTGCGCCTGACCCAGGAGCAGGCGATGGCTTTCGTCCAGCGCATCGGCTGTCCTGCGCAGCTGGTAGTCGCGGCCGACGGTATGCTGGCTAAACATCCGGAGCTGCTGGAGCGTCTACCCTTTAGCCGGGAACAGCTGCCAGGTGGGCATCATTTGCACCTGAACGACGAGGCCGGGGCGGATCTTGTCGCAGACTGTTTCAATCGCTTCTTCGCCATTCCTTGACTTGCCGCAGGCAACTGTCGAGGCTGGGCGGGTTGAAATGGGAGACAACCACGATGGATTTTTATACCGCTGCGACCCCGAATCACACAGTCATGCCGATCCGATGAGCCTGACTATGCGGTCACTCAGTCTGTTGGCGCTGAGCTGTTTCAGTTCCGTTTCTTTTGCCGCCGACGTGCCGGGCAGTCAGGACCTGCCGATGCTGCCGCGGATGGCCGATGCGCAAATCGTCGACTATCGCCCCGCTGTGGAAATGGAACGGATCTATCCGCTGGGGTCGATCCGCAAGATCAGCGGGCAGTTGCGCTTTGACGGACAGGTCACGGCGCGTGGGCAGACCACTTCCGTCACCTACGAACTGCCCCCGGAACACTCTTCCACTGACGCTTTTACCGCGGCCCGTGAGGCCTTGCAGAAGCAGGGCGCCGAGTTGTTGTTCTGGTGCCAGGCGCGTGACTGCGGGGAGAGCAGCCTGTGGGCCAATGAGGTGTTTGGCAACGCAAAACTGTACGGGGCCGATGATCAACAGGCCTATCTGCTGTTGCGTCTGGCGGCGCCCCGGGACAATACCCTGGTAGCGCTCTACAGCATCACCAGGGGCAATCGTAAAGCGTACCTGCATGCCGAGCAGTTTGACGCCGCCGCGCCACTGGGCGAATTGCTGCCGACCTCCGCCACCTTGCTGCGACAGCTTAAAAGTACGGGCGAACTCGACTTTGCGAAGTTGTCCGGCGCCCCCGACGAGACCTGGTTGCGCTTGCTGTCGCGTGGCTTGAACCTGGATACCGGCCTGCGCGTCAGTGTCTCCGGGGCGAACGCCGAAGCCTGGCGTCAGGCGCTGGTAAAGCAGGGCGTGCGCGCGGCAAGGATGGAAACCGGCAGCAACGAAGGCTCTGGCCTGCACATCGAACTATTGCGATAAGCTTCATCAGGCGAGCGCCGATGCGCGCTCGCCGACTCTTTCCTGACTGACGAGACCTACATGATCAACAATGATCGGCTGTTGGTGCAGATCCTGCTCCTGGTGCTGTTTGGCGCGAGCTTATGGGTGATGGCGCCGTTCTGGTCGGCGTTGTTCTGGGGGCGGTGCTGGCATTTGCCAGTTGGCCACTGATGCGACTGCTGACTCGCTGGCTGAACGGTCGCGAATCCCTGGCCGCCGCCGTACTGACTCTGGGCTGGATGTTGCTGGTAGCGGTGCCCCTGGTATGGCTGGGGTTCAACCTGGCCGATCACGTGCGCGATGCCACGGCGTTCATCAAGGACGTGCAGGTCGACGGCCTGCCCGAGGCACCGACCTGGCTTGGTTCGATTCCGCTGATTGGCGAGCGGCTGGTGGGGATCTGGGACAGCATCGACCAGCAGGGCGCAGCGATGATGGTGGCGGTCAAGCCGTACCTGGGGCAGGTCGGCAACTGGCTGCTGGCCCGCAGTGCGCAGATCGGCGGCGGTATCCTCGAACTGACCTTGAGCATCGTCTTTGTGTTCTTTTTCTATCGCGACGGCCCGCGCCTGGCGGCCTTCGTCCATGGCTTGCTCGAACGATTGATCGGCGATCGCGCCGGCTATTACATCGAGCTGGTGGCCGGTACGGTACAGCGGGTGGTCAACGGAGTGATCGGCACGGCAGCGGCGCAGGCGTTGCTGGCGTTGGTCGGGTTCCTGATTGCCGGCGTTCCCGGGGCCCTGGTGCTCGGTATCGTGACCTTCCTGCTCAGCCTGATTCCCATGGGCCCGCCACTGGTGTGGATTCCGGCGACGGCGTGGCTGGCGTGGAAAGGTGATTACGGGATGGCGGTGTTCCTGGGGATCTGGGGCACATTCATCATCAGCGGCGTCGACAACGTGCTCAAACCCTACCTGATCAGCCGCGGCGGCAACCTGCCGCTGGTGATTGTGTTGCTGGGCGTATTTGGCGGCCTGATCGCATTCGGCTTCATTGGCTTGTTCATCGGCCCCACGTTGCTGGCCGTGGCCTATAGCTTGTTGACGGACTGGAGCAAGAGTCACGCCCGCATAGAAGAGCGGCGCTGAGGGAAAAGCTGGTATTGCCTGAGCTGTCGGGACGATTTACCGATCATCGGGTGCCGCGCCGCCGCCGGTTCCGCTACAATGCGCGCCGATTTCGACCTGCCTGAGAGCCCATTCATGTCCGCCTGCCAGACTCCTATCATCGTCGCCCTGGATTTCCCCACCCGTGACGCCGCACTGAAGCTGGCCGACCAGTTGGACCCGAAGCTGTGCCGGGTCAAAGTGGGCAAGGAACTGTTCACCAGTTGCGCCGCGGAAATCGTCGGCACCCTGCGTGACAAGGGTTTCGAAGTATTCCTCGACCTGAAATTCCACGACATTCCCAACACCACCGCGATGGCTGTAAAAGCTGCTGCCGAGATGGGCGTGTGGATGGTCAACGTTCATTGCTCCGGTGGTCTGCGCATGATGGCTGCTTGCCGTGAAGTGCTGGACAAGCGCAGCGGCCCGCAGCCACTGCTGATCGGCGTGACCGTGCTGACCAGCATGGAGCGCGAAGATCTGGCAGGTATCGGCCTGGACATCGAACCGCAGGAGCAGGTACTGCGCCTGGCTGCATTGGCGCAAAAAGCCGGAATGGATGGCCTGGTGTGCTCGGCGCTGGAAGCCCAGGCCCTGAAATCGGCTCACCCGTCGTTGCAACTGGTGACCCCAGGTATTCGTCCGGCCGGCAGCGCCCAGGACGATCAACGCCGCATCCTGACCCCGCGGCAGGCGCTGGATGCCGGTTCGGATTACCTGGTGATCGGCCGTCCAATCAGCCAGGCGGCTGATCCAGCCAAGGCGTTGGCCGCCGTGGTAGCCGAGCTGGCGTAATCCACCTCTGTGGGAGCAAGGCTTGCCCGCGATGAACGATGACGCGGTCGAGCCTATGGGCCGCGGCGCCTCAATCGCGGGCAAGCCTTGCTCCCACAAGCCCGCTCCCATAGGGTTTTGATTCAGTCCGTGACAGCGTTACACCTTCAGCACCAACTTGCCAAAGTTCTCCCCGCTGAACAACTTCATCAGCGTCTCCGGGAACGTCTCCAGCCCTTCGACGATATCTTCCTTGCTCTTGAGTTGTCCCTTGGCCATCCAGCCCGCCATTTCCTGCCCGGCGGCGGCGAACTGCGCCGCGTAGTCCATCACCACAAAGCCTTCCATGCGAGCGCGGTTGACCAATAGCGACAGGTAATTGGCGGGTCCCTTGACCGCCTCCTTGTTGTTGTACTGGCTAATGGCGCCGCAGATAACCACTCGCGCTTTCATCGCCAAGCGGCTCAGCACTGCATCGAGAATATCGCCGCCGACATTATCGAAATAGACGTCGACCCCTTTGGGGCATTCACGCTTCAGGCCGGCGTGCACATCTTCGTTCTTGTAGTCGATAGCGCCGTCGAAACCCAGTTCCTCGATCAGGAACTTGCACTTGTCCGCGCCACCTGCGATGCCGATCACACGACACCCCTTGAGCTTGGCGATCTGCCCGGCAATGCTGCCCACAGCGCCAGCGGCGCCCGACAGCACCACGGTGTCGCCTTCTTTTGGCGCGCCGACGTCGAGCAAGGCGAAGTAAGCGGTCATGCCCGTCATGCCCAGCGCTGACAAGTAGCGTGGCAGCGGGGCCAGTTTCGGATCGACCTTATAAAAACCCCTTGGCTCGCCGAGGAAATAATCCCTGCACGCCAAGGGCACCGTTGACGTAGTCGCCGACGGCAAAACCGGGATTGTTCGACGCAACGACTTTGCCCACGCCCAATGCACGCATGACTTCGCCGATACCGACCGGAGGAATGTAGGACTTGCCCTCGTTCATCCAGCCACGCATGGCCGGGTCCAGGGACAGGTATTCGTTTTTGACCAGGATCTGTCCTGCGCCCGGTTCACCAACCGGTACTTGCTGATAGGTGAAGGTTTCGCGGGTCGCCGGGCCCACCGGACGTTTGGCGAGCAGGAACTGGCGATTGGTCTGGGTAGTCATGACAGGCGCTCAAGAGGGATGAAGCCTTGTTGATAGCCCTTCATGACCCAGGCCGCAAGTCTCGCTGATACGGCGAATGCAGTTCGATCCAGAGCAGTGATAGTCGCTTGGGCGGTTTCATCACTGCTACTCATGGGCAGCCAACCGGCCTCTTGATAGTGCTGACGTGCTGCAGGCACCTGTGTCTAGACTGGGTGCACGCACTTTCCCGGCTTTCTTCGAGGACATAACCATGAGCATGACGTTTTCCGGCCAGGTTGCCGTAGTCACGGGAGCGGCCAACGGCATCGGCCGCGCGACCGCCCAGGCCTTCGCCGCCGAAGGTCTGAAGGTGGTGGTGGCTGATCTGGACACGGCTGGGGGCGAGGGGACGGTGGCGCTGATTCGTACAGCCGGCGGCGAAGCGACCTTCGTGCGTTGTAACGTTACCGTCGAAAGCGATGTGAAAGATCTGATGGACGAGGTCATCAATACTTACGGCCGTCTCGACTATGCCTTCAACAATGCCGGTATCGAAATCGAGAAGGGCAAACTGGCCGAGGGCTCGATGGAAGAATTCGATGCGATCATGGGGGTCAACGTCAAAGGCGTCTGGCTGTGCATGAAGTATCAGTTGCCACTGTTACTGGCCCAGGGCGGCGGGGCGATCGTTAATACCGCGTCGGTGGCCGGGCTCGGTGCAGCACCGAAGATGAGCATTTATGCGGCGTCGAAACACGCGGTGATCGGTCTGACCAAATCGGCGGCCATCGAATACGCGAAGAAGAAAATTCGCGTCAATGCGGTGTGCCCGGCGGTGATCGATACCGACATGTTTCGTCGCGCCTATGAGGCCGATCCGAAGAAGGGCGAGTTCGCCAACGCCATGCACCCTGTCGGTCGTATCGGCAAGGTCGAGGAAATCGCCAGCGCCGTGCTGTATCTGTGCAGCGATGGCGCCGCTTTCACCACCGGGCACTCCTTGGCAGTGGACGGCGGCGTAACGGCCTTCTAACCCGCCCGCTTCGCACAA
>NZ_JAEKEG010000061.1 GCF_016651255.1 Pseudomonas sp. TH10
TTCGCCGTTCGCGATGACGGCGTGATTCAGCTGCACACCGAATTTGAAGGCGTGCCGCATGACAGCAACCTGATCGTGCGCGCAGCGAAAATGCTGCAAGAACAATCCGGCTGCGCACTCGGTATCGACATCTGGATTGATAAAGTGCTGCCCATGGGTGGCGGCATTGGTGGCGGCAGCTCGAACGCGGCGACTACTTTGCTCGGCCTGAATCATTTGTGGCAACTGGGCTGGGATGAAGATCGCCTGGCCTCGCTGGGTCTATCGCTAGGTGCTGACGTTCCGGTTTTCGTCCGCGGCCATGCGGCTTTTGCCGAAGGCGTGGGCGAGAAACTCACCCCGGTCGATCCCGAAGAACCGTGGTATCTGGTCCTCGTACCGCAAGTCTCTGTAAGTACGGCAGAAATTTTTTCAGATCCATTGTTGACACGTAACACGCCGCCCATTAAAGTGCGCCCCGTTCCCGAGGGAAACAGTCGAAATGACTGCTTGCCGGTGGTTGCAAGGCGTTATCCAGAAGTACGTAACGCGTTGGATTTGTTAGGTAAATTTACCGAAGCAAAGCTCACCGGAACTGGAAGTTGTGTGTTTGGGGGCTTCCCAAGCAAAGCTGAAGCTGATAAAGTCTCGGCCCTTCTGACAGAGACCCTTACAGGGTTTGTAGCGAAAGGAAGCAACGTTTCGATGTTGCATCGCAAGCTGCAAAGTCTGCTCTAAAGGAACCAAGTGCTCGGCACTTGATGCAACAGATACAGGGGCGTCGCCAAGCGGTAAGGCAGCAGGTTTTGATCCTGCCATGCGTTGGTTCGAATCCAGCCGCCCCTGCCATTTTCTATACTCATCCAGGTTACCCTCAGCCTCTAGGTACTGCGCGTGTCCAAGATGATGGTCTTTACGGGGAATGCTAACCCCGATCTGGCTCGGCGTGTCGTACGTCAGCTGCATATCCCTCTCGGTGACATTTCTGTCGGTAAGTTCTCCGACGGCGAAATTACTGCCGAGATCAATGAAAACGTCCGCGGTAAAGATGTCTTCATTATTCAGCCGACTTGCGCTCCGACCAACGATAACCTGATGGAACTGGTAGTGATGGCTGATGCCTTCCGCCGCTCCTCGGCTACTCGTATCACTGCTGTTATTCCTTATTTTGGTTATGCCCGTCAGGATCGCCGTCCGCGTTCCGCACGTGTGGCTATCAGCGCGAAAGTCGTCGCTGACATGCTTACCGTAGTCGGCATCGACCGTGTTCTCACGGTTGATCTGCATGCTGACCAGATTCAGGGTTTCTTCGATATTCCGGTAGATAACATCTACGGCTCCCCGGTATTGGTGGATGACATTGAAGATCAGCGCTTCGAAAACCTGATGATTGTGTCCCCGGACATTGGTGGCGTCGTGCGTGCACGTGCTGTTGCCAAGTCGCTGGGCGTGGATCTCGGGATCATCGACAAACGCCGTGAGAAAGCTAATCACTCTGAAGTGATGCATATCATCGGTGATGTCGAAGGGCGTACCTGCATTCTGGTCGATGACATGGTCGATACCGCCGGCACTCTGTGCCACGCGGCAAAGGCCCTGAAAGAGCATGGCGCAGCCAAGGTCTTTGCCTACTGCACACACCCTGTGCTGTCGGGTCGGGCCATCGAGAATATCGAAAATTCCGTGCTGGACGAGCTGGTGGTGACTAACACCATTCCGCTGTCCGCTGCAGCACAAGCCTGTGCACGTATCCGTCAACTGGATATCGCACCGGTTGTTGCCGAAGCGGTTCGCCGCATCAGCAATGAAGAATCGATCAGTGCGATGTTCCGTTAAGGGCCCTGCCCTTCTCGAAATGTCTCGTTGACGAAAAGCGCCCCGCCCCGGCATTCCTGTCGGGGCGGGGCTTTTTTGCCCATACCGTGTTCGGCGCTGGTCGCAAACGCCACTCGGTCATGGCTATTTTGGAGATACAAAATGAACGATTTTACTCTGAATGCTGAAGTGCGTTCCGACCTGGGGAAAGGTGCGAGCCGCCGCCTGCGTCGTCTCGCCGCTCTGGTTCCAGCTGTTGTTTACGGTGGCGAAAAAGCCCCTGAATCCATCAGCATGCTGGCCAAAGAAGTTGCCAAACTGCTCGAAAACGATGCTGCCTACAGCCACGTTATCGAACTGAACGTTGGCGGCAAAAAGCAGAACGTCATCATCAAAGCTCTGCAACGTCACCCGTCCAAGGGTCACGTTCTGCACGCTGACTTCGTACGCGTTGTAGCTGGTCAGAAACTGACCGCTATCGTGCCTGTGCACTTTGTTGGTGAAGAAGCTCCGATCAAGAAAGGCGGCGAGATCTCGCACGTCCTGAACGAAATCGAAGTAACTTGCCTGCCGAAAGATCTGCCTGAGTTCATCGAAGTCGACCTGTCGGCTCTGGAAATCGGCGCAATCGTCCACCTGTCCGACCTCAAAGCCCCTAAAGGCGTTGAGTTCGTTGCACTGGCTCACGGTGACGACAAAGCTGTTGCAAACGTACACGCTCCACGCGTTGCTCCAGAAGAAGACGCTGCTGAAGAAGGCGCTGCAGAGTAATTTCACTCTGTTCGCCGGAGTGACCGGTAACATCGCGGACTAGTACGTAGCGAGAAAGCGGGCGAGAACGCGGAGTTTACATCCATGGTAAATGAGCATTTTTCGTCCACTTTCGCCGCTTCTCCTGATTGCGGCGATGTTATCCACCACTCCAAGGAAGGGCCCCTATCGTGACTGCCATCAAACTGATCGTTGGCCTGGGAAATCCAGGCGCCGAATACGACCAGACCCGGCATAACGCAGGGGCCCTTTTTGTTGAGCGCATCGCGAACGCACAAGGCGTTAACCTTGTGGCGGATCGCAAATATTTCGGCCTGACCGGGCGCTATTCGCATCAGGGTCAGGATGTTCGTCTGCTGATTCCCACCACCTACATGAACCGCAGCGGCCAGGCCGTGGCGGCACTCGCCGGTTTCTTCCGCATCAAGCCTGAAGAAATTCTGGTGGCACACGACGAACTCGATCTGCCTCCGGGCGTCGCCAAGCTCAAGCAGGGTGGCGGCCATGGCGGTCACAACGGGTTGCGCGACATCATTGCGCAACTGGGTAATCAGAATACGTTCTACCGTCTGCGGCTTGGCATTGGCCACCCGGGCGTCGCCAGTATGGTTTCAAATTTCGTCCTGGGTCGTGCGCCACGCGCCGAACAGGAAAAACTCGATGCCAGCATCGACTTTGCCCTCGGCGTGCTGCCGGATATCCTCGCCGGTGAATGGAACCGCGCGATGAAAAACCTGCACAGCCAGAAGGCCTGACTCTTATCCGAGGGGAAACACCATGGGATTCAATTGCGGCATCGTCGGCCTGCCTAACGTCGGCAAGTCCACCCTGTTCAACGCCCTGACCAAATCCGGTATCGCGGCCGAGAACTTCCCCTTCTGCACGATCGAGCCGAACAGCGGTATCGTGCCGATGCCGGATCCGCGTCTGGAAGCCTTGGCGGCCATCGTCAATCCGAAGCGCATCCTGCCGACCACCATGGAATTCGTCGACATCGCAGGCCTCGTTGCCGGCGCCTCGAAAGGTGAAGGCCTGGGCAACAAGTTCCTCGCCAACATCCGCGAAACCGACGCGATCGCCCACGTCGTGCGCTGCTTCGAAGACGAAAACGTGATCCACGTTTCCAACAGCGTCGACCCGAAGCGCGACATCGAAATCATCGACCTGGAACTGATCTTCGCCGACCTCGACAGCTGCGAGAAGCAACTGCAGAAAGTCGCGCGTAACGCCAAGGGCGGTGACAAGGATGCCGTGGTTCAAAAAGCATTGCTTGAGCAACTGATCGCTCACTTCACCCTCGGCAAGCCTGCACGGACCCTGATGAAGAGCATGGGTGCCGACGACAAGGCGGTGATTCGTGGCTTCCACCTGCTGACCACCAAACCGGTCATGTACATTGCCAACGTCGCTGAAGACGGTTTCGAGAACAACCCGCACCTGGACGTGGTTCGCGCCATCGCCGAAGAAGAAGGCGCCATGGTCGTTCCAGTCTGCAACAAGATCGAAGCGGAAATCGCCGAGCTTGATGACGGCGAAGAGAAAGACATGTTCCTCGAGGCCCTGGGCCTGGAAGAGCCTGGCCTGAACCGCGTAATCCGCGCTGGCTACGAAATGCTGCACCTGCAGACCTACTTCACCGCCGGTGTCGAAGAAGTCCGCGCCTGGACCGTCAAAGTCGGTGCCACCGCACCACAAGCTGCTGGCGTGATCCACACCGACTTCGAGAAAGGCTTCATCCGCGCCGAAGTCATCGCCTACAACGACTTCATCCAGTACAAGGGCGAAGCCGGTGCCAAGGAAGCCGGCAAATGGCGCCTGGAAGGCAAGGACTACATTGTTAAAGACGGCGACGTGATGCACTTCCGTTTCAACGTGTAAGACTCCCCGCTCAAGAAGAAGCCGCGTTCAATACGCGGCTTTTTTGTACCTGTCAGATTATTCTAAGATCGCAGCCTCCGGCAGCTCCTGGAGGGTGTACACCTCACATCAGTAGGAGCTGCCGAAGGCTGCGATCTTCTGATCTTCAGGCCTTTTTGGTGCGTGGCAAGAAGATCGCCAGTACGCCAAACAGTGGCAAGAACGAGCACAGGAAATACACGTACTCAATCCCGTGCACATCCGCCAGATGCCCCAGCAACGCCGCGCCAATCCCGCCAAAACCAAACATCAAGCCAAAGAATATCCCGGCGATCATCCCGACATTGCCCGGAACCAGCTCCTGGGCGTACACCACAATGGCCGAGAATGCCGACGCCAGGATGAAACCGATCACCACGCTCAAGACGCTGGTCCAGAACAGGTCAACGTGAGGCAACAGCAGGGTGAAAGGCGCAACACCAAGGATCGAAAACCAGATGACGGCCTTGCGCCCAATCTTGTCGCCGATCGGGCCGCCGAAGAACGTACCGGCTGCGACCGCCCCCAGGAACAGAAACAGATGCAGTTGCGAACTGGCCACCGAGAGGTCGAATTTCTCGATCAGGTAGAAGGTGTAGTAACTGGTGAGGCTGGACATGTAGAAGTACTTGGAGAACACCAGCAGCCCCAGCACAACCAGTGCGCTGGTCACCCTCCCCTTCGACAGACCGTGGGTTGCCGCCTGCCCTTGCTTGAGCTTGAACAGGTTCAGGTGATTGGCGTACCAGCGGCTGATGCGGTGCAGCACAAACAGCGCAAACACCGCGAACAAGCCGAACCACGCCACGTTGCCCTGGCCGAACGGAATAATGATCGCTGCCGCGAGCAACGGGCCGAATGCGGAACCGGCGTTACCGCCGACCTGAAAGGTCGATTGCGCCAGACCAAAACGTCCGCCCGAGGCCAGTCGCGCGATGCGTGATGCCTCGGGGTGAAAGGTCGAGGAACCGATACCGATCAGCGCCGCCGCCAACAGAATCATTGGAAAGCTACCGACCACCGACATCATCACGATGCCAATCAAGGTGCATACGCTCCCGGCCGGTAGCAGCCACGGCTTGGGATGACGGTCTGTGTGATAGCCGACCCATGGTTGCAATAGCGAAGCGGTCAGTTGAAAGGTCAGGGTAATCAGGCCGACCTGGGTAAACGTCAGGCCGTAATTGGCCTTGAGCATCGGATAGATCGACGGCAAGACCGACTGGATCAGGTCGTTGATCAAATGGGCCAGCGCCACGGCGCCGATGATGCGCATGACCAAAGGGCTGCTTTGTGAAGTCGCTGATGCCGGCGCGGCGCCGGTCTGGGCATTGCTGATAGCCATGAGAGTTTCCGCACAACGGGTGGGTGCAAACGGACAGGAGCGTCAATGTGCCATTTTTCAGTGCATCAGCGCCATCCCCTTAGCCTGCTAACGACATTTACGAACGCTTTCCATACAGGTAATAGCGCATCGCCATGGTCTGAATCTTGCGTTACCACTTCCTTTAAACGCGGCCCCTTACAAAGGGGACCGAGAATGGGAAGTTTCGCTACGCAGTCGGCCTACAGAGCGGACGAGGGTGAACTTTCGAGGCCTTTAAAGGGGCACCAGTCGCGGCCAAAACGGCCTCGACGCACGCCAATGGTGCGTGGTGCCCAGGGGAGTCACGGGGCATGCAGGCATTTTTATCACCGGGCATTGGCTTGCTGGGGCGCTTTGGCTTCGCACGCAAGTTTCAACTGTTGTTTTTGCTGTTCATTCTGCCGCTGGCGGGCAGCCTGTGGATGATCGGGCAGGATTACCGCAGCAAGCTGAATCTGATTTCCGAGGAGCGTGCCGGGGTTCGGCAACTGCTGTCACTGGATGCGCTCGACAATCTGCTCGCAGCCCAACGGGATCGCGCCGCGCGCTGGCGAGCCACGGAAACCAATCGTCAACCCACGCCCGCCACGCTCGCCGCCATGGCTGCGTTTGACGAGGCTCAGCCAGCCATCGCCAAAGCGGCTGTGGAGCTGGGTAATACCCTCGCTGCCGAAGGTGCCCGGGATGAAACACTCGCGCGCTACCAGGCCCTGCAGGCCGCCCTTGAGGGCCTGGATTCAAAAAGCCTCGGCAGCATCGGTTGGTGGCCTGACGGTTACGATCGCTTCACCGGTGCCTTGAGCGCCCTTCAAGCCCTGCGCGAGCAAATTGCCATGGACAACCGGCTGACCCTCGCGCCATGGCTGGAAACCTATTTGCTGACGCAGATCTCCACTCAGCACGTGCCGGACCTGATCGAACGGGTCGGACGTCTGGCCAGCATCGGTCAGGCCTCAGTGGTGTCTGGGCAATTCACCTTGCAAAGCCGCTTGCAGCTACGAGACCTGCGCAGTCGTATCGGCGACGCCCGGGAGCAGCTTGTGAAAACCGCAGGCTTGCTGGAATCACGCCTGCCCAGCGACTTGCAAACCTGGTCAGGGCGCTACCAGGAAAGCCTCAAGCACCTGGATGCCGAGCTGAAAGTTCTCGATGACGGCGTATTCGGCGGTAGCATCAAGCTCAAGCACGAAGACTTTGAACGTGGTCTGGACGCCTTGCTGGTCGACCTCGCCTCCCTGCGCCAACAATCCCTGGGCTCACTGGATCAGCGCCTGGATAACTACCATGGCTCGGCGATGCGCCAGGTCATCGGTGTGGCGACGATTTTTGGGGCCTGCTGCTGGCGGCGCTGTATCTGTTCACCTGCCTGCAAACGTCCATCCGGCGTAGCGCCAGCGGTATTACAGTGCTGGCCGAAGCGCTGCGCGATGGCAACCTCAGCCTGCAGGTGCCGGTACAGGGTCGCGACGAGCTGGCAGCTATCAGCACCGCGCTAAACGTCGCGGTGGTGCAGTTGCGCAACAGCATGCTGGGGGTGGATCACGAGACCCTGCAATTGAGCAACGCCGTACGCGCGCTCAACCAGCATTCCAGCGGCGCATTGGGCGAAGTCGAGGCACAACAACTGCAGATCAGCCAGATCGCCGCAGCGGCCACCCAACTGGCCGCCACGTCCCAAGGCGTGGCCCAGAGCTGCGAACACGCCTCGGGCAGCGCCCAGCACACGCGGCGCATTGCTGCCGACAGCAGTCGCGACAGCCAGCGCACCACGGCAAGTATCCAGCAGCTCAACCAGCGTTTGAACGAGACAGCGGCGGCACTCGGCCGGGTGAGCGAACAGGGCCAGCAGATTCAGCTGGTAGTGGACACCATTCGCGGAGTGGCCGAGCAGACTAACCTCCTGGCCCTTAACGCCGCCATCGAGGCTGCCCGCGCGGGCGATCAGGGCCGCGGCTTCGCCGTGGTGGCTGACGAAGTGCGCAGCTTGTCGAAACGCACGCAGTCCTCTACCGCGCAGATAGCCCAGACCGTTGATAGCCTGCGACAAACGGTGGATGAAGCGGTGAGCCTGATGGAAGCGGCCTGCAGCCAGGCACAGAACGATGCGCAGTCGGTCACCGGGCTGGGCGAACGACTCGGGGAAATTGCCAGCGCAGTGCAAGGCGTCACCGATACCCTGGCGCACATTGCGACAGCGGTAGAGGAACAGGCCAGCACCGCCGATGAGGTCAGCGGCAACATCCAGCAGGTTGATCAGGCGGCGGTGCGGCTGCTGGAAGGAGCCCGCGCCGTAAACCTTGCGGCGCACACCTTGAGCCAAGGCAGCAAGGCATTGAGCGCCAATACCGGGAGGTTTCAGCTCGGCTGACAGCGCCCACCGCCGCGTTTTATAGCACCGGGTGGTTAAACGGTTGAAAGCGTAGAAAAAATTTTTAAATTTACGCTTGACGCTTTTCCATTTCAGGGGAATAATGCGCGCCACTTGGCTACATAGCTCAGTTGGTTAGAGCATAGCATTCATAATGCTGGGGTCCGGGGTTCAAGTCCCTGTGTAGCCACCAAGTACTAAAAACGGCTTACCGAAAGGTAGGCCGTTTTTTTATGCCTGTGAAAAAGTGCCTGTCTGCTGCATGGGTTTGCGTCACAGGGAACCGGCCGATAAAGTCCCGGGATCTTTTCCCACGGACGGAGTACCCAACGTGTCCCCTGCTTCCCACTTGAGTCGCTATCGCCTTTCGGCGCTGTCGCTGGTTGCCACGGCGCTGATGCTGGTCGCCTGCAACGCCCCGCCGACTTCCACGCTGCCCGTTGCGCCGGAAAATGCCTCGGGTTATCGCAGTGACCTGCAGACCCGCTACGCCAGCAAACACATGGCCGCAGCAGCGAATCCGCTGGCCGCCGAGGCCGGTCGGGAGATGCTGCGCCAAGGTGGTTCGGCCATCGACGCGGCGATTGCGATGCAGGCGGTGCTGACCCTGGTCGAGCCACAGTCTTCAGGCATCGGCGGTGGCGCGTTGATTGTATTGTGGGATGGCAAGGCCGTGCGTACTTATGACGGTCGCGAAACCGCCCCGGCCGGTGCCAGCGAAAAACTGTTCCTGCAAGCCGACGGCAAACCGATGCCGTTCACCCAGGCGCAGATTGGCGGTCGTTCTGTGGGTACACCGGGCGTGCTACGAGCGCTCGAACTGGCGCATCAGAAACACGGACGCCTGCCTTGGGCGAAGGTGTTTGAGCCCGCCATCAAGCTCGCGGAACAAGGCTTTGCGATTTCCCCGGCTGCATCAACTGATCGCTGCGGACTCCTCCATGCGGCACTCGCCGGACATGATGGCCTATTTCCTGAATGCCGACGGCAGCCCCAAAGCAGCGGGTACGCTGCTGAAGAATCTGCCGCTGGCAGCAGTATTCAAACGTATCGCCAAGGAAGGTCCGGATGCGTTGTACAAAGGCGCCGTCGCCGAGGAAATCGTGGCCAAGGTACAAGGGCATGCGAACCCGGGGAGCTTGTCGCTGAATGATCTGCAAGGCTATCAAGCCAAGGAGCGCGAGCCGCTGTGCACCGACTACAAGCGCTGGCAGGTGTGCGGGATGCCACCACCATCATCGGGAGGCATCGCGATCGCGCAGATCCTCGGCACACTCGAAGCCCTGGAAACCCGCGAGCCGCGCTTGGCCCTGGCGCCGATGAAACCCCGTGAAAGCTCCGCTCCAGCGGGCATCGAACCCACCCCTGAAGCCGTGCACCTGATTTCCGAGGCCGAGCGCCTGGCCTACGCCGATCGTGCGCAATACGTCGCCGATGCCGACTTCGTGCCAGTGCCGGTTCAGGGTCTGCTGGACCCGCTATATCTGGCAAGCCGTGCCGCGCTGATTGGCGAGCGCAGCATGGGCACAGCCGAACCTGGCACGCCGCCGGGCATCCAGGTGGCCTACGCGCCTGACCGTTCGCCGCTGCGCATATCCACCTCGCAAGTGGTCGCGGTCGACGACCAGGGTGGTGCAGTCTCCATGACCACCACCGTGGAATCCGCCTTCGGCTCTCACCTGATGGTGCAAGGCTTCCTGCTCAACAACCAGATGACCGACTTCTCGTTCATCCCGGAAGAGAACGGCCAGAAAGTCGCCAACCGCGTCGAACCCGGCAAACGTCCGCGCTCGTCGATGGCGCCGACGCTGATCTTCGACCGCAACAGCGGAGAATTCCTCGCCAGCGTCGGCTCACCGGGCGGCTCGCAAATCATCGAATACGTGGCGAAAACCACCATCGGCCTGCTCGACTGGAACCTCGACCCACAAAGCGCCATCAACCTGCCGAACTTCGGTAGCCGCAATGGTCCGACGGAACTGGAGCGGGGGCAGTTCAGCCCGGCACTGATCCAGGCGCTGAAGGACAAGGGCCACAGCGTGAACGAGATTGATATGACGAGCGGCACTCAGGCGATTGTTCGGGTCAAGGATGCACAGGGGAAAACGTCGTTGGCAGGCGGTGCTGATCCGCGACGCGAGGGGGAAGCGCTGGGGGATTGAGCGGTTTGCAGTGATGAGAAAGGGCTTACCGGCTGGTAGGCCCTTTTTATGGGAAGTGATTTGGAAACTGCAGGAGCTATTTGGCATACCTGCACAAAGCTTGATCAAACCAGTGCAGCAGGCTTGATCCGCTTATCAGGGCCGTTTAACTGACACCGCATTAAATTCCGGTGGCTGTTGACCCGATTCAAACCGACAGAATCTTCCCATCCACAGGATCACCGATCTTCAGGAAATGCCCACCAGCCACGTGGTGCAGGGTGCGTAGGGCGTCCTGGCCTTCGAAATGCCAGCGCCCGTCGCTGAACACGCGTTCATCGGCTTGGGCGGCGATGACTTCGGCGAGGAACAGGTCGTACTGTTCGTGGTTGCGCGGCTCCGGCAGCAAACGGCATTCGAGCCAGGCGACGCAACCGTCGAGCAATGGCGCTTCGACTTGCTCACCGCTGAAGGTTTGCAGGGCATAGGCCTGGAACTTGTCCTGGCCCGGCGCCCGGGAGATTTCCAGCCCGGATGTAGAACCGACGGTCTGGACGATGTCGGCCTGGGCGGCGCAAGGCACGTTCAGCACGAAGGTCCCCGAAGCTTCCAGCAGGTGTCGGGTCCAGGTGGATTTATCCAGCACCACGGCAATTTTCGGCGGCTCGAAATCCAGTGGCATAGCCCAGGCCGCCGCCATGATGTTGCGCTGGCCATCGTGGGCGGCGCTGACCAGTACGGTCGGCCCGTGATTGAGCAGGCGATACGCCTTGTTCAAGGGTACGGGCCGGCGATGGGAAGCGTGCATGCTGTCTGCTCCTGGAGAAAACGCCGATTGTAGCGGCATACGTCTGGGTCCTGCTTAGCTTGCCAGTTGATTGGCGAACTGTCCGACCGCGTCGACCACCTTCTGCGCGCCGTCCTGGATCTCGCCAATGACCGAGCCCGCCTCCGCTGCCAGCGCCAGCCCCTGCTCAGCCTGAAGCTTGCCCTCGGTCATCAGGGTCACCGCGTGGCGCGCCATGTCCTGGTTCTGGCGGACCACGCCAACGATTTCTTCGGTCGCCTGGCTGGTGCGCGACGCCAGTTGCCGCACTTCATCAGCCACCACTGCAAAGCCGCGACCCTGCTCGCCGGCACGGGCGGCTTCGATGGCCGCGTTGAGCGCCAGCAGGTTGGTTTGCTCGGCAATCCCACTGATGGTTTTGACGATGGTACCGATGACCAGCGACTGCTCGTTCAGCGCTTCGATGCCTTCACCAGCGGTTTGCATGTGCCTGGCCAGGTCGCGCATTACGCCGACGGCCTGGGTGACCACGGCATTGCCACGCTGCGCGCTTTCGTCGGTCTGCCGGGAGGTGCTGTAGGCAATATTGGCCGCCTCGGCGACCGCTTGCTCGCGATTGACCTGATCCGTGATCACCGTGGCGAATTTCACCACTTTGTACAGTTTGTTGTTGGCGTCGACCACCGGGTTGTAGGACGCCTCCAGCCACACCGTACGACCATGGCTGTCGACCCGTTTGAAGCGGCCGGCGACAAACTCGCCGCTGTTCAAACGACGCCAGAAGTTCTGATACTCGGCGCTGTTGTATTCCTGCGCCTCGCAAAACAGTCGGTGATGTTTGCCCTTGATCTGCGCCAGGCTGTAGCCCATACCGCTGAGAAAGCGGTCATTGGCCGTCAGTACGTTGCCATTGAGGTCAAACTCGATCACCGCCGTCGAGCGCACCAGGGCGCCGATCAGGTTCTCATGCTCCCGGGACGCTTCGATGGTACGGGTCAGGTCGCTGGAAAAATCGAGAAGTGCCTGATGCGGCCATCCGCCGAGCGAATGGGCTGCATGATCGAGCGCAGCCACGCCTCCTCGCCATTGCCGCGCAACAGGCGCACGGTGCCGGCGAAGTGCTCGCCACGCTGGAGCGCAGCCTTGAAGCGGCGATGGAATTCGTCGGATTTGACGTGCACCGGAACGATATCTTCGATGTGTCGACTACTCAGGTCCTGTCCCTTGTAGAGCATTTCATCGATAAAGTTCTGGTTGACCGATTGAATCCGCCCCTCGGGATCCAGGGTCAGGACCAGCATCTCGCTTTCCAGGCTGTCCTTCACTTGCTGAAGGCTGGAGAGTTCTTCACGAAGAGCCGACAGCTCTTGCTTCAAGCGTTTATTGAACATGGAATGCACCGATGGACAGGGTAGAAAAACGACATGCAGCCTACCCATCGGCCTTGTACATATTTTCTGAAGAGCGGTGCCGTGTCGTCCTGTAAAAATAGTTCAACGGCCTCCCTCGATTACACGGTACCCGTCGCAGGGCAGCTGCCGACCCTCGGCATCCGCGAACCGAAGTATGCCGCGCTGATGATGCCCACAGCGCCCATCACCGCGCAGAACATCACGCAGATCCATGGGCTCCACGGCATCAGACCGATCAGCAACAACGGTGTGATGCTCGCCCACGCCGCATAGGCAATGTTGTAGGTAAAGGAGATGCCTGACACACGAATGCGTGCTGGGAACAGCCCGACCATCACCGACGGCACCGCGCCTACGACACCACACGCCAGACCGGCCACCGCGTAGGCCAGACCGAGCCAATGACCGCCCGAGATCAGACAGCCGTAAAGCACTGCGATGCCCAACGGCAGCAGCAGGCTATAGAGCATGACCGTGCGCCACGCGCCGATGCGGTCGACCAGTAGCCCGGCGAGCACGCAGCCGATATTGAGGAAGACGATGCCCAATGCGTTCAGGGCGAAGGTGTGGCTGGCGGTCATGCCGAAGGTTTTCTGCATCATGGTCGGGGTGATCACCACGAACACCACCACTGCCGAAGTCAGCACGCAGGTCAGCAGCATGGCCGGCCACATCGCCAGTCGATGCTCGCGCAGCACCGTGCGCAGCGGCAGTTCGACCCGCGCCTCGCGCCTGGCCTGCATTGCCATGAACACCGGGGTTTCACTGAGCCAGCGGCGCAACCAGACGCCAATCACGCCGAACAGACCGCCCAGCAGGAAGGGATAACGCCAGGCGTAATCGAGGATTTCTGCCGGGGTGAACATCTGTGCCAGGAACGTCGCCGCCAGCGCGCCTATCAGGTAGCCGAAGGTCAGGCCCGCCTGCAGGAATCCCAAGGCATAACCGCGATGCCCGGCCGGCGCGTGCTCGGCGACAAACACCCAGGCGCTCGGCACTTCGCCGCCAACTGCCGCGCCCTGCAGGATGCGCAGTGCCAGCAGCAGCAAGGGCGCGAAATAACCGATCTGCGCATAGGTCGGCATGATCCCGATCAGCAGGCACGGCAGCGCCATCATCAGGATGCTCAGGCTGAAGACTTTCTTGCGCCCGAGTTTGTCGGCGAAATGCGCCATCAGGATTCCGCCCAGTGGCCGTGCCAGATAGCCGGTGACGAAGATGCCGAAGCTTTGCAGCAGACGCAGCCACTCGGGCATTTCTGGCGGGAAGAACAGCTGGCTGAGGGTCAGGGCGAAGAACACGAAGATGATGAAATCGTAGATCTCCAGCGCCCCGCCAAGGGCCGCAAGGCCGAGGGTCTTGTAGTCGGAGCGGCTGAACGGCGCAGGTTTGGCCGTGGGTTGGGCAGTCATGGCAAAGAACTCTGGATCAGGCAAAAACCAAGGCGCCCATGGTCTACGCAAACGGGCTGGTGGACAACCCGTTAGACCAAAGTCCCAAAGCGGTAAAAGTTGGTCACAAAAAATACAGCGTTTGATTTACTGTTGGCACCTGCCCAGACGGGCCCACGAGGCCCTGCAGACCCACAATAACCATAAAAATCCGAGGTATTCCTGTGGCCGTTGATATCGAAGATAGCCGCTCTGCGCGCTTTGCCCTGCGCTGTTCAAGTTTTGCCGAACGCTGGTTTCCCGATTCCTGGGTGTTCGCCGCGTTGGCCGTCATCATCGTGGCACTGGCCACGCTGGCCATGGGCGCCAAACCCACCGACGCCGCGATGGCCTTCGGTGACGGCTTCTGGAGCCTGATCCCGTTCACCATGCAAATGGCCTTCGTGGTGATTGGCGGCTACGTGGTCGCCAGCTCGCCACCCGCCGTCAAACTGATTGATCGCCTGGCACGCATCCCGAAAAACGGCCGCTCCGCCGTGGCCTGGGTCGCGCTGATCTCGATGGTCGCCTCGTTGCTCAACTGGGGACTTTCGCTGGTCTTCGGCGGTTTGCTGGTACGCGCCCTCGCCCGCCGCACCGATCTGAAAATGGATTACCGCGCTGCTGGCGCCGCCGCTTATCTGGGCCTCGGCGCAGTCTGGGCGCTGGGCCTGTCGTCGTCGGCCGCGCAGTTGCAGGCCAACCCCGCCAGCCTGCCGCCATCGATTCTGTCGATCACCGGGGTGATTCCGTTCACCGAAACGATTTTCCTCTGGCAGTCCGGCGTCATGCTGCTGGCGCTGATCGTGGTTTCGATCATCATCGCCTACGCCACCGCGCCCGGCCCGAACTCGGCGCGCGACGCCAAGGCCTGCGGCATCGACCCGGCCTTCAACCTGCCGCCGCTGCAACCGCGCACCCGGCCGGGCGAATGGCTGGAACACAGTCCGCTGCTGATCATCGTGCTGGTGTTGCTGGCAGCGGGTTGGCTGTTCCACGAGTTTTCTACCAAACCGGCGATCACCGCGATTTCCGGGCTCAACACCTACAACTTCCTGTTCATCATGCTCGGTGCGCTGCTGCACTGGCGTCCGCGCAGTTTTCTTGATGCGGTGGCCCGTGCAGTGCCGACCACCACCGGCGTGCTGATTCAATTCCCGTTGTACGGCTCGATTGCCGCGCTGATGACCACCGTCAAAGGCGCCGATGCGCAAACCCTCGCGCATCACATCTCGACGTTTTTCGTCAGCATCGCTTCCCACGACACTTATGCGCTGCTGATGGGTGTGTATTCGGCGATTCTCGGTTTCTTCATCCCGTCGGGTGGCGGCAAGTGGATCATCGAAGCGCCGTATGTGATGCAGGTCGCCAACGATCTGCAATACCACCTCGGCTGGGCGGTGCAGATCTACAACGCCGCCGAAGCGCTGCCGAACCTGATCAACCCGTTCTACATGCTGCCGCTGCTCGGTGTGCTTGGGCTGAAAGCGCGGGACTTGATCGGTTTCTCGTTCGTGCAGTTGCTGGTGCACACGCCGCTGGTGCTGTTGCTGCTGTGGGCGCTGGGCACGACGCTGACCTACACGCCGCCCGTGATGCCATAAATGTCGCTGGATGCACCTGTTCGAGCAGGTGCATCCAGATTTGTTCGGTGGATTGTTCCTACCTCGCGGTTCGCCATCTCCTGACACCAATACAGGCCGCAGCTGACACCGCAAGCGCGATGGCTGCAGTAAACTTCGACAATTGCGCAATCACAGGCTTAAAAGGATCTGAGCATGTTCAAACGCACAGCACTTGCCCTCGCGGCCCTCACCCTGAGTGCCGCCGCCCATGCCGATGTCGATCTGAAACTGGGCAGCACTGAACGCGTCACGCGTCTGTTCGCCTACCCCAACAACTGCGGCGTCGTGTGCTTTCGCAACTGGACGCTGGAGCAAACCGTCGAGCACTACCTGGGCCAAAGCGTGCAGCGCGATGGCTACGCCACGGCAAAGGTGCGGGTCAAAACCGATAACGATCAGCTTTACGCGCAAATCACCGGGGTGCCTGCCGGTTATCACCAACCACTGCAAGCCCTGCTCGACGCCGGAGACCTGGCCTGGTCCGGCGCAAACAGACTGAACGCTGACGGCAAGTGGGCGTACAACTGGTCACTGTTCCTGCCTTTGGGCATGGCGCTGAACAATCGTAAAAGTATCGAGCTGTTGCACTTTCCGCCGGACTATTCGCTGACCCAGGCCCAGGATTACCTGCGCTCGGCCACCACCGATCGTTGGGCCACGCTGCTAACCGCCAATGGCATCCCAGCCGCGCAAACACCCGCTTACCAGACCATCATCGACATTGCCCCGATTGCCGCACCCGCGACTGCGGGCAAGGACCTGGAGGGCGTTTACAATTATTTCACCGACTATCAGACCACCATGGTCAGGGAGCTCAGCCGCACTGCCAGCGGCGCGGCATTACCCATGATCGCGTTTGGCGCGCCGGTGCGCAGCTGGGTCAAGGCGCAATACGGCCCCACCGTCAGCGTGTTGGGGCTGGCGACGATCAGCCCAAATGCCGGGGTCAAAGTACCCGTGTTGGGCGCCAATCACCCGAGCTACATCTGGTACGCGGCCAATCCAGCCGCCTACTCCGGCAAGGATGCCCAGGCCCAGGCTGACGCGGCAGGCCTTAAGGTGATGGGCCAGGATTTGAGCGCTGCGTGTTGGCAGGCCGGCATGGGCAGCGCTCCCGGCAGGGATCCGGCGACGCAATTGAAGAGCTGTACCCAGACCTGGCAAGTCACTCGCACGGAAAAACCTGCGAACTGTTCTATACCTCGATTCGCAACCTGCCCCCGGCCCAGGCCGTCGCCAAATGTGCATCGGCACCGATCAGGTCCCAGCTCAGCCAGCTGAAAACTTCGGCGACCACGGTTGGACCGGGCCAGGGACTGTAGACACGAAAAGCGCTACAGCGGACGCAGACGGTACTGTGGTGGCAACTGCTCGAAGCCGCTGATGGTTGCGTTCAGGCTTTTCCAGCGACCGTCCTTGATGCCGTAGATGCAACCGTGAATCGACAGTTTCTGTCCACGATGCCAGGCATTTTGCACAATGCTGGTGTGGCCGACGTTGGCCACTTGCTGGATCACGTTCAGCTCGCAGAGGCGGTCCACCTGCTCCTCTTCAGTTGGCAACTGCGCCAGCTCTTCGCGTTTTTCGTAATAGAGGTCGCGAATCGAGCGCAGCCAGCCATCGATCAGGCCCAGCTGGCGGTCCTGCATCGACGCTCGTACGCCGCCGCAACCATAGTGGCCGGTCACCAGGATGTGCTTGACCTTGAGCACGTCCACCGCGTACTGAATCACCGACAGGCAGTTGAGATCGGTGTGCAACACCACGTTGGCGACGTTGCGGTGCACGAACAGATCGCCCGGCAGCATGCCAACGATCTCGTTGGCCGGCACACGCGCATCGGAACAGCCGATCCACAGGTACTCAGGCGTTTGCTGGCGCGCCAGTTTGGCGAAGAAATCCGGGTCTTCCTTGGTGATCGCGTCAGCCCAACGCTCGTTGTTATCAATCAGGTCTTGTAAGTCATGCATGCTGTAAGGCCTCAAGAAAGATGCGCAACTGTGACAGACGGCCGTCCGTCGGGGTCACGCCAGAATCGCAAGTGATTTCGTTGGAATTCTCGTGTGCCCGGTGAGTCCACCTTAGTAAGGCCCACAGTATGAGGATTTGCCATGACTGATTCACGACGCCCTTACGATGCGGTGCAACCGGAGCCCATCGATGATAACGAAGACCGCATGGGTTCGGTGCATGAGCTGGATTTCGATGAAGACGAACCCAGCGCGAAGATTGGTGATGAACTGCCCGAGCGTGAGCGCGAACAACTAATGCCTGACGAGCGCGTGCGTGAAGCGGGCTTCACGGGTGCGTCGACCGCTGATCACGAAGCGACCGACGATGATATGAGCCCGGAAACCTTGATCCATGAGGACGGTGCACGGGATGCCGAAGAGGCTGGTGAAGGCAATCAGGCCGATTGGGATTTGAGCATTGTCGATGAGGATGACATCGGCGGCGGTAATGGGCTGGATGAGGCAGAGCTGGCGCAGCGTGATCCGCTGGATGGTAACCGCTGATCTGCGTTGCCTGACAGGATGCTTTCGCGAGCAGGCTCGCTCCCACAGTTTTTTGGATTGATCACAAAATTTGTATGCGAATCAAATCCAGTGTGGGAGCGAGCCTGCTCGCGAAGCTTTTAAAGGCAATCAGTCAACCAGGGTGCAGGCCATGACCACGGCGTCTTCGCGCCCGCCGACAGCCGGATAGTAGTCACGACGTCGCCCAATCTCGTTGAAGCCATAACGCTCATACAAGCGGAACGCCGAGCGATTGCTGTCGCGCACTTCCAGGAAACACTCTCGAGCCTCTGCCGCATACGCCCGCGACATCAAATGCTCAAGCAATGTCAGCCCCAGCCCACGCCCCTGATTCTCCGGTTTGACGGTGATGTTGAGCAGGTGCGCCTCATCAAGAATGATCTGCACCACGCCGTGACCCACCTGTTGCTGACCTTCGAACATCAACCAGATCTGATATTTGCCCAGGCCATCGAGAAAAATTCCGCGCGTCCACGGATGACTGTACGCGGCGAATTCAATCTTCAGCACAGCGTCGAGGTCCGCCTCGATCATCGGGCGAAACGTTACAGCGTCACTCATTGATATCTTTCCAGCGCGCCATCAGCCGACGCATGGCTTGCCACACAGCGGCTTTGCGCTGTGGCTCTTCCATTAACAATTCCAGACCGGGAATGGCCCAGGCCGAGCCCAGACCTTCGATCTGCAATTCACGATTGAACGCTTCAGCATCCGCTTCACCGGCGAAACGTATCGCCGGCAGACCGATCAGCCATACGCAGACGCACGGCGCATCTTCCAGCCGGGCCGAGAGGAAACCCTGGACGAAGTCGCGCGCCGCTTCCGGGCCCTGATCCATGGTGCCGCGATTAAGCCAGGGCCAGCGTACGGGGTCGCCGACTATCTGCGGCGCCTCCGGCAGACCGGCGGCGCGCAGCATATCCTTGAGCAGCAGATAAGCGGGGTCGCGCGACTGGAACGGTTCGCCTGTGGGTAACTCGACCAGCAGCAGGCAGCGACCGGCGCGCAGCAACTGCAGGGCGAAACGCGGCGGCGGCACTACTGGTGGCTTGGCCACGACTGGCGCGGCCACTTCTTCGACTTTTGCATCCGTGCGGGTGCTGGCCAGCGAAGGCCGAGGCACCTCGATCTTCACCCGCTCGGCGGGCTTGGCCTGCGGCTGCACGGGCGCCTCAGCCACAGTGGCCGTTGCTATCGGAGCGACCACCACGGGTTGCGGTGTCTCCAGCAGCTCGGGCCGCGACGGCGCGGCGAAGGGCAATTCGGTGCGCGGCAGCCAGTTGACCACCTGCATGGCGGTCAAATAAGCGCGGCGACGGGACTCGATAAGCAAAGGTCGGCCACTTGTGGATAACTAAAGTGCGTGGATTCTACCGCCCTTCTCGCAAGATCGCCCGCGCTTGATCGACAGAAAGCCGACTGTCCGTCCCGAGAGTTAATCGCAATGGGCGCGATGCAGTACAATCGCCGCTTTTCATTGCCAACCAGCCGGGCATTCCGATGATCGAACCCAAGCGCGTCTTGCGCGCCCTCGCTGAACACTGGGCGCTTCTGGAGCCTTTGTGCGAGCACTTCGACCAAGGCACATTGAGCCTCAACGAACTGCGCACGCAACTGGCCGCCCAACAACTGGACAGCACGCCGCAGGACATCACCAGCCTGCTCGACGTGTGGATTCGCCTCGACATTCTGATTCCGGTGGCGAAAAGCCCGAACCGTTTCGAGCTGAACGCGCAGATCCACGACTTCCTCGCGTACCTGCGCAGGGAGCACCGGCTGGGCCTGTGCCTGGAAATCGAAGCCTATCTGCGCCACCTCGAGCGTCTGGCCGGTTACATCCAGGACGCGTTCGACATCCGCGACGGCCACGACCTCGCCCGCCAGTTGCGCCTGCTCGACATGCGCGTGCGTGACGTGTTGAAGAAGCTCGACAACGACGAACAGGCGCTGGTGGCCGTCGCCGAACGCGCGAAGACCAGCGACCGGCAGATTCCATTGCGTCAGCGTTACGCTGAAGTGCTGGCGACGTGGGACGAATACGTCGAGCCGATGATCGATCTGGTGAACGCCGACGGCGCTTTCGAACAAGGCGTGCGCAAGGTCGAAACCGTATTGCTGAAGATGCTCAGCGAGCAGCAGCGCCTCGGCCATCTGGTCGATGACGACATGCTCCTGCGTACCCACGCGCGCATCCTCGAAATGCAGACCAGCGCCCAGTTGACCCTGCGCCACGCCCGCGAACTGCTCCTGCCGTTGCGTGAAGAGGCCCGTCGGCACAATGCCGTGACCCGTGGCGCGGCGCTGGCCTTGTCGGCTATCCGGCGCAAAGGCCTGGACGCGGTCCCCCAAGCGGCCATGCCAATGTTCACCCGCCCGCAAAGCACCTTCCTTGGCAGCGCCAGCCAGGTCGAAGCGTACGTGTACGCACTGGCCCGTTTCGAGCCGAAACCGGCGCGTTTTCCCAAGGCTCACAAAACCCAGAAAGGCGAAGCCCCGCGTGCGCCACGTACCGTTCGCGAAATGCTTGAACGCTGCGAAGACGCCCTGCCGATGCCGGACCTGATGGCCTGGCTGCTGGAACAGGAGCCGGACGGCGCCACCGACGAATTGCTGTACTGGTTCTCGCGCCTGTCGCGGGAAAAACGCTTCAAGCGCGAGCGTCTGGAACGCCGCGAATATCACACTCACGAGCACCAGGTCAGCCTGCGCTCCTTCGCCCTGCTCTCGGCCAGCGCCAGTGCCGCCGAGGATTCTGCGAGCGCCCTCTCTGCAGGTACTTCAAATGCAACTTGATCTTTCCGAACTGTCGCAACTCGCGCCGATCTTCCGCGAGCTGTTCAAGGGCTACCACGTCAGCCGCCGCGACCCGGAGCTGTACGCGCAACTGTCGAATTTCCAGGATCAATACCGCACGCTGTTCAAGGCGCTGGGTTTTGAACTGGTCTGCGACACCCGTGGCTTCTATTACTTCGTACCGGACATGGCTGCCGCAGCGGTGAACAAGACTGCCCAGCGTCTGGCGCTGTTCACCTTCATCCTTGTCGAGCATCTGGCCGATCAGGGCCGCGATCCGATCGCCGTGCTCGATGGCGGTAGCCTCGGCCGCGAAGAGTTGCCATCGCTGCTGGAAAAATACCGCGATCTGTTCATTCAGGCCGAAGTACAAACGGTTGAAGAACTCGAAGAAAAGATCATGCGCCGCATGACCCAACTGGGTTTCGCTGGCGAAGAAAACGGCGTCTACCGTTTCCTGCCGCCGATGCACCGTTTCCTCGACGTCTGCCTGTCGGTGCAGCAAGACCGCGATCTGGCGGCCAGCGTGCACAGCGTACTGCCGCTTCCGGCGCCAGTGCTGATCGACGAAGCAGCCGAGGCCAAATTCCTCGAAACCGACGATCCGCTGGATCTCACCGAATTCGATGAAGAAAGCGAAGAAGACGCACTGGCCCGCGCCATTGCCGAAGAACAGGAGTCCGACGCATGAGCCAGGAACGCTACGGCATCCGCCGCTTTGCCCTTTTGAACACCGCCGGTTACAGCCTCGGCCTGTTCCCGCTGGAAGAGCCGTTGTCGGTTTACGGCGCGAACAACCTCGGTAAATCGGCGTCGATCAACGCGTTGCAGTTCCCGATTCTGGCGCGCATGTCGGACATGAGTTTCGGCAAGTACAGCCTGGAACAATCCCGGCGCTTCTATTTCGCCTCGGACACCAGTTACATCCTCGTTGAAGTGTCCCTGCCCCATGGCCCGCACGTAATCGGCGTGGTGGGTCGCGGCCCGGGTGGTGGTTTTGGTCACCAGTTCTTTGCCTATGCCGGCAAACTGGACCTGGCGCACTACCAGAAGAATGACACCTGCCTGCGTCAGAAAGAGCTGTTCACCAACCTTGAGCGCGAGGGCCTGAAAGCCTACGAACTCAAGCCGGATGAACTGCGTCGCTTGCTGGTGGGCGGTCACACATCGATTCCGCTGGACCTGACCCTGATTCCACTGCGCTCCACCAGCGAACAAAGCCTGAAGACGTTCCGTGCGCTGTTCATCAACCTGCTGCACATGCGCGAAATCACTGCGGCCAAGCTCAAGCAGTTGTTCCTCGATGCCTTCGAACACAGCCTGCGTTCCGGCAGCGTCGATTACATCGCCGCGTGCGAAGAAGCCTTCCGCGACGTACGCCGCATGGAGCAGGACTATAACTCGCTGGTCGCTGCCGGCCCGCTGGTCGAAGCCCTGGCGGCCGGCGTGACCCAGCGCAATATCCTGCGCGGCAAACTGCATCGACTGTCGCCGCTGCTCGACTCGTTGCTCGGCACCTGGTCGGACTATGCCAGTGCGCGCAAGGAAGAGCTGACCATCCAGGCCGACCACTACCGTGGCGAGCAGGACAGCCTGCAAAACGATCAGCGCGGTGGCACTCAGGAATTGATGCGTCTGGAACGGGAAATTTCCGGTATTCAGCGCTGGCTCGGCGAACTGTCGGTCCTGAAGAATCGCTTTGCTTTGGTCGACGACGTCAAAGTGCTGGAGCAACAATTGCTCGCGGCCAAAGATGCCCACGACGAACTGGCCGGTGCCCTGGCGCAATCGCGTCAATTCAGCGCCGAGGATCTGGAAGAGCGCCTGCGCGATCTGGAAAAACGCCTGAAGTCGGTGAAGCAGCAACTCGATCACGCTGACAACAACAGCTACGCCCGCCTGCGCGAAGAGTTTTCGCAACAGGACGTCGAACGCCTGATGCGCCTGTTCAACAGCGCACTGTTCAGCCTGCCGTTGGGCGAACACGGCATCACCCTCGACGACGATGGCGAGTGGGTGAAATCGGTCGAGCTGATTCTTGATGGCTTCAAGGGTGAGCGTTTCGAAGTCCCGGGCCTGTCGATCGATATCTCCAATATCGAGCCTCCAGCCCTGCAAGCATTGGCCGACCGTGCCGCGCTGCGTGATCAGAAAGAGCGTCTGGAAAAAGAGCTCAAGCAGCTGAAAACTCAGCAGGCTGTAGCCGCCGACCGCGCCGCGAGCAAAACCCAGACCGAAGCGCTGTATCAACAAGTGCTGGATGCGCAGAAAGCCCTGGAAGACTTCCGTCGCACGCAGACCCTGAGCGCTGAAGAAGGCGACAAGCTCGAGCAACTGGCACAGATGGAAGGCGCGCAGGATGAACTCAAGCGTTCCAGCGATGCCTTCACCGAGCGCGTCCAGCAACTGTCGGCCAAGCTGCAACTGGTCGGCCGGCAGATCGCCGATATGGAAGCCAAGCAACGCACCCTCGACGATGCGCTGCGCCGCCGTCAGCTGTTGCCGGCGGACCTGCCGTTCGGTACGCCGTTCATGGATCCGGTCGACGATTCGATGGACAATCTGCTGCCGCTGCTCAACGACTATCAGGACAGCTGGCAAGGCTTGCTCCGCGCCGATGGTCAGATCGAAGCGCTCTACGCGCAGGTACGTCTCAAAGGCGTGGCCAAGTTCGACAGCGAAGACGATATGGAGCGCCGTCTGTCACTGCTGATCAACGCTTACGCGCACCGCACCGATGAAGCGCTGACGCTGGGCAAGGCCCGTCGCGCGGCGGTCACCGATATCGCTCGCACGTTGCGTAACATCCGTAGCGACTACGACAGCCTTGAGCATCAACTGGCGCTGTTCAACCGCGAGATCAACAAGCGTCAGGTCTCCAACCTGCAGAGCTTCCGTATCGTCCTTGCGCCGAACAAGGAAGCGCTCAAGCACATCGACCAGATCATCCACAGCGCCGGTCAATACGAGGAAGGCGAAACCCTGTCGGTGTTCGACCTCAGCCAGAGCGCCGAACAGGACAACAAGAACGAAGAGGCCAAGGAATACCTGGCGCGGTTGGTGGCGGCGAACCACAACCAGCTCGGCCTCAAGGACTTGTTCGAGCTGGCGTTCGAGATCACCAAGGTCAATGGCCAGCCGGTGATCCACACCGACATCGATGGCGCGGCGTCCAACGGTACGACCATGACCATCAAGGCGCTGACCAACATGTACTTGTTGCTGCACTTGATGGATCGCGACCTGGCCGGCCGCGTGCGTTTGCCGTATTACCTCGACGAAGCGGCGGACATTGATGAGAAGAACCAGGCAGCATTGCTGGAAACCAGTCTGCAATTGGGCTTCGTGCCGATTCTGGCGAGTGTGAAGCCGCAGGTTTGCGCCAGTGTCGCCATCGACCTTGAGGGCGGCAGCGGCCCGGCGGGGATTTACATCGACGAGGCGGACTGGAAGTACATTCGCCGTCACGATGAAGTGAAGCCTGTGGTCAATGTGGCAGCCGATGAACCGGAGCTGGATGCAGTCTGATCCTGCCTGATCCAGACAAAAGGCCGCGATCCAATGGACCGCGGCCTTTTTTGTCCGAGCTGCTGGGCGAATGCGAGGGCCTCATCACGAGCACCGCCGCCGATATTTATTTACCGATCGCGATCTTCGGCGCCCAGGTCAGCCATTCATCTTCGAACTTATCGAATAAGGGGAATGTCTGTTCCGCTCTCGCAGGGTTACCCATGCGCTCGCCATCCGGGGTGGCGAACGCGATGCCACCCTGAATCAGGGTTTCCAGAGACTCGGTGCGCATCGTCGCTCCCTTGAACAGTCCATAGTCGAATCCGAAACCGCTGGAGTTCCAGAACCGCGTACCGCTGCGCACCAGCGGCGCGTACTTGGGTTCAATCAGGATGTGGATCAGCACGCGATCCGCTGTCTGCCCCAACTCGTACCCCGTCACCTTGCCTACCGTCACTTCCCGGTAGGTGACCGGCACGCCGATCTTCAACGAGCCTCGACGAGCCGCGCTCAACACCAGGCTCAAGCCAGGCTCCACCTTGGCTATTTCCGGCGGGCTGGACAAGGCCACGAAACTCTTCTGCGGGCCCAGGCTCTTCGGCGCGGGCTGCACCTCAATGTATTGACCGGTCACGAGGGTTTCAAGGTTTGCGGTCTTGATCAGACCCAGCTCCGGCTTGACCACCCAGAATTGACTGCCGACCCGGGCAATACGCTCCGGCACTTCGGTAATTCGCGCGGTGAGCACCACGGACTGCAGGTCATCGGTGAGATCAACGTCCTCGATCTTGCCGACATCCAGCCCCTTGAACCGCACAGGAGTGCCGGTGCGCAGACCGTCGGCGCGGTCGACCTTGATGGTGACCAGGGTGCCTTTCTGGTTGGCCTCGTCGTGGCTGGGGAACAGGCGGAACCGAGGGATACGCTTTTGCAGCGGCGCCTTGGCTTCCGGGGTCTCAAAAGCAATACCACCGGCCATCAGGCTTTGCAGTGACTCGCTCTTGACCTGGATGCCACCCGTCAGCCCACCCGTGAGGGTAACGCCACTCGCATTCCAGAATCGGCTGGAGGCATTGACCAGGCCTTCATATTCTTTCTCGATGTGAACGCCAATCACCAGCTGTTTACGAGTCTTGGAGAATTGATAGCTCTGGACCGAACCGACCTTCACCTGCTTGTAGAGAATCGGGCTGCCCACTTCCAGCGAGCCGAGGTTCTCGGTAAACAGGACCAGGTGCAGCCCGGGTGAGCGCAGGTCCAGAGGCGGAGCCTTGGGTCTTGCGACAAATTCACGCTGCGGCGCTGCCCCCTTGTCGCCGGGGCGTATGGCGATGTAGTTACCCTTCACCAGCGCTTCCAGACCGGTGATGCCAGCGAGGGAAATCGAGGGTTTGACCACCCAGAACTGAGTGCCATCGACCAGATAATCCTCGGCCAGCGGGTCAAGGGTCAGCTCGGCAGTGGCCGCCGTCAGATCAGGGTCGATCTTCAGCGCTTTCATATTGCCGACCTGAATACCTTTGTACATTACCGGCGTGCGGCCAGCCTGGAGCCCTTCGAAGTCGCTGAGTTTGACCTTCACGCGAATGCCGGCAGCGGCGGCATCAAAGTCCTCGTAGAGACGGAACGGCAGGCTTGGATCAGTCGGCGGACTGTCTTTGCGGTTCTCCGGCGTAGCGAAGGCGATACCGCCAGCAACGATGCTCGCCAGGGACTCGCTGCGCACTTTTACCCCGGAGAGATTGGCGTCGATGCTGATGCCGCTGGCGTTCCAGAAGCGTGTATGTTTGCGCACGAGTTTGGCGTAGGTCGGCTCAATGAAGACTTTGAGTTCAACCGTGCTTTGATCTTCGGAAAGCAGGTAGCTTTTGACCTGGCCGACCTTGATCTGCTTGTAGAACACCGGACTGCCACGGTTCAACGAACCCAGTCGATCAGCCTTGATGGTCAGGTGCAGGCCAGGTTTGGCGTCGGACAGCGGCGGCTCTTCGGCCAGTGCCTTGAACTTGCGTACCGGCTCGCCCTCACCTGGGCTGATGGCCACATAGTTACCTGAAACCAATGTCTCCAGACCGGTGATACCGGCCAGGGTCACACTCGGTTTGACTAGCCAGAAGCGTGTGCTGGTCTTGAGGTATTGCTCGACGTCCTTGTTCATTTCGATGGTGGCGATCACCCCTTTGGAGTTGCCTTCATCGTCGAGCTTGAGCGCCTTGACCTTACCGACCGACATGCCTTTGTACATGACCTCGGTCTTGTTGGCCTGGATGCCTTCACCACTTTCAAAGCGCACCTGGATCTCGATACCGGTTTCGGAATAGGCACGCCAGCCGAGCCAGCCGCCGATAATCAGCGCGATCAAGGGAAGGACCCAAATGGCGGACCAGTTAGAGGCCGGTCGGGTTTTCGCTACGGGCAATTCAGTCATGGTCGTCGTCCGACTCCGTGTTATCCCAAATCAGTCGGGGATCGAAAGTTACTGCAGCAAGCATCGTCAGAATCACCACACTGGCGAAGGCGATGGCGCCAAGATTGGCTTCGACACTGGCAAGCCGGCCGAAGTTGACCACCGCCACCAGAATGGCGATCACAAATATATCGAGCATCGACCAGCGGCCAATGAACTCGATGAAGCGGTACATCCAGATACGCTGGCGTGCAGACAACGGCTGACGCCGCTGCACCGAAAACAGCAGCAATGCGATGCCAACCAGTTTGAAAGTCGGCACCAGAATACTGGCGATGAACACCACGGCCGCAATCGGAATCATGCCGTGCTGTACCAACTGGATCACACCGGACATGATCGTACTCGGATCACCCTGCCCCAAAGAACTGACAGTCATGATTGGCAACACGTTGGCCGGGATATAAATAATCGCTGCGGTGATCAGCAGTGCCCAGGTTCGGCCCAGACTATTGGGTCGGCGAGCGTGAACCAGTGCACCGCAGCGGGTGCAGGTCTGCTCGTCGGTATCCGCTTCCTGTTTATTCAATTCATGGCATTCGGTACAAATCAGAATGCCCGCATCAATCGCCCGCATGAGCATCCTCTCCTGATAACGCCTGCCAGATCTGATGCGGCGACATCACCACCTCCAACCAGACCTGTATCAACAACA
>NZ_JAEKEG010000062.1 GCF_016651255.1 Pseudomonas sp. TH10
GGGACTGCATTTCCAGCAGGCGGCTGAGGGTGCGCTGGAACTCGAAGTTCAGGCGACCGCCGGTGTAGAGGTCTTTGAGCTCGACTTCGGCGGAGATGATCAGCTTCACGTTACGGTCGTAGAATTCGTCGACCATGTTGATGAAGCGCCGGGCGATGTCGTCGGTGGTGACGCTCATCTGCTCGACGCCGCTGAGCAGCACGGCGTGGAAGATCTTGCCCAGTTCGATGTAGTCGTTCTGGCTGCGTGGGCCATCGCACAGTTCGCGGAAGTCGAACCAGGCCACGTCATCGCAAGTGCGCAGGGCACGGATTTCGCGGTTCTCGATCATCAACACGTCGTTCTCGACGGCTGCGGTGCATTCCGGCGTCAGGGCGCGGAAGCTCTTGCGCAGGCTTTCGTGTGACGCCTCGTCCAACGGGAAGTGGAACAGCTCCGCTTGCTCGAGGTGACGCAGACGGTAGTCGACGCCACTGTCGACGTTGACGATCTCGGTGTTCTGCTTGATCAGCGCGATGGCTGGCAGGAAGCGCGCGCGTTGCAGGCCGTCCTTGTACAGACCGTCAGGCACGATGTTCGACGTCGCGACCAGAGTCACGCCGTTCTTGAACAGCTCTTCCATCAAGGTGCCGAGAATCATCGCGTCGGTGATGTCGGAAACGAAGAACTCATCGAAGCAGATCACCCGCGATTCAGTCGCAAAACGCTTGGCGATGATGGTCAGCGGATTTTTCTCGCCGCCGAGGGTTTTCATCTCTTCGTGCACGCGCTTCATGAAGCGGTGGAAGTGGGTACGGGTCTTTTCCTTGAACGGCAGCGCTTCGAAGAAGGTGTCGACCAGGTAAGTCTTGCCGCGACCCACGCCGCCCCAGAAATACAGGCCCTTGACCGGCGTCTGATCTTTTTTGCCGAACAGCTTGCTCAGCAGACCCGGTTTGTTCTGATCGGCGGCGATCAGATCCTCGTACAGACGCTGCAGATGACGCACAGCAGTTTCCTGCGCGGCGTCATGGAAGAAGTCCGGGCGTTTCAGATCAGCTTGGTATCGTTCTAGGGGCGTCATAATTCGTTAGCAAGGCAACAAAAACGGGCCGTCACTGTAGCGACGGCCCGTCGGAATGGCAATCAGCCCTTGGTCGGACCGAGCCGTCGATTTATTCCTGAACCGGGGTCAGCGCGATCCGCAACGCATCAATGCCGGCATCGCGAGCGGCGCCGTCAGCGAACGTGGCGCTGTCGGCCACACACTCGCCTTCGAGCCAGACGCTGAAGCTCAGGTCTTCGCTGCGCACGTCCAGAGCCTGGCCCGCTTGCAACTGTTTGGTTACCTGACCTGCGGTTTTACCGTCAGCAAAGTTGCGCGACAGCAGCAACTGCTCACCATCAGCCGCCAGCAGGCGGAATCGGAAGCTGCCGTCGTCTTCGCGGAAGCTGACGAAGCGCGCGGCCTTGGTGGCTTTCTTTTTCGTGGTGGCAGCCACTTGAGTCTGGGCGACGAACGAGCGCAGACCGACCGCTTCACGCAGCTCGTTGAGGAACGGCGTGGCCACGGCACGGGCCTTCTTGGCGCCGATCTGCAGCATGTCTTCCAGGTCTGCCGGGCGTTCGATCAGTTGATGATAACGCTCGCGGGATTCACCCAGTTCGCTGTCCAGCAGCTGGAACAGACGGTTCTTCGCCTCGCCCCATCCCAGGCCCTGCAGCAGTTCACTGCGGAATTCGTCGGACTGCGCCGGGGTGGCGAAGGCCTGGAACAGCGTGAACAGGTGCGAGTTGTCCGGATCTTTCGCTTCGCCCGGTGCTCGGGAGTCGGTCACGATGCGCGAGATCGCGTCCTTCATTTCCTTGGCGCTGCTGAACAACGGGATGGTGTTGTCGTAGCTCTTCGACATCTTGCGACCGTCGAGGCCTGGCAGCGTAGCCACGCTCTCTTCGATCAGCGCTTCAGGCATGGTGAAGAACTCTTTGCCCTGACCGAACAGGTGGTTGAAGCGCTGGCCAATGTCGCGGGCCATTTCCACGTGCTGGATCTGGTCACGACCGACCGGCACTTTGTGTGCGTTGAACATCAGAATGTCCGCCGCCATCAGCACCGGGTAGCTGTAGAGGCCCATGGTGATGCCGGCATCCGGGTCTTCACCGGTTTCGACGTTCTTGTCTACCGAGGCCTTGTAGGCGTGGGCGCGGTTGAGCAGGCCCTTGGCGGCGACGCAGGTCAGCAGCCAGGTCAGCTCAGGGATTTCCGGGATGTCGGACTGGCGGTAAAAGGTCACGCGGTCGACATCGAGGCCACCGGCCAGCCAGGTCGCGGCGATTTCCAGACGCGAGCGCTGAATGCGCAGCGGGTCATCGCATTTGATCAGGGCGTGGTAGTCGGCCAGGAAGTAGAACGAATCGGCATTGCTGTCGCGACTGGCGAGGATCGCCGGGCGGATAGCACCGGCGTAGTTGCCCAAGTGCGGGGTGCCGGTGGTGGTGATGCCGGTGAGGATACGGGTACGGTTCGTCATGGGTAATCGCTTGTCAGACTGCAATCAATTCGAGAGACGCGGCAGGATCAGATCCTTGAGATCGGTCAGCTTGCCATGAAAAAAGTGTCCGCATTCTGCCACTTTCAGCAGCTCATGGGGGCGCTGGAGTTTTTCCGACCAGTCGTAGACCAGCTGCGGATCGATGACTTCGTCGGTTTCTGGCTGGATCACGGTGAGTTCGCCGTGTTGCGGCAGTTGGTCCTGCTCGCCAAGACGCATCACCGCCGGGGCGACCATGAACAGATGCTTGAGCTGCACACCCTGCGCTTCGAGACGGCCGCCGAGACTTGCCGCAACAAATCCGCCGAAGGAGAAACCGAACAGCGTCAGCGGCAGCTCCGGGTGTTTTTCCCGCAGCCACTGGGCGGCAGCCTGGGCATCGTCGACTTCACCGGTGCCCATGTCGTGCGAACCCTCGCTGGCGCCAACGCCGCGATAGTTGAAACGCAAGGTGATCAACCCCGCATCGCGCGCGGTGCGCTGCAGGGTCGAGACGACCTTGTTGAGCATGGTGCCGCCCTGCACCGGGTTCGGATGGCAGATCAGCGCGATGCCGCGCGGCTGCTCGTTGTCCAGGTACAAGCTTTCCAATTGACCCACCGGGCCTTCAATCACAACTGGGGTTTCACGCATCAGCAAGGAAGGAACTCCGTGACCTCGAATCGGGTCGACTCGTCTAGCAAATTGTCTGTGCCAATCTATTGCGAGTGAATCGCGGTATACAGCGCAGGTTCGAGCCGTTAACGTAAAGCAAAGCCGTTTATAGAGGAAGGACTCGTGGAACACTCGCTCTTAGTTTGGTTGTTACCGACTCTTGCCCTGGTTGTGGGTGTCGCCATTGGATTCCTGATCGCGCGCGTTGTGCCCAGCGCCGCACCGAGCCGCACGCAGCGTCAACTGGATGATATCCAGGAGCGTTTCGACAGCTACCAGAACGAAGTGGTCACTCACTTCAACAGCACCGCAACGCTGGTCAAGAAGCTGACCCAGAGCTACCAGGAAGTGCAGGATCATCTCGCCGAGGGTGCCAACCGTCTGGCCCTGGACGAGCAGACCCGTCAACGCCTGATCGCTGCCCTGCATGCTGACGCCGTACAGACCCCACGCGAACGCCTGACGCCTCCGCGCGATCAGGAGCCGCCACGTGACTACGCACCGAAAACCCCGAACGCGCCGGGCATGCTCGATGAGCATTACGGTCTGAAGAAGTAATCAGCCTTAGCGCCAAACAAAAAGCCCCCGGACAGTGATGTGTCCGGGGGCTTTTTTCACACCTGATATTCAGCCAAACGCTTATGGGTACTGCTGAACATTACCTTGCTGCTGACCACCATATTGCTGACCCGGGATCGCCTTCAGGTTGACCTCAACCCGACGGTTCTGCGCCCGGCCATTGACGTCACCGTTGCTGGCAATCGGGTTATCCGGGCCGGCGCCACGGGCTGTCAGGTTGGCACCACTGACACCCTGCGACGTCAGGTAGGTCGCCACACTCTGCGCACGACGCTGCGACAGGTCCATGTTGTGCTGACGGCTGCCAGTGCTGTCGGTGTAACCGACGATCTCGATCTGGTTCTGGTTGAACTCTTTCAGCGAGTTGGCCAGGTTGTTCAGCGGCTGATAGAAGCTCGATGCAATGTTCGCCGAGTCAGTCGCAAACGTGATGTTGCCCGGCATGATCAGCTTGATCTGATCGCCCTGACGCTGAACTTCCACGCCAGTGTTGGCCATGCTCGCACGCAGCTTCTTCTCCTGCTGATCAGCGTAATAACCGTAACCGGCAGCGGAAGCACCTACCACGGCGGCGCCGATCAGCGCGCCCTTGCCACGATTGTTGTGGTCAATGGCGGCGCCCGCCAGCGCCCCGGCCAAAGCGCCGAGGCCGCCGTACTTGGCGGTTTTGCTCATGCCCTGGGAACCGCTATCGGCCTGACCCTGGTTGTCATACGGGTTCGGCGAAGCGCAGCCGAGACAGCACGGCGATGGCAGTAGCGGCAATAATCAGACGAGGCGTGGTGAACATGAAGAGCTCCTACTTTTTGCATTCTGTGGTGCAACGGACTTAAGCATTGAACCTTTGCCGGCGTTGGATCATTTTGCGCGATAAAAATTCCGTCAGGCAGACATCAGGCGCGCACGAACGGGTTCTCCCGCATTTCGTCACCCAGTCGCGTGTCCGGTCCATGCCCGGTGATCACGGTCGCCTCTTCATCGAGGGTATACAGGCGCTGCTTGATCGACCGCACGATGGTGGCCTGATCCCCGCCCCATAAATCCGTGCGCCCTACCCCGCGACGAAACAGGGTGTCACCGGCGATGAGCAGCTTAGCGTCAGCAAACCAGAAGCTCATAGAGCCGGGTGTGTGACCGGGTGTGTGCAATGCCACGCCACAGCCGCAAGCCAGTTCTTCATCGTCGGCCAACCAGCGATCTGGCGGGGGTACCGGCGTGTAAGGCACGCCGAACATCTGGCATTGCATCTCCAGGTTGTCCCAGAGGAACTGGTCCTCCTTGTGCAGATGCAGGGTCGCCCCGGTTTTCTCTTTCATCTGACCGGAAGCCAGGAAGTGATCCAGGTGTGCGTGGGTGTGGATGATGCTCACCACCTTGAGCCCGAGGGCGTCGAGTCGCGCCATGATCAACTCAGGGTTGCCACCGGGATCGACGACGATGGCCTTTTTCGTGATCGGATCGCCGATGATCGTGCAGTTGCACTGCAACGGGCCGACGGGGAAGGTTTCGCGGATGAGCGCGGGGCTGGCAGCGACCATGGTGGTTCCTGAGAAGAATGGATGGCCTATTCTGGCACAGGCTGGCGGGCCCGACAGCGTCACCCCAATACCCCCAACTCCTTCGCCCGCGCCACCGCCTGAGTCCTGCGCTCTACCCCCAGCTTGCTGTTGATATGACTGGCATGCGTCTTCACCGTATGCAGCGAAATAAACAGCTGATCACTGATCTCCTGATTCGAGCACCCTTGGGCAATCAGCTTCAGGACGGCCAGTTCCCGGGCACTCAGTTGCTCGCAGGCGTGGGATGGCTCCGAGGCTATGCGCGGTGGTATGGCGGGCAGATGCTCTGCCAGGGCGGCGCAAACTGCGGTCCTGGCATTGTGCTGGAGTTGCTCGCGCAACCAGGCTGGATGTTTGCTCAGCAAGCCGTCGAAAGGTTGCACCACGCCACCAATCGCAGCATCGAGGGCCTGAGTGAGGCTTTGCCGGGCTTCAGGTTCGCGGTTGCTGGCCAGTAGCAGCTCGGTCTTCTGGGTCAGCACCATGACGCTGAGCATCTGCCGCCCGGTTTGCTGGCCGTTTTCCAGCAGTGCGTTCAACCGCCCCTCGGCCAGCATCAACTGGCCCTGGATGACCTCCAGCAAAGCCTGCTGCAATTCGATATGCAAGGGCAGTTGCGGATGAAATTCCGGCGGCGCAGCGGGGTTTTCGCCATTGTAGGTCTGGCTCAGACGCGCCAGCCAGGCTTCGGCCAGGTCGGTGCGGCCCTGGGCCAGCCATAGCTCGCATTTGACCAGGGTAATCATCGCCAGGTAATAAATCGGCGGCACGTCCCAGATATGCATCAGGCGCTCGGCTTCGGCGAGTTCGGCGAATGCCTTGGCAAACTCGCCGCTGCTGCCTTCGATTCGGGCAATCACGCAATGGCCGATCAACACGCTGATATCCCGGCAGGCTCGTGCTTCGCTGAGGCCAGCCTGCAGTCGAATGCGCGCAGCCTGTGGCTGCAGGCGCATGGCCAATAGAAATCCTTCGTATAACGTCAGGCGTGCGCGAACGGCATAGAGGCGTTGCGGCGACAGCCCTTGCAGGCGCTGCAGGCCCTGGCGCACCTCATCCAGCGCCCGCAGGATTTCCCCGCGGGCCTGGAGCACTCGGGCACGGTCGTAATGCGCCAGCGCCTCGAACAATGGATTACCCACCCGCTGTGCCAGCTCCAGGGAGTCGCGGTTCAACCCGCGTGCACGCCACAGGTCGCCGTCGGCGATGGCCAGGTTGGACAAGGTCGACAGGCACATCAAGCGTTGGCCATAGCGCTTGGACGGCAGGCTCTCCAGGGCTTCAGTGCAATACAGCAGGGTCAGTTCACGGTTGCCCCGTCCGCGGGCGATAATCCCGCTCAGGGCCAGCCACTGCGCCAGCATGGACTTTTGCGCCGTGGCCGAAGGGGCCGGCAGAAAGCGGCTCAGATGACTGGCCAGTTCTTCGGCAGCGTCCAGTTGGCAGGCCAGCCCCAGGGCCCAGCTGTACAGCACGATCAGGCGCGGCGTACTGATCAGCAGGCTGTCGGGCAAGTCCATCTTCCAGCGCAGCAACATGCCGACGTTCTGTTCGGCCAGCAGCTGCTCTTCGGACAGGTTCTGCACCAGATTCGCTGCGACGTCCAGGTGACCGGCACGCAACGCCTGTTCCACCGCTTCATCGAGTAGCCCCTGGGCGTTGAACCAGCGGCATGCGCGCAGGTGCAGGCTCGCTGCCGGCACGATGGCCTGGGCGGTGGGGCGGGTGCGCAGCAGATCGGAAAACAAATGGTGATAACGATACCAGTGACCCTGCTCGTCCAGGGGCACCAGGAACACCTGGTGAGCCAGCAGGAATCGCAGGATCTCTGCGCTGTCGTGAGCCTCGCGAACGGCGTCGCACAGTTCGCTGCAGAAGCGCTCCTGGGGGGCGGTGTCGTAGAGGAAGGCCTGCACTTCGGCGGGCAGGCAATCGATGACTTCCTCAAGCAGGTAATCGCGGATCAGCCCTTCCCCACCATGCAGGGACTGAGGCAACGCACCGTCACTGCCCGCTTCGGAGGCGGCCAGCAGCCAGAAACGCAGGCCAGCGACCCAGCCTTCGCTGCGCTCTATGAGGTTTTCCAGAGCTTCGCCGCGCAGTGAGGTGCTGTGGCGATCGAGCAGGGTCTGGGCTTCGTCGTGAGTCAGGCGCAAGTCCTGCTCGTGCAGTTCGAGCAATTGCCGGGACAGGCGCAGGCGCGCCAGATGCCAGTCCGGGCGCTGGCGGCTGGTCACCATCACCAGCAGGCCGTCAGGCAGATGATTGAGGAAAAATTGCAGGCAACGGTCGAGCACCGGCCCCTGGGCCAGGTGGTAGTCATCGAGCACCAGCAACAGTGGAGCGGTTGGCAGCAAGTGCACGGCCAGCTCATCGAGCAAGCCGTCCAGCCACTCCTCGAAAGCAAATGGCTGATGGCGCTGGCGCATTTTCAGCAGGCCAAGGGACTGGCTGCCAAGCTTGGGATAAAAATCCTGGAGACCTTCGAGCAGGCGTTCGAGAAACCGCCCGGGGTCGCTGTCTCGCGGGCTCAGCCCCAACCAGAGACTCTGCCAATACGCCGGCAGGCTCTGACAGAACTCCACCGCCAGCGAACTCTTGCCAAACCCGGCGGGGGCGCTGATCAGCAACAGCCGCCCACCGAGCCCGGCTTGCAGGCGCTCGCAAAGGCGTGGGCGCAACACGTATCCGTCAGGCAACGGCGGGCGAAAAAATCGCCCGTCCAATGCCGCGACGGCAACACTTGCGGGACCCGGAAGTGGGGACAGATCAGTCATGGCCGGCTCTTGTTCGAATTGCTGTTGGCGGCGTTGCAGATGTCCGCAGACTAGCCTTAAACGAACCGGTTATGAAGGTTGCTGCTACAAATGGCTACAAAAAGGTCGTAGGCGTGTGACTTCCCGCCCATGTGGCGTCATAGCGCACCAGGCCTGGGTTGCGTAGCGACCCGCGGACGATTCAGGCGGCTGGCACACTGGCGCACCCGACCAATGCGCGTTTTCTACAAGCTATTGATCGTCGAGCAAGCGATAACCCGCCGTGCTGCAGACTTGCAGCGCCTTGGGCGCGATCCGATTGCGGCTCCAGCACCTTTGGCAGCGGCTTGGACATCGCAATGAAACGCCAAGGCACTTAAATCCAATCAATGGAGAAGCGCCGCATGGGCATCCAGATCCCCCCAACTTGAGTCGCTCCACGTACGACATTCCCACGCCCCCCTAAACGGCAATACGCAGGCACGTCAAAGGTTGACGGCTGAGCTGCGCAATGTTTGCGGGGGCGCGATTTTGCCGACCAGGACCGAACCGGCCAAGGACCATAGCAAGGTCAAACGGGGACGCGGACATCTGGCGCTATTGGAAGGTGGCACTCCCCTGGAGCAGATACCCAAATGGCAGCCTGCGCGTGCGCACGTTTCGTTGGCTCCCGATCAGGCGCAATACTTGCGTGAGTTCGGCTTACAGGTTCCGGCACACCTGCTGCTACGCGGCGCGGCTCATTCACTGGACCCGTACCTGCCTTTGATGGCGCTGACCCGGTACTTGCGCAACTACTGGCAGACACCGACTAATGTGCAGACAGCCAGTGAAAACTGGCGAACGACTGGCTTACATCTTCGGCATGCATCCACGCCCAGCGAGTTTCTCGCGAGCCTCAATTCAGCCCTTGAGCGAGGATTGAGTCCGGTCGCGCTCCTGTACGGGCTGTACAGCCTGCCCGGCATGGCCGCACCGATGATACCGGTACATCTGTTGGCGGCCGTAATCGCTGGATATGGGCAGGATCGACTGTCCGAGTGGCTTTACCGGCATGTCGGTGCACCTTCGCTGGAGGTCCCGCGCACGCTGCAGGAGTTGGCCCGACTGTTGGGCAATTGCGCACGGCTCGGACTCTACACGCAGCCAGTGCTGAACTCGCTGAACGAGTGCTTCAATGCACCGGCCTCCGGGCCGCTGCGCCTCACCCATGCGAATACCCCTGAGGCCATTGCCGAAATACGGAACCAGTGGGAGAGGGACAAACATACGTTGGCTCATGGCGACGCCTCCCCAGGGGAGCCGAGGCTTGACCTGAGCCTGGTACAGGCGTGCAACCCGCAGACCGTTGCGACGCAGGTGCAGACGACCTCCGCCGGAGCAAGGCCCGGGAGCCTATTGAACGCGTTCCCCAGGACCATCAGCGGGGTCATCGGCTGGTTCTCGCAACGCATGCCCTACGCCGAGCGTGAGGCAGATGTGGAGATGCCGCTAGTCAATCCGGATTTATCTGTCGATCTGCCGGGCACGCCCTTCACTACCCCAATAGGCCAATATTTGCGCGTAATAGGCACCGGCCTGGGTTTTGGCGCCGTAGCCGGTGCCACCTGGAGCACAGCACAGATGCTGCGTACCACGACGACTGGAACCACAGGAGCACCAACGGAACATGCACTCGCACCAACTCTGAAGACGCCCTCGGCGATTCCCCCTGAACTCACACCCCATGAGCAAACCCTGTGGCAGGCATTAAAGCTGCACTCGCACTTGACTCCAGAAGGCACCCTGACCTCCACGCTGGAGGCGGTCATGCAAATGGTGGCCGACCCCGTGCTGGCGAACGATCGTCCCGCGCTGCAGGCCAAGGTCGGGGCGCTGCTGCATCAGGACCTTGGGCCCTTGCCAGCACAGGCACTGGATATCACGCATGCTCGGGCCCGACGTTCCCCGGTGATAGAGACGGCTGATGGACTACTGGTGCGCAACGTTATTGCGCTGGCCGATCAGACCCTCCACAGCCCCCAGCGGCAGGATGAAAAGCTGCTATTGCAAGCCCTGGCTGCGCAGTGGAACGCGACGCCAGCCTGGCACTGGCTGGGGCGCTCAAGTGCAGGGGAACAAGCGTTGTGGCTGAACTATGCGCAAGCCCGGCAGGAGCACAACGAACACCTGGCGACTCTAGCCGGGGAAACACCACTGCTCAGCGCTACGGGATCGCGGCTTGCGCATTTACAGGCGCAACGACCTGCCCTGAAAAAGCCTTGGCCAGCCTCTACGAAATAGAGCTGCAACAGGCGCTGCTGGAAAGCAAACTCAAGGGTTACCTGCGCGGCGCCGGCGAGCTCATAGCCGGATTGGAGGTGGTGACAGCGGCCGTTAACGGTGATCCGCTGGTGCAAGTCGGCAGCTTGCAACTATCAACCGGCAACGGCACCGATGCCCTCAAGCTGCCCCTGCCGCAGTTACAGGTGTTTGTCCGGCGCGATGCCCGGGGCCAGGAGGACGGCGCGGTGCTGTACCGTCCCGAAGAACGGCGAGTGCAGGCGTTCGGTACACGCCAGGAGATGTTCCAGCACCTGGATATGAAGCGCTTGTTGCAGTCACTGAACGCCGAGGTACAGTTGCCTGAGGCGAGGGCCTCCCTCACCGCCTTCGAACGATTGCCCGAACTGGCCCTGCGAGCCTCCGAAACCGGGCATCGCCCCACGCTGATGCGGTTCCTGGATGAACGCGCACGACTGCCAAGCGGCTGGACCGAGAAGGACCTGCAGGTGAGGTTTTACCCGGGGGCCAGTCTGCTGGAGAAGCTCGAACAGCGGGCCAGCGTACAACTGGACAGACAGGCGAGACGCCTGCAGGTTCTGGAGGCCAACCCTGAGATCGACCACGATATGGCCGCCGCGCAGGCTAGCGGACAGAAGATGGCGGACTTCATCGATGAATACCTGCCAACATTACGCACACTTACCCAGCGCAACGAAAGTGAAAAACTGACTAACGTCCTGCGCAATACCGGTGCCTTGGCCACTAATTCCACGCTCGATGCTGACGCCGTCTACATCCATTTCAACGACCAGACCATGAGCTGGACCGACTGGGTCATGGAAGGCTACCGCCAGCATGGCGACAATGTGTTAGCAAGCAGCAACAACTTCATCAAGGATGCGCGTCTGGAAACCGAAGATCCGACCGTGATGCAGACGCTAAATAGCCAAAGCTTCAAGCAGAGCGTGCAAAGTCATCTGCGCAACAACTACGCCGGTGACGCCTATATCAACCACCTGGAGCAGTGGCTCGATCCCGGCAGCGAATGCGGGCGGACCTTTCGCGAGCTGAGAACAAACTCGACCTTGCTGCAAATGCAGGCGTCCCTGACACAGGCCAAGGCCAATGGCGCAATCGACTCCGAGCACTTCGGGGCACTCAAAGTGCTAGTCGACGGCTTGCGCACCCGCACTGTCCAAGGCTGGGCAAGCCTGCAAGCGTTCCAGATCAACGGAAGGCGAATACCCGAGGTATTCGTGCTTTCGCTGCACCAACCCTCGGGGCTGCGGCGTGCCGATCCAGCGCTGCGCAGCGATTATCTCTTCCTGCCCCATGGCCCTTATGGCTCGGAACTGCTGAAACTGTCCGACTATCAGCGGTTGATGAAAACGCCGGGCTACTATGAGGATGTGCTGGCACGAACCCCGATAAAAGACAAACAAGTGGTCGACCAGGTCCTGCGCGGTCAGCATGATTACCGGTCACCCACGGCTTTTGTCCGGGATTTTACCGAAAACGTGAGTACTCAGTGGCTGCACGACAAGATCGACAATGCGCGGCAGGTCACGACCAGCCGTGCAGAAGCAGGGCTGGAACAACTGATCAAGGGCCTGCGCTTTGCCACGGGAGCGGTGTGCACGGTGGCTACTGCGGGGGTTGGCGCAATTCCCTGTACCGTCGGCACCCTGGGGTTGGTGGGCCATGACATGGTTGATGCGCTGAAACAACTGGATAGCGGCCACCCGGAAGGCGCGCTGACGCAATTAGCACTGCTGACACTGGATATGCTGGACGTAGTACCGGGGCTGCGCGCACTCAACCCGGCCAAGTTACTGCACTGGGTCGGCAAAGCCCACTTCAGTACGGCCAGTGAGGCCAGCGAGGCCCTGCAGACTCTGGTCCGGCAACGCGGCACAGCCTTTACTGCCAGCGGCCGGCTCAATGACGCCTTGGCGTGCCCCGACATCAGTCTGATACAGCTTTCGGAAATGACGTTGCGTCCAGGTAAAGCCCGAGCCGGCAATTTCTACCAGCACAATGGTCAACACTTTATCCGGGACCGATATCAGGGTCAGTGGAGAATGTTTGAGGTTTACTCGGACAATGGCTGGGCAACGGTGCGAGTGCGCGACCCGAACCGGCCCAATGGGCAAGGCGCGCCGGTACACTACCACGAGGGCCACTGGCGGGCCGATGAGGGGGACTATTGGGTGGAGTAGGCGGTTTGACAACGGTCGAACAAGATACTCACGGTCCAACGGAGACAGTCAGCGGCTGGCTTCAGCGCAGCTGGCTACACGAAGAGCCGATGCAACACGCCCCCACAAGGCCGGTTTCCAGCGAGTTTCTGACGCAACTTCAACAAGCGTATGATGAGTCGTTCCATACCAAGTTGCAGCTGCCTTTTGGATCGCCCGACCAGCGCCTGGACCAGCTGGGCAGTAAAGGCGAGGCATGGCAGCGACTAAAATTGATCTCCTCCCAGCGACTTATCAACATTCCCCAGGGCGAGTATCAGAAGATGGTCGACCATGTTCAAAGCATACTTTGGGTGCAGGCAGGAAATTGTGGTGAGAATGCTCAGGTTGCCTTCGTCAATCTGGCTCGCAACCCAGCCTTCGATAACAAATGGATCGCCTTGGTCAAGGCCAGGGGAGATCACGCCTATGTGATAATTACCGACCTGCCAAACGTCCCGCATAGCGCGGAACTTTCCACTGCCGTACTGCTGGAAAAAATAGACCCTAAGTCGACAATTGTCGTGGACACTTGGCCGGCACTTCCGATAGTGCACACGCTCGATGACAACACCTTTGGAATTGGATCAGTCAGTTGGGTCCGACCACCTTGTGTGGCACTGCCGCCACCGTCTGCATCGGCGAAGCAGGGCTTGGCATCCATTGACGATATTCGTAAATACCATGAAAAAAACGAGGTTACGAGCCGCCGGGCCAGAGTTTAGTGGACATGGCCAGACGTGATCCTCTCTTGAATAAGTACTATCTGCACATGGTGTCGGCAGCCAAATATCGACGCTTTAACGCCCCAGACGGCACGGCGTTCGATAACGACAAGATTCCAATTTGGTATGGGGAAAAGCTTAGGAACCAGAGAACAACAGCCGGGCAGATCAGCCTGACGCAAGCGTCTCAAGTGTTCTAACTTTGATAACGTGCTGGTGGTCGTCGCTGACACGTGCATTTAACGGTCAAGTAAAATCCAGTCTGTCTTTCTCAATCGGCATAGGGGACGGCCTTCATAGGCCGTTCCCCTGCCACACCACCCGGCATGCGGTTCCGCACCGGGCGGTTCGAGAGATTCGGTAGACAACTTGTTGCAAGCTGCGGCCACCTGAGCGCCGGGTAAACCAGCGGATGCACTGTTTGAAGCGCTGACGCGTTTTGACCGCTACTGCCCTTTGACGCCTTTTGGAGAAGCCCAAAACGCATACCCTAGAAACTTGCGACCAAATGCACTCGCCACCGCACTCTTGCTCTCGTTGACGCTCAAGTGCAGCTTTTCATACAGGCGCTTCAGCAAGGCCATCACCCGCTGACCAGCCTTACGGCTGCGAACATACACATTCGCATCGTCGGCATAGCGCACAAAGCGATGCCCCCTACGCTCAAGCTCTCGATCCACTTCGTCCAACAGCACATTCGCCAGCAACGGCGACAGCGGGCCGCCTTGCGGCGCCCCGCAGCGGCTTTTCTCGACCACTCCATTGATCAGCGTTCCCGCATCCAGGTAGACACGGATCAGCCGGATAACCGCCTGATCCGTGATCCGTTTGCGCAAACGATCCATCAAGATGTCGTGATCGACCTGGTCGAAAAACTTTTCCAGATCAACATCCACCACCACTTTTCGTCCTGAAGACACATGGCGCTGCGCCGCTAAAACGGCGTCCTGCGCGCAGCGTCCCGGGCGAAAGCCGTAGCTGTGTTCACTGAAAGTCGGATCGAGTAATGGCTGCAAGACTTGCAGCAGCGCTTGTTGGATCAAACGGTCAGTGACCGTTGGGATACCCAACTCGCGCTCACCACCGTCAGGCTTGGGAATGGCAACACGCCGTACCGGACTAGGCCGGTAGACGCCTGAAAGGAGTTGTTCGCGAATCGCCGCCCACTGGGTCAGCAGGTGTTCGGCGGTCTGTTCAATGTCCAGACCATCAATTCCTGCTGCGCCTTTGTTGGCCTTAACTCGTTTCCACGCCCGCTTCAGGTTTTCTCTCGCAAAGGCCCGCTCCAGCAGCCCTTGCCCTGCGTTGTTGGACTCATCTTGCGGGCGATTGACCTCGTCGCTGACGGAGCTTCTCACGGCTTCACCGCTCGCAGTCTCCATCCGCCCCGCGTTTGGCAGGCATCTGACTTCCGGTCTTTCGCATCAACATGGCCTATAACGCTTTCTCTCGTTCAGCCCTTCGTCAAAAAAAAGACTACTACGGCCTCTGCTGACTTCTCGCTCCGGCTAGCACCGTCGCCCTTTCAGGCACAAGGCGAGATCTCCCCAGGTAAGAACGCAATCCTTCACCACACAACCGCCGGATTTACGCAGCCTGATCCTTGACCACAAGAGCTTCGCGATTTTATGCCCGCTCGCCCTGATCGGCTCCGCCTTGTATCCGATTCTTGTACATCGGCTCATGGCTTCGATTCACGCTTCCTTCCCACACTCGGTCGCCCTTATGCAGTTGCGCTTCACTTCGTTCGCTGTGGCCAGCTTACGGCGGGACTTTCACCCCCAAGATTGCGCCCATGCTGGGCGCACATAAAAACGCCCCGAACCAGTCGGGGCGTTGTTTCGAGGATGCGGCCTCGGGTTACACCTTAGCGAATACCGTCCTGGCCCAGGTTGCCCGGCTGGAATTCACTTTTGCTGGCAGAGAAGCCGAAGTCATACGCCTGCTTCTCTTCGTTCTTCATACCCAGCGCCAGGTAGCGACCCGATTGCAGGTCGTACAAGGTTTCCAGGGCGTACCAAGGCACTTGCTTGTCGTAGTAGTTCTCGGCGTGGGCTTCCGCAACGCGCCACAGTTGATTACGACCGTCGTAGTGGTCGATCACCGCCGCCTGCCAGGTGTCTTCGTCGATGTAGAAGTCACGCTTGGCGTAGATATGGCGCTGACCTTCCTTCAGGGTTGCAACCACATGCCACACCCGGCGCAGCTCGTACCGCGTCAGGTCCTGGTTGATGTGGCCGGCCTTGATGATGTCGACGTACTTGAGCTTCGGATCGTCGAGCTTGTAGCTGTCGGAGGCGATGTACATCTCTTTCTTGCCTTCCAGTGCCCAGTCGTAGCGATCCGGTGCGCCGTTGTACATGTCCAGGTTGTCAGAGGTACGCAGGCCATCGGCGGCAGTACCCGGCCCGTCATAAGACACTTGCGGGGCGCGACGCACCCGACGCTGACCGGCGTTGTAGACCCAGGCCTTGCGCGGTTCCTTGACCTGATCGAGCGTCTCGTGAACCAGCAGCACGGTACCGGCCAGACGGGCCGGCGCGGTCACTTTCTGCTTGAAGTAGAACAGCACGTTGCCCGGATTTTTCGGGTCGTAGTCTTTCATCTTGTCGCGGAACACGAACTGATCCTGGAAATACACCAGGCTGAACGAGCCGTTGGTTTGCGGCGTTGCCTGGGTAACCAGGCGCGTCACGCTGCCACCGCGATAGCGGGTGATGTGGTTCCAGATGACTTCCAGACCGGTTTTGGGAATCGGGAACGGCACGGCCGTGTCGAAGTTTTCCAGACCGTTGCCGCCGGCGACCAGATTGGTCGTGGTGGCGTTCTTCTTGATCGCGGCAAACACGTCATCCGGCACGGTGGCACCGCGATGGGACGCGTAGACCGGCATCTTGAAGGTGTCCGGGTAGCGCTTGAACATCGCGTACTGGCCCGGCGCAAGCTTGTCCTTATATTTATCAACATTTTGCGCAGTGATGGTGAACAGCGGTTGCTCACTGCCGTAAGGATTGGACAGGAAGCCCTTGCTGTCGACGGTGCCGGCATTTTTCGGCAGCGGCTTCCAGGCCGGGATCGAGCCGTCGGCATTACCTGCCATCTCGGCGCCCATCGGGGTCAGGCTCTTGCCCAGCTTGTCGGCTTCAGCGGCGGGAACGGCCGCCATCACACTGGTCGCCAGCAGCGAAAGCCCCAGAACACCGGCGTGGAACAGACTCTTTGTTATTTTCATATGTGTGTTCGTCCTGAAAAAACTCTGCTTAGAAGTTCACGCCAACGCTGAGTGCCACGAAATCGCGGTCATCCACCGTGCTGAAGTCGCCACCAAAGAAGTTGGTGTAGTTCAGACTCGCTGTGTAGGTGTTCTGGTATTCGGCATCGACCCCGAGGCTGACTGCCTTGCGGCCTTCTTCGAAGTTGCCGCCGGGGCCCGGCGAGTAACCCTTGACGTCATGCGACCAGGCCACGTTCGGCTTGAGGTTGACCCCCGCGAACACGTCGCTGTAGTCCCAGATCGCACGCCCGCGATAACCCCACGAAGTCGCCGTGGTGAAACCGTCATTGTTGCAGTTGCTGCTGCGGTTGCTGGTAGATGCACCCGGCCCTGCACCGTTGATGGTGGAGGTGTTGAGAATCTGCGAGCAGGTGTCGAGGCCTCCGGTGGCCGGCAGTTCACCCGGGCCAAAAACCGGATCGCGGCCATAACGAGCATCGGATTTGCTTTCCAGTCCACCCACGTGGGTCACGCCGACTTCACCCACCAGGGTCAGACGGTTGGCGCCCATGACCTGATCGAAGAAGTGCGTCAGGGTGGTCTGGAACTGGGTGATTTCCTTACGGTTGTAACCGTGCAGGTCCTGCCCCGGAACACCGTTGAGGATCGAGGCATTGGTCAGCGCACCGCCCAACGGGCGAACACCGGCGAACAGGATGTCGGTGGAGTTCAGTTGTACCGGCGCGTTCGGCCGGTAGCTGACCTCACCGCTCCACGCCGTACCGGTAGGCAGGGTGGTGGAGAAGCTCAAGCCGTACAGGCGAATGTCTTCGGGGTATTCGATGAAATACTGCGAGTTGCCCGCCACCAGCAAAGGTGCCAGTGCAGCGAATGGACCCGGCAGGCCCGCGGCGGTGTTGTACACCGACTGCGGCGCACCCGTGGCGCTGAAGATCGGCGCGCGGCTGTGATAATTCATGAAGTAGGCACCGAACTCGGTCGCCAGCGGATCGAACATGTATTTGGTCGACACGCCCCACTGACCACTGTCACGCGCGTTGCGGTTCGGCGAACGGCGCACCAGCACGCCCTCTTCGTTGACGTCCACGCCCGCGTTGGCCAATGGGCCGAGCGCGATGCCTGGAATGGTCGAACGCTTGTTCAGCACCCGGAGATTATCGTCGCAACCGGTGGTCACGATGTCGGGTTGCGAGAAGAAGGTGCCGCAGTTATCGGTAACGGTCTTCTGCCAGTCGATCTGATAGAACGCTTCAGCCGAGAGGTTTTCGGTAATGCTCTGGGATACATAGAACATGTTGACCGGGATCAGGCCTTCCTTGATCTCGGCGCCTGGACGGCGGAACGCGGACACATCGATCGGGTTGATCGAGTTGATGCCGCCACCGATAAAGGTGCTTTCACCCCAGTTCACCACTTGCTTGCCCAGACGCACCGAACCCGGCTCATCGGCAATCGAATAGTTGTGGTACACGAAGGCGTCGAGGATCTGACCGCCAGAAGATCTGGCCGCTACGTCGCGATTGTGGTTGCTGACGTCCTTGTATTCGAGGTCGGCGTTCTGCAGCGCGAAGTCGTACCAGTATTTGCCCCGTACGAAGATACCGGTGTCGCCGTACTTCAGTTCGAGGTCATGGATGCCTTTGAAGATCTTCGAGAAGGCTTGCCCGCTCTTGAAGTTCAAGTGGCCGTCATCGGAGGTCTGGGACAGGCCCTTGCCGCCGTTGTTGACACCAATCAGGTCCTTGTTCGGCTGCTGGGTCGAAACACTCATGCCCAGGGAGAGCGAAGAGTCGAACTGGCCTTCGATTTCACCGACGTTGAAACTGACGCCGAATGCGGGCCCGGCGAGCGTAGAGGCAAGACTGACTGCCAGAGGCAATTTCGCCCGGCGCCAGAACTGGTTTACTGAGGTCATCGACGCTACTCCATGTGCATTATTGTTATGGCAGTGAGTACTTTTAAAAACGCTGTGGAGGGACCGGGCGCCAGGGCTGCCCGAATTCACTCCAAAGTTGCTCGCCCCGTTTAGTGCGTGTGCTCCGTTCTTAAAAATCCTTGAGCGGACTATAGCCAGCAGGTGGTATTGCTTGATCCCTCTAAAGTGTGATTTGCAGCTGCCGGCCACTCTGGAACAGTCCTTTCGCCAGTCCGACACATGTCGGCACGGCAAGGATGGCTGAATTTTTCGATTTCACAAGCCAAGCGCTTGCTTGGTGGGTCTGGCGCGCCGTTTTCGGCGCGCCAGCAGACACTCAAAGTGTCGAGAGGAAGGTGCTGTTGTTGGCCTGCCATTCGGTGATGTCGAGGCGGATGCGCTTCTTGTCGAGCTTGCCGACGCTGGTCTTGGGAATTTCGGTAACAAGGGCGATCTGACTCGGAATCGCCCACTTGCTCAGGTGGCCCAATTCAACGAACGGCTTGAGGTGCTCCTTGAGTTCCCGCGCCCCGATCACGTGCCCTTCACGGATCACCAGCAGGGCAAACGGGCGCTCGCCCCACTGCGGATCGGCGATGCCCACCACTGCTACTTCGCGTACCGCGGCGTGACGGCTGATCAGGTCTTCGAGGTCCAGCGAAGAAATCCACTCGCCACCGGTCTTGATCACGTCCTTGATGCGGTCGCGGATGTCGATCACGCCCATGCTGTCGAGCGTGGCGACGTCACCGGTGTGCAGCCAGCCGCCGGCCCAGAGCTCGGCACCCTTTTGCGGCTCGTTGAAATAACCCTCGGTGAGCCAGGGTGCGCGCAGCACCAGTTCGCCTTGGGTTTCGCCATCGGCCGGCAGAAAATTACCGTCGGCATCGACGATCGCGGCTTCCACCAACGGCCCCGGCACACCGGCCTTGATTCGGTAAGTGGTGCGTTCATCTTCGCTGCCGGCCATCAATTCGTCGTTGAGGTGCGCGCAGGAAACCAGTGGCCCGGTTTCCGACATGCCATAGGCGGCGGTGAGCTGAATGCCGCGAGCCTTGGCGGTTTCATACAGTGTGCGGTTCAGCGCACTGCCGCCGATGACGATTTTCCAGCCGCCGAAGTCGTTGCCCTGCGCGCCTTTGGCGTTGAGCAGCATTTGCAGGATGGTGGGCACACAGTGGGAGAACGTGACGTTCTCCTTGCGCCACAACTCCACCAGAAACTCCGGGTCGTAGCGCCCCGGGTAGACCTGTTTGAGCCCGAGCATGGTTGCCACATAGGGCAGGCCCCAGGCGTGAACGTGGAACATCGGGGTGATCGGCATGTACACGTCGTTGGTGCCGAGCAGGCGCACGCTGTCGATGGAACCCATGATCGTCGACACGCCCATGGTGTGCAGCACCAGTTGCCGATGGGTGAAGTACACGCCTTTCGGATTACCGGTGGTACCTGTGGTGTAAAACGTGGTGGCGACCGAGTTTTCGTCGAAATCCTGAAAATCGTACTGCGTGCTTGCAGCGGCCAGCAGTTGCTCATACTCGCCGACCAGATTCGGCAGCTCGGCGGTTTTCTCCGGCAGATCGGTCAGCAGCAGGGTTTTCTCTACCGTGGTCAGGTGCGGGGCGATGGCCTGATACAGCCCGACGAACTCGCTGTTGACCAGTACGAAGCGGTCCTCGGCGTGGTTCATGGTGTAGAGGATCTGTTCTGGCGACAGGCGCACGTTGATCGTGTGGATCACCGCGCCAATCATTGGAATCGCGAACATGCATTCCAGGTAACGATGGCTGTCCCAGTCCATCACTGCCACGGTGTCACCGGCCTTTACACCGGCGGCCGTCAATACGTTGGCCAGCCGCGCAACCCGCTCGATCAGGGTCGGATAGCTGTAGCGCAACTGGTCACGGTAAACGATCTCGCGGGTCTTCTCGTAGCGGGCGCCCGACATCAGCAGCCGTTTGATCAGCAATGGATACTGGTAGGCCCCATCGGCCGGGGGAATGACGCGAGTCTGCAACATATGAATCCCTTTTCCTGACTGCACGGTCGTGGCTGAAAGCAGCACTCTAATGCGCCAGCCCGGGCATCAAATCAGCCAAAGGAATGATTTCATCGAAGGGTCAGATGCTAGCTTTGCGCCATCACCCACAGCCTCTGGCGGCCAAGCTTATTGCCTGCGCCGGGTAACTTGTAATGGATGCCAGCAGGGTTTCGTGCGAGCCTATGCACTTTTACCGACACAATGACAGCGATGAATACTGAAGTGACCGACCCTCTGGATTGCTCCAGTAAACAAGCGCCCCTGGTTTCCATTGTGGCGCCTTGTTACAACGCGGAAAAATACCTGGAAGAGGCGATCGCCAGCATCTTCGCCCAGGATTACCCGAATTTTGAAGTCATCATCGTCGACGATGGCTCAAGCGACAACAGCATCGCGATGCTCAGGCAATTGCAGCAAACCCATGACTTCCAGCTGTATACTCCAGGCCAACCAGGGCGTCAGCGCGGCCCTCAACCACGGCTTGCGTTACGTGCCAAGGGCGACTACGTTTCCACGCCGGACCTGGACGACATCATGCTGCCGCAGTCCGTGCGCATCCGGGTGGATTACCTGGACCAGCACCCGCAAGTTGGCTGTGTGGGGGCGCTGATCATCTACATGGACAGCGACGGCAATACCATCAAGCAGCAACAACGCGACGAGATCCGCACCTACGACTTCGACAAGGTGCTCAGCGGCGCCGTGGTGATCGGTGCTCCGGTTGCGCTGTATCGCATGAGCGCCATGCGCAGTGCCGGCTTTTATGCGCCAAGCCTGCGGGTCCAGGATTTCCAGATGACCCTGCGCATCGCCCGCCTGGGTTACGAGGTGCATGAGCTGCCGGTGTGCGTGACCCGCTATCGCCGTCACCCCAACAATCTGTCGAGAAAGTACAAGGTGCTGCTACAGGCGGACCTTGAAGCCATCGCGCCGTACCTGGACCACCCCGCGTACCAGAGCGCTCGCACGCAACTGGTGAACAAGGCCCTCAAGTACGCGGTAGTCGAAGACAAGAAGGAAGCCTGGAAACTGTTGCGCTCCATTCCCTGGCGTCACCTGAACCGAACCAGCTTCCGCCGTTTGAAACGCCTGATGCTGCATCGCTGAGCGCCCCTCCCCGTTTCCAGGCCTGGTCATGAAATTTCTCGAAAAACTCAAACAACGAAAAATCCGCAAGCACCTCAAGCGCCTGGAAAAACTGCAACGGGCGCCAGAGAAAATTCGCCTGCGCTACCCCCGCTATGAAATAGGCGTGGGGACCTATGGCATTCCCGAGGTCATGGAGTTTGGTGACGATACGATCCTGAAGGTCGGCTCCTACACCTCGATAGCCGAAGGCGTGCAGATTCTGCTCGGCGGCGGGCATCGCACCGACTGGGTCAGCACCTACCCGTTCCCGTTGATGATCGACGAAGCACGGGATATTCCCGGCTGCAGCCCGACCAAGGGTGATGTGGTAATCGGCAGCGACTGCTGGATCTGCGCCAATGTGCTGATCCTGTCGGGCGTCACCATCGGTCATGGCGCAGTAGTCGCCGCGGGGGCCGTGGTCACCCGTGACGTGGAACCCTATGCGATCGTTGGCGGCAACCCCAGCCGGCACATTCGCTGGCGCTTCGAGGAAGACGTGCGCCAGGAACTGTTGGCATCTGCCTGGTGGAACTGGCCGATGGAAGAGGTGAAGACTGCGTCACGGTTGCTGTGCAGCAGTGACATGGACGGGTTTCTGGATTACGTCCGCCAGCGCCAGTCGAAACAACCCGGGTAACGAATTGGCCGCGACAAGATGGCGCGGCGCTCGCCAGTTCCTTCAGTGCATCTCGGTGAAGGCGAGTTTCACGCCGATGGCGATCAGCACAGCGCCCATGGTGCGGTCGAACCAGTGGCCCATGCGGGCGAAACCGGCGCGCACACGTTGCTGGCTGAACAGCATCGCCACCAGGCAGAACCAGATCGCCGTGGCCACCGCCAGATAGACGCCGTAGCCAGCCTGCACCGACAACGGCGTGTGCGGGTTGATCACCACCGTAAACAGCGACAGGAAGAACAGCGTGGCCTTCGGGTTCAGACCATTGGTCACAAAGCCCGAAGTGAAGGCGCCACGGGCAGTGCGCTCACCGGCTTCCTTGTGCAGGTCGTCGGTCACCTGCTTGGCCGGTTGCGCACGCAGCGCCTTGAGTCCGATGTACAGCAGGTAAGCGGCAGCGGCCCATTTCAAGGCGTTGAACAGCACGATCGATTGCGACACGATCAGCCCAATGCCCAGCAGCGAATAACCCACATGCAGGAATATCGCCGAGCCAACCCCCAGTGCAGTCCAAGTGCCGGCGCGACGACCGTGGGTCACGCTTTCGCGCACCACCACCGCAAAGTCCGGACCGGGGCTGGCCACGGCGAGCAGGTGAATGAGGGCAACGGTCAAGAACTCTGTCCAATACATGCGCAAATCCTTAGTGGCAGGCCTGGCGAAATCCAGCGGCGTATAGGCCAGCCCTGCGATGAGTAACTGATTGTTTCATCTGTTAGGCTCGGCAGATTACGCCTTCAGATCAATGCACAAAAGGTACAGTTGATGACGAACACTCACCGCGCAGTTTTCCTCGACCATCCTTCCCTGGACCTGGGCGACCTCGACCTGGCACCGTTGCGCGATTGCTTCAGCGACTTGCAACTGTTCGCCCAGACAACGCCAGACCAGGTGATCGAGCGACTCAAGGGCGCGACTGTCGCCATTAGCAACAAAACCGTGATCGATGCAGCCGCCATCGCCGCTAGCACCGAGCTGAAGCTGATCCTGATTGCCGCCACCGGCACCAACAATGTCGATCTGGCCGCCGCGCGCGCCACGGCATCACCGTGTGCAACTGCCAGGGATACGGCACACCCTCGGTGGCGCAACACACCATCATGTTGCTGCTGAACCTGGCGACCCGCCTGGCCGACTACCAGAAAGCCGTGGGCGAAGGACGCTGGCAACAGGCGAAACAGTTCTGCCTGCTGGACTATCCAATCGTCGAGCTTGAAGGCAAGACGCTTGGCTTGCTGGGGCATGGCGAACTGGGTGGCGCCGTCGCCCGGCTGGCGCAAGCATTCGGCATGCGCGTGCTACTGGGCCAGATACCGGGGCGCCCTGCCAGGCCGGATCGCCTGCCGCTGGCAGAGCTGCTGCCGCAGATCGACGCCCTGACCCTGCACTGCCCACTGAACGAACACACCCGTCATTTCATTGGAGTCCCGGAACTGGCCTCGATGAAAGCCGGCGCTTTTGTAGTGAACACGGCCCGAGGCGGCCTGATTGACGAGCAGGCGCTGGCCGACGCCTTGCGCAACGGCCACCTCGGCGGCGCGGCCACCGACGTGCTCAGCGTAGAGCCACCGACCGCAGGCAATCCACTGCTGGCCGACGACATCCCTCGCCTGATCGTCACCCCGCACAACGCCTGGGGCAGTCGTGAAGCGCGCCAGCGGATCGTCGGCCAACTCACGGAAAATGCGCAGGGATACTTCAGCGGTAAAGCGCTGCGTGTCGTCAGTTGATAAACTGCGGCACTTTTTTTTGAGGAGCAGTTATGGATCCGCGCAGTGAAGTACTGCTTCGTCAGCCCGAGTTGTTTCAAGGTTCGTTGTTGCTGGCCGGTTTGCCCGCCGACGATTTGCTCGGGCGCCTGCCCAACGCGTTCGGCTGGTGCTGGCATGCCGGCGACCAAGCCGCACTGGACGCCCGTTTCGAAGGTCGCAGCCAGTTCGGCGTGAATGTCCCGGAGCGTGAGTTCGACAGCGCTGTGGTGTTCCTGCCCAAGTCCAAGGATCTGACCGATTACATCCTCAATGCCGTGGCTTCGCGTCTGGCCGGGCGCGAGGTGTTTCTGGTCGGCGAGAAGCGCAGCGGTATCGAAGGTGCGTCGAAACAGCTCAACCCGTTCGGCAAACCGCGCAAGCTCGACAGCGCGCGTCACTGCCAACTCTGGCAAGTGACCGTGGCCAACGCCCCTGAAGCGAAATCCCTGGAAAGCCTGGCGCAGACCTATGAACTGCCACTGGCTGAAGGCCCGTTGAAAGTCATCAGCCTGCCGGGCGTGTTCAGCCACGGTCGCCTGGATCGCGGCAGCGCTCTGCTGCTGGAGCATCTGGACAAACTGCCGAGTGGCCATCTGCTCGACTTCGGTTGTGGTGCGGGTGTGTTGGGCGCAGCGGTCAAACGTCGCTATCCGCACAATCAGGTGACTTTGCTCGACGTCGATGCATTTGCTGCCGCCAGCAGCCGTCTGACATTGGCCGCCAACGGTCTGGAAGCCGAAGTGCTGACCGGTGACGGCATCGACGCTGCGCCGATGGGTTTGAACGCGATTCTGAGCAATCCGCCGTTCCATGTCGGAGTCCATACCGACTATTTCGCCACCGAGAACTTGCTGCGAAAAGCAGCCAAACATCTGAAAAACGGCGGCGAACTGCGCTTGGTCGCGAACAGTTTCCTCAAGTATCAACCGCTGATCGAAGAGCATCTGGGCGTGTGCGCAATCAAGGCCGAGGGCAATGGTTTCCGCATTTACCGAGCCAAGCGCGGCTGAAAACTCTTTTAAAAAAGAGGCTTGCCGTATCGGTTTTGCGAAGGCAGAATCCGCTCCGTCCTAGGGGAGTAGTCTCCCACGAGCGCCAAGCTCGTCCGGCATACGTCAACATACTTGATCCTCAGATCATGGCGTATGCGACCCAAGCGTCCGCACCAGACGGATCGCAGGGTTTGACAAGACCTATGACACGCACACCTTACCCGGGGCGGGAAGGCTGTACGTGTCATAGCCGTGTCGACCCGCCCCTTAGGAAAATCCCTGATGCTGGACTCTCTACTCGTTCCCACCGCAATCGTTGCCTTGGCCGAAATCGGCGACAAGACGCAACTGCTCGCGCTGATTCTCGCCGCTCGCTTCCGCAAACCCTGGCCGATCATTGCCGGTATTGTCGCCGCGACCCTGGCCAACCACGCAGCAGCCGGTGCGGTAGGCGCCTGGTTCGGCAGCTTCTTCTCGAATGCGACGCTGCACTGGATCCTCGCCGCCAGCTTCACCGCCACCGCGTTGTGGACGCTGGTGCCGGACAAAATGGACGACGATGAAACCAGCACCGCGCGCAAGTTCGGGCCGTTCCTGACCACGCTGATTGCGTTCTTCCTCGCCGAAATGGGCGACAAGACGCAGGTCGCCACAGTGATGCTCGCGGCGCAATATCCGGATCTGTGGCTGGTGATTCTCGGCACCACGGCGGGCATGTTGATTGCCAACGTGCCGGTGGTATTGGCGGGTAATTTTGCTGCAGACAAATTGCCACTGACCTTGATCCGTCGCCTCGCGGCTTCGGCGTTCATGATTCTGGCAATTGTCGCGGTGTACAAGGCGATGCAGAGCAGTGGCTGGGTTTAACGACGCAAGTCGATAGACCGTGTCATCGTTCTTCGCGAGCAGGCTCGCTCCCACAGGGTTGGTGGTGATCACAAAATTCGTGGCCACCACGGGACCTGTGGGAGCGCGCTAGCCCGCGAAGGCGTCAGCGGCATCACCCCATGACTATCAGGACTTCGGGGCTTTTTCGTACAGCGGCATGACCTTCGGAATCGCCGCCTGCAACGCAGAAGTGCGGCTACTGGAAGACGGGTGCGTACTGAGGAACTCCGGCGGAGCACCTTCACTGGCCTTGCTCATCTTTTCCCACAGCGTAATCGCCGCATTAGGGTTGTAGCCGGCGCGGGCGGCGAGTTCGAGACCGATCAGGTCAGCTTCATTTTCATTGGTACGACTGTTGGGCAAGGTCATGCCGTAGTTGGCCACGGTGTCCGCCAGCGCCAGGCTGTCCTGGCCCAGGCCGAACAGCGCACCGGCGCCCTGCTTGGCCATCTCGATACCATAGGCTTTGGACATTGCTTCACGCCCGTGCTCGCGCAGGGCGTGGGCGATTTCGTGGCCCATGATCGCCGCGATTTCATCGTCGGTGAGCTTCAACGTGTCGATCAGCCCGGTGTAGAAAATGATCTTGCCGCCCGGCCCGCAGTTGGCGTTGAGTTCATCGCTCTTGATCAGATTGACTTCCCATTTCCATTGCGCGGAGTCCGGCCGGAATGTCGGCGCCTGGGCGATCAACCGATCGGCGATCACCTGAATGCGTTTGGCATCGGCGCTGGTTTTGTCCAGGACGCCCTGGGTGGTCGCTTCGCCGACGGTCTTCTGGTAGGACTGGGCATACATCTGGTTGACCTCGTCGGTCGACAGCATGCTGAACATGTAGCTGCTTGCGCTCAACACCTACCGCGCCACCGCTGGTGGTGTTGACCGACTGACAACCGGCGAGCAGCAGACCTGCGCTCAGTGCACACAAAACCAATGTCTTGTTCATCGAAAAGCTCCTTGAAAACATGCCGGTATCCTAGGCGCGGAATGTCATCGGCGCCAGATACAACAGACATACAGACGCTCATTTGAGGAAAAGGTCCGAGCCCGAGCAGAAAATTGCCCATGGCAGCGCCTAACCCGGGGTCAGACACTCCGGGCCATTGAGCTTCGGATCATTGATCAGATTCGCCAGCACCCGCTCGCGCAGCGCGAAGGCTCGCTCGCCAGCAGGGCCTGCAAGGCATGCAACGGCGTCTCTGGATCGAGCCACGCTTGCTGCCCGGCGGCATCCAGAATCAACGGCCGGCGCTGGCTCGCGGCCGGCTGCGTGATCACCGCCGTGCTCAACCAGACCTGCTCCTGCACCGGATACGCCTCCCAGATCGCCGCGAAAAACAGTGAAGAACCCTCTCCCGGCGTCAGCCAGTACGGGCGTTTGCGCTGGGTGCCGCGCCATTCGTAAAAGCCGTTGGCCGGCAGCAGACACCGACGCAGTCGCAGCGCCTCACGGAACATCGGCTGTTCGGCCACGGTTTCCGCCCGGGCATGCGCGGGTGTTTTCGACAAATCGGTCAGCCACGGCGGCGTCAGCCCCCAACGGGCGCGGGCCAACTCGCGCTGGCCATCAGCGCCAGCGCGCAGCATCAACACCGAATCATTGGGGGAAATGTTCCACTGCGCCAGTTGATCGGCAGGAAAACCTGGCAGGGCCGCAAAGTCGCGGTTCCAGCGAAACAGGGCATAACGTCCACACATGGGGCAACACGACTCTGAATAAAACGAACGTCAGCCTAACAGACCAGCGTACCGGGGAAACTCTCCGGTTCATCGCCGGGCAGTGGCAGCGCGGCATTGTACGCGGTGATCAACTCACGGGCGTACTCGGCCTGGTCGTTATCGACGGACAGCCCCAGCAGGCCGAAGATCGGCAATTCGCCGGTACCGCCGAGCAGATCGCGGCCGACCAGATGCGCCTCGATGCCTTCGCTGGCGAGCATGCCTTTGAGCATTTCACCTTCCATCAGGTTTTCCGGCTCGTAGATTCGCTGCATGGGCGCGCCTCACTCGTTTTCGCTGAAGACTTCCAGAAACCAATCCTCGCCATGAACCTGCAATACGAACGTGATCGGCCGACAACACACCTGACAGTCCTCGATGTAGGTCTGATCGCCGCCGGACAGGTCCACTGTCGTCTCGACCGGCTCCCCACAATAAGGACATTCGTATTCAGCGGCTTCCAGCATCGCGGTCTCCCAAGTGACTTGTGCGTATAATCGCCGGTCTATTTGCAGGGCTATTTTTGTCTGGCTACCTTTTCAGACCGTGCCCCGTTGGTTTTCGATCAAAACCTTTACTTACCCTAGCCGTTTCCAACAAGAGAGCATGATGGGCGAATTCGATGCCATCCGACCTTACGACGACAGCGAAGTACCTGTGGTACTGGCAAGACTGCTCGGCGACAAGGCGTTTCTAGATATCCTCACCCACTTCCGCTTCCCGCGTTTTGCCGGTGCTTTTGGCTGGATGCTCAAACCACTTATAGCCCATCGGCTGCGTCGTGAGTTCGCCGACGTGACATCGGTAGCGACTTTGCAGGACAAGGTCGAGTCCTACGTCGACCACACCATCGAGCGCGCCACTGACGGCGTGACCTACACCGGTGTCGAGCAATTCAAGTCCGGCAGCGCCTATCTGTTCATCGCCAACCACCGCGATATCGTGATGGACCCGGCCTTCGTCAACTACGCCGTGTACCACGCAGGCCTACCGACGCCACGCATCGCGATCGGCGACAACCTGCTGCAAAAGCCGTTTGTCAGCGACCTGATGCGTTTGAACAAGAGCTTCATCGTCCACCGTTCGATCACCGGTCGTCGCGAGAAGATGGCCGCGTATCAACTGCTGTCGGCGTACATCAACCACTCGATCCGCAACGATTGCGCCTCGATCTGGATTGCTCAGGCCGAGGGCCGGGCGAAGGATGGCGACGATCGCACCGAGTCGGCGATCCTCAAGATGTTCCACATGAGCCGCAAGGACGAGCCGTTCGGCGAAGTCATTCGCTCACTGAACGTCACCCCGGTGTCGATCAGCTACGAATACGACCCGTGCGACCAGGCCAAGGCTCGCGAGCTGTACATCCGCGCCACCACCGGCACTTACGCGAAAGCGCCGGGCGAAGATGACGTGAGCATTGCCAAGGGCATCACCGGCTACAAAGGCCGCGTGCACGTGAACTTCGCCGCGCCGATCAGCGAGCTGTTCGAAGACACCAAGCAATTGGCAGTCGAGATGGACAAGCAGATTCTTGGCGGTTATCGCCTGTTTCCGGTGCATTACCTGGCGTACGCGCAGTGGGCCGATGCCGATCCGCAACTGAATGTGCCGAAGGCTGCCGAGGTATTCCCGGCGGACGAACTGGCCAAGGCGCAGGAAGAGTGGCAGAGCCGGCTGGACGCGTGCCCTGTGGAGCATCGTCCGTATCTGGTGCTGCAATATGCAACGCCGGTGCGCAATCAGTACCGGGTGAAGGCTGGGTTGCCCCTATAGGCAGGAGCTGCCGCAGGCCGCGATCTTCTCTATAGAGGTTCAAAACTGCGTGCTGATCCAGGAGACGATCAGGGCCAGGCCCAGGCAGGCAAAACCAAAACGATAGAAAAACCGGTTCATGCGCAACGTCGCCCAATCCAGCATCGGCTCCACGCTTGGCCGGCTCTGGCGCTGGGCCTCGATACTGGCCAGTGCGCGCTGCTCGCGGCGACGGGTGGCATGCAGCAGCCAGCTGCCCGGGAAGGCGAGCAGCAGGGCCAGCAGGTTGATCAACTTGGCGGGATGGGCGATAAACAGCGTCATCAAATGCAGCGACATCACGAACCTCTGGCGAATCGGATATGGCAAGTCGCCAGATCGACGACTGCGGCGCGGATTCTACCGAAAGGCCGCCCACCTGCCCCACCTTTCCGACAAATAACGAAAAACTGAGCAAATGCTGTTCTGTGTCACGGCGACGTCATCTGACTGGGTCAGTCTGGCACCCCTCGAAACCGACACGGAAAACGTCATGCTGCACGCCGAAAACCAGGATCGCCTCTACCTGATCGCCCCAAGCGAAGAACAGCAGAACCTTGTGGGAAGCCTGTCCTTCAATGTCCAGGACCGCCACTGGCTGGTGTATTGCGCATTGGGCGGGCATCAGCATGAGGACTTGCCGGAGACGGATTTGCTCACGGGGATCAGCGTGCTGGATTTCTATTCCCAGGCGGCCTGACATAAAAATGCCCGGTCCATTTCTGGTCCCGGGCATGTTTTTTCCATCTCGCGAACGCTTATTGGCCCAGCACCTGACCCACTGTCGGGTCCTTGAACAGGCGCGTCAGCGCATCGCTCAACACATCGCTGACCAGCTTGGTGTTGGTTTCCTGATTAGGTGCCATGCCGAAACGCTGGTCCAGGGAGGCGCCGTAGCGACCGCTGTAGCGACGATTGGCATTCTGCACATCGGAACGGAACGTGGCGCCGATAGTAGCCTCGGTCACGTACATGCCTTCCTTGGGCGACTGATACTTGAGCTCGGCCAGGGTCACAGTCAATTGCGGCGCGTTATTGGCGCTGGAAACCGGGGTGAAGCCCAGCAAACGCACGGCTGCTTCAGCCTGGGCCTGCAACTTCGGCAGGATCTGCGCACCTTGCACGGTGATCGCGCTGGTCTCCGGGTACATGCCACCGCGGGTACCCAGGGTTGGCGAAGGACGGCCATCCACCACCCGCACCACCACCTGCTGGCCATGGCCAACGGGCGCGAGCTGCGTGGTCAGCTTCGGCTCCGGGCTCAGTTGTTGCGGGCTGTGGGCGCAGCCGGCCAGGGTCAAACCGGCCACAGTGATCAAACCGAACAACAGGCGTTGCAACATGCTCTTCTCTCCAGAATCAGGCACAAACAGGCCGGCAGTATAGCGGTGGGCCACTGCGGGTAACCAGCGCCACAAATAAGGAAAAGCCTGAAGTGCATTCAGGAATCATTGTCTGTCACACACCTGTCATCGCTCATACACCGTCCCGTCACCGCTCAATGCCAACCTTCAGGCAACCCCAGGAGGAATCTTGCCATGCGCTTTCTCATTTCGTTATTCGCCCCGCGCCCACTGCATCGCAGCTTCGCCCTGCTCGACCGCAACGGTCATTGTCAGGCGTTCAAGCAGTGCAGCCTGCAACCCATGGGCGACGGTTGGGTGGAAATTGAAGAAATCCGTCTCAACTGGTTGCACCAGCCACTGCCCGCCAGCGCCCGCGTCATGGCGTCGCAGCCCCGCGCAAGGGTGCAGGCGATGTTGAGCATCTGACCGGATGCCTAATAAAAGTCATTAAACACGAGCAACTGCCCGCATTTCTTCGATACAATCTCCCCCCGATTATAAGGACGTCTCCTGATCGGGCCCCGCAACAGCGTCAATGCGCATGCATCGACATCAAAATCGCCCACAGAGAGCCGCCCACACAGATCGAGTGAAGTTGGCGCGCTTGCCTGTTCTTCCGGCAAAAACCCGCTTTTCGCGAATCTGCAGAGCTGTCATGACGCTCGGCCACCGCGTTGTTTTGCCCTTGGGGGCAGGGTGCCAGGCTTGGACAGCCCTTTTTTGAGGTTCACGTCTTCAAAAGAGCGTGAAAAAAACGGGTTTTCACAACTTCACAAGAGTGTGGCGAGCAAATGAATAGTTTTGCGTCTGAACATGCACCATTAGCGTCTGAAACAGCCCAACGACACAGGACCGGGTATACCTCGAATATCGGAGCCTGAAGCCTGTCCGCTACGGATTTGGTTGCACAAAAACGGATGTCTCGACCATAAGTCGAATTGCCAGCCACGTGCTGAAATGAGTTCATGGAGCTCTTGAAGCGAGGCCGCACGCATCCGTCGAAGTTGCGAAAAATTGCGAAGATTCGGACATGGCGACCTGACCATGGATAGCTGGGGCATAACAGATCTGTCCCGGAACGCCTGGCAGCCATGCCGACAATTTGGTGCTGCAGATTTTGGAGACGCGTTAAATGGCGCATAACGAAGCAGTCGACGTAGTTCTGGTAGGGGCCGGCATCATGAGTGCCACCCTGGCAGTGCTGCTCAAAGAGCTCGACCCCGCGATCAAGCTGGAAGTCGTCGAGCTGATGGATTCCGGTGCCGCCGAGAGTTCCAACCCATGGAACAACGCCGGTACCGGCCACGCTGGCCTGTGCGAGCTGAACTACACACCGCAAGCCGCCGACGGCACCGTCGACATCAAGAAAGCCGTGCACATCAACACCCAGTTCGAGGTGTCGAAGCAGTTCTGGTCGTACCTGACCAGGAAAGGCACGTTCGGCTCGAGCAAATCCTTCATCAGCCCGGTGCCGCACCTGAGTTTCGTGCAGGGCGACAAAGGCGTGTCCTTCCTCAAGGAACGCTTCGACGTGCTGAGCAAGCACCACGCTTTCTCCGACATGGAATACACCGAAGACAAGGCCAAAATGGCCGAGTGGATGCCGCTGATGATGCCGGGCCGCTCGCCGGACGAAGTCCTCGCTGCCACCCGCGTGATGAACGGTACCGACGTCAACTTCGGCGCCCTGACCAATCAGTTGCTCAAGCACCTGACCAGCGCTCCGGATGCTCAGGTCAAGTACTGCAAGCGTGTGACCGGCCTCAAGCGTAACGGCAACGGCTGGACCGTGAGCATCAAGGACGTCAACAGCGGCAGCAGCCGTGAAGTCGACGCCAAATTCGTCTTCCTCGGCGCTGGCGGCGCGGCATTGCCGCTGTTGCAGGCATCGGGCATCGAAGAAAGCAAAGGCTTCGGCGGCTTCCCGATCAGCGGCCAGTGGCTGCGTTGCGACAACCCGGAAGTGGTCAAGCATCACCAGGCCAAGGTTTACAGCCAGGCTGCCGTCGGTTCGCCACCGATGTCGGTGCCGCACCTCGACACCCGTGTGGTCGACGGCAAGAAGTCCCTGCTGTTCGGGCCATACGCCGGTTTCACCACCAAGTTCCTCAAACACGGCTCCTTCATGGATCTGCCGCTGTCGGTTCGCGCCGGCAACATCGGGCCGATGCTGGCAGTGGCGAAAAACAACATGGACCTGACCAAGTACCTGGTCAGCGAAGTGATGCAGTCGATGGAACAGCGCCTGGATTCCCTGCGCCGTTTCTACCCGGAGGCGAAAGCCGAAGACTGGCGCCTGGAAGTGGCCGGCCAACGGGTGCAGATCATCAAGAAAGACCCGAAAAAGGGTGGCATCCTGCAATTCGGTACCGAACTGGTCTCGGCCAAGGACGGTTCCCTTGCCGCACTGCTCGGCGCTTCGCCAGGTGCCTCGGTGACCGTTTCGATCATGCTGGAACTGATCGAGAAGTGCTTCCCGGCCAAGGCCAAAGGTGAGTGGGCTGGCAAACTGGCCGAGATCTTCCCGGCCCGTGAAAAGGTTCTGGAAACCGATGCTGCGCTGTATCGCAAGATCAACTCGCAGAACAACATCGCCCTGGAACTGGTTGAAGAAAGCAGCGAGACCCCAAGCTACGCTTGATTCGGCCTCACAAAAAAACGCCCCATTGGGGCGTTTTTTGTTGGTAACAGATGTTAACCGCGAGCTTTTTCGATCAGCTCGATGTATTCGGGGGCGTTGCGTTGATCGCGGATCTGGTCGACAAAGGTCTTGCCGTGCTCGTCCTTGCCGTCCACGTCATAACCGGCTGCAACGAAGAAGGTCAGGAAGCGCTCGAAATCATCGATGCGCAGACCACGATAGGCCTTGATCAATTTGTGCAGCGACGGCGAAGTGGCGTCGACCGGCTCAAAATCGAGGAACAGCTTGATCTGCTCATCGCCGATCTCGTCACCAATCACTTGTTTCTTATCTTTACGCATTGCCGACTCCAGCTCGCAGACATTACACGGGGCGGGCAGTTTACCCCTGCCCGGCCGCCCGGCTCAACGCGATCGCACCGCCCCGGTGTGCAAATCGGCCCAGATGTGACCGTTGGCGTAACTGAGGAACTGCACATAGACGGTGTCGTTGCGCAGCAGATCGATGATCACCCGGTACTGTGCCTGTGGATAAAACAACGTCAGGGTTTTGCTCTTGTCGTCGTAGATTGGTTTTTTCAGGCTTTTGCTTTCACCGTCGAAGTTGACCAGCACCTGAGCGATCGTCGCTCCCTTGTTCAGGGACTTGCCCTTGAGGCGGATCATCAATGGCGAGGTGACCGGGATCGGTTGCTGATTGGACTGGCGTTGCGCGCCGACCACCACGGCATAGTCGGTGACCTGCAAGAGTTGCTGCTGCTCGGGCTCGGCATCGCGCACGGTCTGATCGTCCGGCGGCAGGAATTGACTGTGCATCGGCGCAGGGGCTGCGGCCAGGGGCAGGCTTGCGGTCAGTAACAGGACGGCGCAGCTGCGAATCAAAAGGCTCATGACGGGCTCCGAAGAAGAGGCCAGCACTTTAGCATGAGCCAACATCATTCATTGTGGGAGCGAGCCTGCTCGCGAAAGCGTTGGGTCAGCCAACATCTCCGCGCCTGACACACCGCTTTCGCGAGCAGGCTCGCTCCCACAGGGATCGAAGATCAATCGAACTGCGCGCGCATCCAGGCGTGGTATTCGGCCACACCTGGCTCGCCTTCACGGGGAGCCCAATCCGGGAGTTCGCCTTCACCTACCGGGCGATACGGGCCGGCCTTGCACTCGAACATCAGGCTGTCGGCTTCCAGCACCACCAGGCCATGAAACACGCCCGTGGGCAGGTCAACGCCAATGCTGTCGCCACCCGCCTGGAGGATACGCTTGCTCACCACCGCTCCGGACTCATCAAAGATCAACAGCCCGAGACGCCCCTTGAGTACCAGCAGGGTTTCCGCCTTGTTGTCACCCAAATGCCGGTGAGGCGGAATGTATGTGCTCGGCTGCAGACCTACCGCCATGCGGTGGCAGGCATCTTCCATCTGATGAAAGTTATGATGCTGGCGCCCGCGCGGATTCGCCGCCGCTTTCTCGGCCAGTTCAGCGAACAGCGTGTTATCAAGAAAGCTCGGCGTGGTCATTGCTTACATGCCTTTAACGGCAAAGATCCCGTTGGCGTTGCGCCAGTAGCCTTTGTAATCCATGCCATAACCGAAGATGTAACGGTCGATGCACGGCAGGCCAACGAAATCGGCTTTCAGGTCAGGACGCGCCTTGCGGTCGTGATCCTTGTCGATCAGCACGGCGGTGTGCACTTTGCGCGCGCCGGCGTGTTTGCAGAAGTCGATGATCGCGCCGAGGGTGTGACCTTCGTCGAGGATGTCGTCGATGATCAGCACGTCGCGGTCGATGAACGACACTTCCGGCTTGGCTTTCCAGAACAGGTCGCCGCCGCTGGTTTCGTTGCGATAACGGGTCGCGTGCAGGTACGACGCTTCCAGCGGGAATTGCAGATGAGTCAGCAGTTTGCCGGAGAAGATCAGGCCGCCGTTCATCACGCAGAACACCACCGGGTTGCTGTCAGCCAGTTGTTCGTTGATTTGTGCACCGACGCGGGCGATGGCGGCCTCGACTTCAGATTCGGTGTACAGGCAGTCAGCCTCTCGCATGATTTGACGGATATGCTCGAGATCAGCGGACATGGCGCTCTCCGGGGGGTGGTTGGCGGGGGGTATAACCGCGAAAAGCGGGCAAAGGTACGCATCTAGCGCGGTCGAATCAAGCCTTTATGGACTAACGTACAGAATGTCCTATAGGACATCACCCTCGGATAGATTAATCTAGGCCGGTTTTTTTGCCCGCCGCCGGAGTTTTTTCATGCCCATCCTCGAGATCCGCCACCCGCTGATCCGCCATAAACTCGGCCTGATGCGCCGCGCTGACATCAGCACCAAGAATTTCCGTGAGCTTGCTCAGGAAGTCGGCGCCCTGTTGACCTATGAAGCTACAAAAGATTTGCCGCTCGAATCCTACGATATCGCAGGTTGGTGCGGCACTGTGTCGGTCGAGAAAATCGCCGGCAAGAAAATCACCGTCGTGCCGATCCTGCGCGCCGGCATCGGCATGCTCGAAGGCGTGTTGAGCCTGATCCCGGGTGCCAAGGTTTCCGCTGTGGGTGTTGCCCGCAACGAAGAAACCCTGCAAGCGCACACCTATCTGGAAAAACTGGTTCCGGAAATCGACGAACGCTTGGCAATGATCATCGACCCGATGCTCGCCACCGGCAGCTCCATGGTTGCGACCATCGACCTGCTGAAAAAGGCTGGCTGCAAAGACATCCGCGCAATGGTTCTGGTTGCCGCGCCGGAAGGCATTGCTGCCGTAGAAAAAGCTCACCCGGACGTGACCATCTACACCGCGTCCATCGATGAGCGCTTGAACGAGCACGGTTACATCATTCCTGGGCTTGGCGATGCGGGTGACAAGATCTTCGGCACCAAGCAGAAGGACGCTTGAGCATGCAGCAAGAGTTCAACGATCCGCTCTGGCGCACGGTGCTGTCCGGCGCGCAGATGCTGTTCGTGGCCTTCGGCGCCCTGGTTCTGATGCCGCTGATCACGGGCCTTGACCCGAACGTGGCACTGTTTACCGCAGGTCTGGGGACGATTCTGTTCCAGATCGTAACCGGCCGTCAGGTACCGGTGTTCCTCGCGTCGAGCTTCGCTTTCATTACCCCGATCATTCTCGCCAAAGGCCAGTTCGGCCTCGCCGCGACCATGGGCGGCGTAATGGCTGCCGGTTTCGTCTACACCTTCCTCGGCCTGGCCGTGAAGATCAAAGGCACCGGGTTCATCGACCGTCTGCTGCCGCCGGTGGTGATTGGTCCGGTGATCATTTCCATCGGCCTGGCCATGGCGCCGATTGCCGCGAACATGGCGATGGGCAAGGCTGGCGACGGTTCTGAACTGATCCATTACCAGACCGCCATGATGATCTCGATGCCCGCCCTGCTCACCACGTTGATCGTGGCGGTGTTCGGCAAAGGCATCTTCCGCCTGGTGCCGATCATTTCGGGCGTGCTGGTCGGCTTCGGCATGGCGTTCTATTTCGGCGTGGTCGACACCGCGAAGATTGCCGCTGCACCGTGGTTCGCGATCCCGCACTTCACTGCGCCGGAGTTCAACTGGCAGGCGATTCTGTTCATTGTTCCCGTGGCATTGGCTCCAGCCATCGAGCACATCGGCGGCGTGATTGCCGTGGGTAGCGTGACCGGTCGCGACTACCTGAAGAAGCCGGGCCTGCACCGCACGCTGCTGGGTGACGGCATTGCCACCACCGCGGCAGGCCTGTTCGGTGGTCCGCCGAATACCACGTATGCCGAAGTGACTGGCGCCGTGATGCTGACCAAGAACTACAACCCGAAAATCATGACCTGGGCGGCGATCTTCGCCATCAGCCTGGCGTTCATCGGCAAGTTCGGCGCGCTGCTGCAAAGCATTCCAGTGCCGGTGATGGGCGGGATTCTCTGCCTGTTGTTCGGCTCGATCGCGGCAGTGGGGATGAACACGTTGATTCGCCACAAGATCGATCTGGGCGAAGCGCGCAACCTGGTGATTGTGTCGGTGACACTGGTATTCGGGATTGGCGGGGTGCTGGTCGGCACAGGCACAGGGCCGGACGATTTCGGCCTCAAAGGCATTGCGCTGTGCGCGGTGGTGGCCATTGCCCTTAACTTGCTGCTGCCAGGGAATGACAGCTGGAAGCACAAAAAAGCGGATGAGCCTCTGCTGTAAGCCAGGCTTGAAATCGCCATCGCGGGCAAGCGTTGATCCCACAGGTACTCAGTCGAACCACATGGATGCGCACTGACATGAAATCTGTGGGAGCAAGGCTTGGCCGCAATGCTTTACAGCGCCAAAGGCGCTCGCTCGCACAACGTGCTCAACGCCCTAGCCCACTGCGGGTCATCGTTCAGGCACGGCACCAGCACCAACTCCTCTCCCCCGCTTCACGGAACTGCTCCAGCCCCCGGTCGCCGATCTCTTCCAGGGTCTCGATGCAATCGGCGACAAACGCCGGACACATCACCAGCACCTTCTTAACCCCCATTCCGGCCAACTCATCAAGGCGGGCTTCGGTGTAGGGTTCGATCCACTTCGCCCGACCCAGGCGCGACTGGAATGACACGGACCACTTGCCGTCCGGCAGCCCCATCCGTTTGGCGAACTCCGATGCGCTGCGCAGGCATTGGGCCCGATAACAGGTGGCCAACACTTCTGGCGAAGCGTTCCTGCAGCAGTCTTCATTCTTGAAACAGTGCTGTCCCGTGGGATCCAGCTTGGTCAGGTGGCGCTCGGGCAAGCCGTGAAAACTCAGCAACAGGTGATCGTAATCCTGCTCCAGGTATGGCTTGGCACTGGCAACCAGCGCGTCGAGGTACTCCGGCTGATCGTAAAAAGGCTGCAGCACCGAGAACTGCACATCCAGCTGGTGCTCGCGCACGACCCGCCGCGCCTCTTCAATCACCGTGGTCACGGTGCTATCGGCAAACTGCGGATACAGCGGTGCGAGGGTAATTCGCTTGTGGCCCTGGGCAACCAGTTGCAACAGTTTGGACTCGATCGACGGCTCGCCGTAACGCATGGCCAGCTCAACCGGCCCCTGGGTCCACTGCGCTTTCATCTGCTGTTGCAGGCGCTGGCTGAGCACCACCAGCGGCGAACCTTCTTCCCACCAGATCGACGCATAAGCGTGGGCCGACTGCTCCGGGCGTTTGATCAGGATCAGCGATACCAGCAAACGCCGCACCGGCCACGGCAGGTCGATCACGTACGGGTCCATCAGGAATTGATTGAGGTAGCTGCGCACATCGGCCACAGAAGTTGAGGCCGGGGAACCCAGGTTAACCAGAAGCAAGGCGTGATCGGTCATGCAACGTCCTATTTCAGAGGCGGCTGGAGAGATCGTCCAACGCCGCGCGTAAATCCGTGAACTGGAAAGTGAAACCCGCTTCCAGCAAGCGTGCCGGCACGGCCTTTTGACCACCGAGCAACAACAAAGACATCTCGCCGAGGCCAACCTTCAGTGCCAGGCTCGGCATCGGCATGAACGCCGGGCGGTGCAACACGTTGCCCAGCGTTTTGGCAAATTCGCGATTGCGCACAGGTTTCGGCGCGCACGCATTATAAGGACCCCTGGCCTGATCGCGGTGCAGAAGAAAATCAATCAGGCCGACCTGATCCTTGATATGGATCCACGGCATCCACTGCCGACCATTACCCAGAGGCCCGCCCATCGCGAGTTTGAAGGGCAGTAACAGGCGCGACAAAAAGCCGCCATCGGCCGACAACACCAACCCGGTGCGGATCAGGATAACGCGCAGGCCCAAGGCCTCGGCACGCTGGGCAGTTTCTTCCCAGGCAATGCACAGCTGACTGGCAAAATCGTCAATCACCGGTGCCGACTCCTCGGTCAACTCGCGCTCGCCTCCGTCGCCGTACCAGCCAATCGCCGAGCCCGAAATCAGCAGCGCCGGTTTCTGCGTGCGGCTGTCGAGCCACGCCAGCAACGTTTCGGTCAGCGTAATGCGGCTGCTCCACAGCAACGCTTTGCGCCGATGCGTCCACAGCCGATCGGCAATCGGCGCGCCGGCCAGATTGACGACCGCGTCCACCGGCTCTTCGCCGAGGTCTTCCAGCCGTGCAATTGCGCGCACCTGCGCACCACAGATTTTCGCGACTTTGTCCGGTTGACGACTCCACACCGTCAGGCGATGTCCCTGGCTCAACCAGTGTTGGCAGAGTTGGCGTCCTATCAAACCAGTACCGCCGGTCAGCAATATGTGCATGACATCTTCCTCGCGTGGCGTTTAACCCGGATCACTAGTCTATTTTTAAAAGCAGGGATCTTTTCTATCGGGCAGGCTCTATTGTTTAACCATAGGCCAAGCTGTCAGAACGAGAACGCTAGAAGTTATACCAAAAAACAAAATTGTACAGGTTTCATCCACGGCGTAGTCTGTACAGAAAGGTAAACGAGGCCCCTATGACTGTACCTATCGCAATCATCGGCACCGGCATCGCCGGGCTCTCCACCGCCCAGGCTCTGACAGAGAGCGGGCACACCGTCCAATTATTCGACAAGAGTCGCGGCAGCGGCGGGCGCATGTCGAGCAAGCGCAGCGACGCCGGCTCACTGGACATGGGCGCGCAATATTTCACTGCTCGTGACCGGCGATTTGTCACCGAGGTCCAGCGTTGGCAAAGCCAGGGCTGGGTCGCCGAGTGGACGCCGCAGCTCTACACCTATCAGGGCGGGCAGCTGAACCTGTCGCCAGACGAGCAGACCCGTTGGGTCGGCGCGCCGCGCATGAGCGCCATCACCCGGGGCTTGCTCGATGGCCTGGAAGTGCATTTCGCCTGCCGCATCACCGAGGTCTTTCGCGGTGAAGAACACTGGCATTTGCAGGACGCCGAAGGTTTCACTCACGGTCCCTTCAGCCATGTGGTCATCGCCACGCCCGCGCCGCAAGCCACCGCGTTGCTGGCCGCTGCGCCGAAACTCGCCGGTGCCGCCGCCGGGGTGAAAATGGACCCGACCTGGGCCGTCGCCCTCGCCTTCGATACACCTCTGGATACGCCCATCGAGGGTTGCTTCGTGCAGGACAGCCCGCTCGACTGGCTGGCGCGCAATCGCAGCAAACCGGGGCGCGACAACACGCTCGACACCTGGGTGCTGCACGCCACCAGCGCGTGGAGCCGGCAACATATCGACCTGTCCAAGGAGGCTGTGATCGAACAACTGCACGGTGCGTTTGCCGAATTGCTGCACAGTGCCATGCCCGCGCCGACCTTCAGCCTTGCGCATCGCTGGCTCTACGCCCGCCCTGCCATCGGCCATGAATGGGGCACGTTGGCCGATGCCGATCTGGGCTTGTACGCCTGTGGCGACTGGTGCCTCTCAGGACGTGTTGAAGGGGCATGGCTCAGTGGCCAGGAAGCGGCACGACGCTTACACGAACACCTGCAATGAACCGAATCAATCCGCGCAAATTGCTGCTGTCGAAATGGACAGCAGCCCACCCGCAGCATCGCGAAAAACACTTTCTGGTGACGGAGCTGTTCCGTGATGAGGAAGGCACGGTGCTGGAAGTTGAACTGCAGGCAGTGCTGACCAAACGTGCCGAACGCCTCGATTGGCAGATTCTCAAGAACAACGAGCACTGGCTACTCGGCTGGCAATAACGCTTTTGCTTGGGTAGGAGCAAAGGTTGCTCGCGAACGCTATTTCACATTCAAGATTGATATTGAATGAGCCGACGCCTTCGCGAGCAAGCTTTGCTCCTACAAAGGTCGTCGCGTAAAAACCTATACAAACTATTTGACTTGTACACCTTTGGATCTATGCTAAGCCAATGTTGTACAGAGATTGATCTCTGTACAGGTTTAGATTCGAGGTGACTATGTCCGCTCTTCCTTGCGCCAAACCGAAAATCGCCATCAGCGCCTGCCTGATGGGTGCCGAGGTGCGCTATAACGGCGGACACAAGGAATCGCGCCTGTGCAGCCGCACCCTCACTGAGTATTTCGATTTCACCCCGGTCTGCCCGGAAGTCGCCATCGGTCTCGGCATTCCGCGCGAACCGATCCGCCTGGTCGGTGATCCGGAAAGTCCTCAAGCCATCGGCACGGTCAATCCGGCAATCAACGTCACCGAGCCTCTGGCCGCGTACGGCGAGCAAATGGCCGGCGAACTCGAAGACATCTGCGGCTACATCTTCATGCAGCAATCGCCGTCCTGTGGACTGGAGCGAGTCAAGGTCTACCACGCCAACGGCGCGCCGGTGAACGGCGGCGGACGTGGCATCTACGCTCAAGCCTTTTGCGCGCGCCACCCGGACTTGCCGGTGGAAGAAGCCGGGCGCCTGAACGATCCGGTATTGCGTGAGAACTTCATCACGCGCGTCTTCGCCTACAGCGCATGGCAGCAAGTACTTGCCGACGGCCTGAGCCGTCGCGCCCTCACCGAATTCCACTCGCGCTACAAATACCTGTTGATGGCCCACAACCCGCCGCAATACAAGGCCCTCGGCAAGCTGCTGGGCAACATGGCGCATAGCGACCCCGGCGAAATCGGCCCACGCTACTTCAGCGAGCTGATGGCGGCGCTGAAAAAATGCGCGACACGCGGCACTCACTGCAACGTGCTGCTGCACATCAGCGGCTATCTGAAACAGGCGATCAGCGCCGAAGACAAACAGGAAATGCAGCACGTTATTGGCCAGTACCGCCACGGCATCGTGCCATTGGTGGTCCCCATGACCCTGCTCAAGCACCACTTCCGCCAACACCCGGATCCTTACATCGCGCAACAGGTTTACCTGCAACCGCACCCGGAAAACCTCAGCCTGCGAAATGCGATTTAATGACTAACCAACTCGACACCAGCGCCAGCGAAGACCTCGGCGACGATTTCAAGAAAGCCTTGGACGAAGGCTGGCTGCCGATCCGTGAAGTGGCCCGGCAAACCGGCGTGAATGCCGTGACCTTGCGAAGACGGTAGCTGCGGTTCGA